>JABJGE010000024.1 GCA_018662405.1 Campylobacteraceae bacterium
CAATTTGATTTTTTCCACTATTAGTATTTTCAAAATTAAATCCAAATCTACCTGCTCCACATAATGAAGCAAATTCAAATTCATTTTTAACTCTCATGATTTTTGTTTTCTGTTCACAATTTTCATCTCTAATAGTTTTTACATCATATGTTAAAGAACATCCAGAACTACAATGTGCACACGATGATGGAATTTGTGTAGATTCCCACGCATTTGCACTATATTTATAATCAGTTGAAACTAATGCACCTACTGGACATACAGATATACAATCACCACATTGTTCACATCTACTCATCTTAATATCTATTGTAGATTTATAACCACCTGGTTTAATATATAATGCAGCTGTACCTATTACTTCATTACAAGTATGTACACATTTTTCACACATTATACATAAAGATGGATCATACGAAAGTACTCCCCATTTTTTTTGTTTTCTTGCCATATCTTTAGTTGTAAATTCTTGAGAATTTACTTTAAATTCTAATGTTTTATTTTGAAGATCACATTCTCCACTTTTATCACATACACCACATTGTAATGGGTGATTTACATCATATAGTTTCATTATATTTTGTCTGTGCTGAAATAACTCTTCATTATTTGTAGTAATTACGGCACCATCAACAGCTTTTTCTTGACAAGATAAAATCTCACCGTCAACACCTTCTACATCAACCACACACATTCTACATGAAGCAATTGGTGAAACTTTTGTTAGATAACACATTGTTGGAATATATATATCATTTTCTCTAGCTATTTCTAGAATTGTCTGACCATAGATACCACTACATGACTTACCATCAATAGTAACTGTTAAGGCTTTACCTCTGTGTATTATTCGTTCACTCATACTGACACCATCCCAATATAATAACATCTCATACATCTTTCAGCTTCAGCTTGCGCTTCTTCTGCAGTAAATCCAAGATTAACTTCTTTATTATTGTATTTTCTTACCTCTGTATCCAGTTTTTCACTATGTTCCCTAGGAAGTCCTGGCATCCATCCAGTAATTTTTTCTTTCTTGTTATAAACCTTTAATCTATTAAAGTGATCTTCCATAATTTCATCATCAGTTAAAGAAATTTCACCAGAATATATATACCTAGATATTACAGAAGCTGCTCTTTTAGCCTGACCAACTGCATTTACAATTGTCATTGGACCATATTCACAATCTCCTGCAGCAAATAGTCCAGGTCTGTTTGTCATATAATCTTTACCATTTGTCATAATAGATGCCCATGATGTCATCTCTATATTCCATTCTTCTGGTAAGATCTGTAAATCTAATGCTTGTGATACAGCTGGAATTAAATAATCACAATCTATTTCCATATCTCCGCCTTCTATTTTAACAAGCTGTGCTCTGCCACCATTTGGATCAGGAACAAGTTCAAAAGTATTTACTTTTAATTTTGTAATATTATTACCATCATCATATATTTCTTCTATTGCTGAGTGGAATATAAATTCTACTCCCTCTTCAACAGCTTCTGTATATTCTTCAAGAGTTGTATTTCTAATAATAGTCTTTTCATCTCTTCTATAAAGCATTACAACTTTTTTAGCGCCTTCTCTAATTGAACATCTTACAACATCCATAGATGTAAATCCACCACCTACACAAACTACAGTCTTATCTTTAAGTTCATTTGATGCTGGTGATCCAATATCATACTTGTGCCATAGATTTACTTTATCAAGCATTTCAATTGCACCCCAATATCCACCCATTTTAGTATTTTCATTATTTGCTCTAACTTTCTTAGAAAGTCTAGCTCCAAATCCTAATAATGTTGCATCAAACTCTTGCTCAATCTCTTTTAATCTATCCGCTGATACTCTATGATTTGGAATTACTGTAACTGATTCTAAATCTGTAACTAGTTGGATATCTTTATTATACTTATCAATTGGCATTCTATATTCAGGTACACCTACTGCAACCTCTCCTCCAAGTACTGGTAACTCTTCAAAAATAGTTACATCAATACCCTCTAATCCAAGATAATATGCAGCCGTTAATCCAGCTGGTCCAGCACCAATAATGGCTACCCTTTTACCATCATTTCTTGGTTTTTGAGGTTTAGTTGGATGGAACCAATCTAGTGCATGATCTGTTTCCCAGTCTGCACCTATTCTTTTTAATTCCATAATAGAAATTGATTCATCTAAATTTGTTCTTCTACATGCATCTTCACAAGGATGTGGACATACTCTACCACACGTATGTGCTAATGGCATAGTTTGTCTTGTAGAAACTAAAGAATCTTCATAATTTAAATCTCTAACACCTTCAATATATGCAGGGATATCAACATGAGATGGACACATGTCTGTACATGGAGCAGTTACATTTGCTATGTATTTACTATCATCTATTCCATACCATTTAGATTTTTGTTTCTTACTGATACATTCTATGAACTCATATTCAAAATATTCAATCATTTGCATAAGAGGAACAGGAACAGTTTTACCAATTTCACATTTACTTGTAACAGTCATAGTTGAGGCAATTTCCTTTAAATGATCTAAGTCAGATAATTCACCTTCACCACGACCTACCTTATCAAGTAAATCATAAAGTATTCTACCACCCCATCTACCAGGAGCACATCTACCACATGCCTCAGAGTATTCTTGATATTGTCTAGCATAATTAACTGCAAGTTGAACAACATCTACATCATCATTAAATAATGCAAATCCATCCCAACCTACAAATGCTTTTGTATCACTACTCGAGTCAAAAGTGACAGGTAATTTATGAGAAGATTCAGCTAATTGATCATCGCTTACACCACGATTATCAATAACCTCATCATGCCATACTGAAAAATATATTTTTGACATATTTTTACTCTTCTACTGCTTCAACTGCAGCCACTTGTGGCTTTGTTTTTTTAATTACTACAGTCCAGTCAACTTCATTAAATTTTAATGAATTCATTAATGTATATTCATTTTCTTTCATAAGGTCAGCTACATTTTGAATTGGTGAAAAATCACCAATTTCAAATAAAAATATTGCATTCTCATCTTCTTTAATATCCGTACTTAAAAGTTCAAGCATTCTATCGTAGAAATTATCTTTTAATGGTCTTAAGTCATATCTTTTCATTATCTATCAATCTCCCCAAATACAATATTTAAGTTACCAATAATTGTAACAACATCTGCTAATTGGTGTCCTGGTAATAAGTCTTGTAATAATCCAGTATGCCAAAAACTTGGTGCTCTAAGCTTTAATTTATATGGATAAGGTGATCCATCAGAGTTAATATAGAAACCTAATTCACCTTTTGGAGATTCAGTAGCTACATAAATTTCACCAACAGGTGGTCTCATACCTTGTGTTACAAGTACAAAGTGTTGCATTAGAGAGTAATTCTGAGTCATCATCTCTTCTTTAGTACAAGAAATATACTCTGGAGAATTTGCCATTAACTGAGTATCACTTTCTTTATACATAGGTACAAGTTGCTTAAGAATTTTCATTGATTCTCTCATCTCTTGCATTGTACATAGGTATCTACCATATGAGTCACATTTATCAGATGTAGGAACATCAAAATCTAATTCAGGATATAACCCATAAGGCATTTCTCTTCTTAAATCCCATTTTACTCCACTACCTCTAAGAGCGATACCAGATACACCCCATTGTGCACACATTTCAGGAGACATTACACCAACATTTTCAAGTCTCATTCTCCAGATTCTATTTTTATTTAATAGTCCTTCATAAACTTCTAATTGTTCTGTAAGTATTACCATAAATTTTTCCATATTATATATGAAATCATTTGGTAAGTCTAATGGTACACCACCAATTCTAACTGCACTATGCGTAAGTCTAGCACCACAATAATCTTCCATAAGATCCATTGCATATTCTCTTTCTCTAAATGCATATAAGAATACAGACATAGCACCAACATCTAGCGCATGTGTAGCAAGCCAGAATAAATGAGAAATAATTCTATTTATTTCAAGAAGCATTGTTCTAATAACTTCTGCACGTCTAGGAGCTTCAACACCAATTAACTTTTCAACGGCTAATGCATATCCATAGTTATTTGATGTTGCTGCAATATAATCCATTCTATCAGTAGTAGGTAAGAATTCGTTATAAATCATATTCTCACCCATTTTTTCCATACCTCTATGTAAGTATCCTACATCTGGGTATGCTTTAGTAATCTCTTCACCTTGCAGTTCTAGTACTAATCTTAACTGACCATGAGCAGATGGATGTTGTGGTCCAAAGTTAACAACCATAGTGTTGTCATCTCTATCAAATGTAATATTTTCGAAAAATGGTTTTAATCTATTTATTTGTTGCATAGGATTATTTTCTCTCTTCTAAATGTTTTGTCTCTATCTCATCAAATGGAGTAACTAGTTTTTTACCAAATAATTGTACTCCACCTTCTTCTTGATATCTAATAGGTGTTTCTGGTTCATTTGTAGTAATATCAGTACCTTTTGGTACTTCGTGTCCTAATCTTGAGAATCTTTGAGTATCATATCTTTCTACTTGAGCTGCATCTCTTAATTCAGGTCCTACAATATCTCTAGCTTCTTTTCCAAATATTTTATCCACTTCATACCACTGTGCCGCTTCATCACCAATTAAAGGATAAGATTTCAATAATGGATGTCCTTGCCAATCATCTGGCATAAGAATTCTTTTCATATATGGATGGTTTTTAATCGTAATTCCATACATGTCGTACATTTCTCTTTCAGACCAATCAGCCATTCTAAATAAAGGTTCAACAGAAGCAATTGCATCATCACATCCAACAAAACACTTAACTCTAATTCTCTTATGCTTACTCACTGATAACATTTCATAAAATACTTCGAAACCATTTTGAGTAGATACATAATCAATTGCACTTAATTCCATCATAAAATTATATGCTCTAATTTCTTTTAAGTGCTTAATTGCCTTTACATTATCCTTCGAATCAACATAAATTACTAAATGACCAGCTTGAATATAAGATTCTTTAATCTCTACTACATTAGCTAAACTTGAACAATCACTTGCAAATGTAGAATCATTTGATACTGGAGCTTTATCTAATGTAGGTGCAACATAAAATCTATCTGTATAGTACGATTTTTGTTGTACATCATTTTTTGGGCTATATTTTCTCATTAAACTAACCTTTTTGCTTTTTGTCTCATATTTGCAGGATTTCTTCTAATCTTTTGTTGAAGTTGCATCACTGCATATTGAAGTGTTTCTGGTCTTGGGGCACAACCAGGAAGATAAATATCAACAGGGATAATTCTATCTACACCTTGAACTGTTGCATATGTATTAAACATACCACCTGTATTTGCACATGAACCCATTGAGATTACCCATTTTGGATCTGGCATTTGGTCATAAAGTCTTCTCATGAATTCTGCATGTTTTTTTGTTAAAGTCCCTGCAACAATAATAAGATCTGCTTGTCTTGGTGATGCTCTAAAAATCGTACCAAATCTATCAAAGTCAAATCTTGAAGCACCTGAAGCCATCATTTCAATAGCACAACATGCTAAACCATAGGTCATTGGCCAAAGAGAATTACTTCGTCCAAAGTTAACAATTTTATCAACTGTAGTTAGAACAATTGGTGCTCCACCGTCTTGTAAATAATTTACTTTATGCTGTGCCATTCTAGGGCTCCTTTTTTCCATGCATAGATAAATCCTATTGCAAGTAATAATATAAATAAGATCATCTCAACAAATCCAAACCAACCTAATACTTTAAAATCTATTGCCCATGGAAACATAAATACAATTTCTACATCGAATAAAATAAATAATAATGCCATTAGGTAGAACTGTACCGAGATACTATTTGGTTGTTTTGTAACCTCTGGTCCACATTCATATAGCGTACACTTAAGCTTCTCAGTATCAAGTCGCGCAAACTTTCTACTAACAATTCTTGCTAATGCTGTTGTTGCCATAAATGCACCAAACGTAAGTACAAACATTACAAACACCCCAAAATACGGATGTGTCATAGCTGTTTCTGTCATATTTTCCCCTTGTTAAAACTGCCTAAAATAACAGTTTTGTGATCATAGTTGACTAATAATATCTTATTATAAGTAAATACAAACTTATTTTGATATTAATATAGCACAAGAATAGCATGAGTGAGTCTTTTGTATCAAACTGTTACAAAAAACAAGTAAGAATTACTTGTTTATTTAATTAATGAATATAGGTTCTTAATCTCTTGATCCCAGATAGTATCATCTATTGTTTCAAGTACCATTGGAATGTCATCCATTCTATCATCATTCATCATATATGAAAATGCATCCCATCCAATTTCACCCTCACCTAAACTATGGTGTCTATCTACACGACTTCCTAATGGTGGCTTAGAATCATTTATATGCATCCCCATTAAAAATTCTCGACCAACTATTTTGTCAAAATCACCCCATGTCTTATCATAAGCTTCTCGTGTTCTAATATCATAACCAGCCGTAAACATATGACAAGTATCAATACATACACCAATTCTTGATTTATCTTCTACTTTTTCTATAATATGTGCTAAATGTTCAAATTTATATCCAAGATTTGTACCTTGGCCTGCAGTGTTTTCAATAACTGCTTTTACATTTTTTGTTTTATCTAATGCTATATTTATAGATTCAGCAATTACATCAAGACACTCTAGTTCAGCACCATAAATTAAATCATCATAGTCTTCAGCTCTTTTAGAAAATTTTTGTAAGTGGCTACCTGGATGAAAATTTAATCTGTCTAGTCCTAAAATATCACAACGCTCTAATTCATCTATAAAAGCATTTCGACTTTTTATAAGTTTTTCTTCTTCATGATGACCAAGATTAATTAAATAACTATCATGAGGTAAAATATGCTTTGGTAATATTCCACTATCACTTAAATTTTTAAACCATGCATCTAAAGTTTTTGTATCAAAAGGTTTTGCTTCCCATCTTTTTTGATTTTTAGTAAAAAGAGCAAATGCTTTTGCACCTATTGCCATAGCATTTAAAGGTCCATTTTGAACACCGCCACTTACACTTACATGTGCACCTATAAATTTATTATTCATTTTAATCCTTTGTAACTTTTATAAAAATATTATTTGTTTTATCTTTAAATCTTATATTATCTTTTAAAAATAGATTATATAAGAATTTATCATCATAATCTTTAGCTAAATATTTTAAATTAAATTCTTTATTATTTAAACACTCAAAGCTACTCTTACAAACTTCATCTTCATATATTTTAAGATCTAATACCACCATTCCTATATTAAAAATTTGTAAATGTATATATTCATCATATCTTGTGACAAAACCTTTATCATAAAATTTCATTACTGGTGTTTTAAATATTATAGTAGCACTTTGGGAGACTTTTGCTTGCTTAGTTGCACACCCTTGTATTAACAATGCATATACACTTATAATTAATAAATATTTTTTTAATATTGATTTTAACACAACAAGGCCTTTAATATTTTATTAGTGTATAATAGCTAATATTATTTAAAATTGTTTAGGAGAATATTTTGTTAGTTCATATATGTTGTGCAGTTGATAGCCACTTTTTTTTAAAACAACTACAAAAAGATTTCCCAAATGAAAAGATAGAATGTTTCTTTTATGATCCTAATATTCATCCTATCAGCGAATACAGGTTAAGACTTCTGGATGTTCAATACTCTTGTAATAAATTAAACATAAACTTAATTGAAGGACCATACGATCTAGATTCATGGCTTAAAAAAGTTAAAGGACTAGAATTAGAACCTGAAAAAGCTGATAGATGCACGGTTTGTTTTGATACAAGACTAGAAACTACAATTCTAAAAGCTAAAGAGTTAGGTCATGATAAATTTACTACTACACTACTTATTAGTCCAAAAAAGTCTCAAGAGAAATTATCGATTATAGGTAATAAATTAGCCTTAGAACACAATATACAATTTATTTTCAAAGACTATAGATCTGGTCAAGGAATGCATCTGCAAGCTGCAGATGTAAAAGAAAATTCTTTGTATAGACAAAATTATTGTGGATGTATGTTTGGACTAAATATGCAAAGAGATGGACAAAATAAACTATGTGATGAATTAATTAGTCCAATCAATAATCAAAATTTACCTGAGTCAATTGAAAGTAGATTAGAGGTATATACACAAAGAAATTATAACGAATCAAATAATATTAATTATAAAATAATTAAACAACGATTTTTAAATTATAGATTAATATCAGCATCCATATGTGTAGAAAAGGTTGTAATCCCATCTTATTTTTTATGTTATTCAACTCTTAATAATCAAAAGGCAAATGGACGAATAGAATATAGCAAAAACAATATTCACTATTTAAATAGAGATGAAATTAAAATAATTGATATTAGTACTTTTAACCAACTAACTAACTCCAAATATAATAATACTCAAGAGCTTATGTACAATCCATTAACTTTTGAAAATGAAGAAAAACTAAGAGAAAAAATAATTCATGGAAAATATGATTTATCTTGTATTATTATATTGGATATTATTCCAAATAGTAAAATAGAAATAACTTGTAACAGTAAAGTATTTGAAGATGTAAAAGAGGTATTAATATGAAATTATTAGTTTGCGCATTAGAAAGCTCATCAAATCTACACCTAAAAGAATTACTTAAGTATCTTCCAGATGATATAGAACTAATAGGTATCTTTGATAAATCACTTGGTACTCCAAATTATGATATAAGTGATCTCGCTGTAATGGGATTTATAGATGCAATAAAACGGTTACCATTTTTCTTAAAATTGAATAATGAAATGGCTACTTTAGCTAAAGAGGCTGATAAAATACTTCTAATGGATAATTCAGCTTTTAACTTACCTTTAGCTAAAAAAATTAAAAAAAAATATCCAGATAAGGAAATTATATATTACATACTTCCACAAGCCTGGGCTTGGAAGAAAAAAAGAATTCCCATTATTGAAAAAACTTGTGATAAATTACTTTCAATTCTTCCATTTGAAAAAGACTTTTATTCAAAAAAAGAAAAAATTACATATGTAGGGCATCCACTATTGGATGAAATTAACATTTTTAAAGATGAAGTATCTCATAATGGTAAAATTGCATTTATGCCAGGTAGTAGAAAAGGTGAGATAACTAAGTTAATGCCAATATATAGAGAACTTGTATCCAAAATAAACAGTAAAGCAATTCTTATTATTCCCCAACATTTTACAAGTAAATATATCAAAGAGGTATATGGAGATATTTCTAATTTTACAATCTCTACAAATACTCATAATACTTTAGAAGAAGTTGATTTTGCTTTCATATGTAGTGGTACAGCAACTTTAGAAGCTGCCATTATTGGTACCCCTTTTGTATTAAATTATATAGCCAAACCACTAGATTATTTTATTGCTAAAAATTTAGTAAAAATTAAATATATTGGTTTGGCTAATATATTCTTTGATAATATGGGGGAAGAAGCCATTCATAAAGAATTCATACAAGAAGATGTTACTGTACAGAACCTTCTTAAAGAATATAAAACTATTAATAAAAATGATTTTTTAAAAAATTCTAAAAAGCTAAGAAAGTATCTACAGCATGGTAGCTCTGCTAATGTCGCATCTATAATTCAAAATTAATTAAAAACTAGCTAATATAATACCTATATAAATATGCAAAAAGCATAAAAATTATTATTAGGAAACAAATCATGTTAGATGTAGTAGAAATTCAAGAAATTCTTCCCCACAGGTACCCATTTTTACTTGTAGATAAAGTTACAAGTATGACAGAAAAAGAAGATATTGTTGCATATAAAAATGTTTCAATTAGTGAGCCTGTATTTCAAGGACACTTTCCTGGTCATCCAATATACCCTGGTGTAATGATACTTGAAGGAATGGCACAAGCAGGAGGAATTCTTGCTTTTAAAAGTGGTGGATTAACAAATGAAGAGATTAAGTCAAAAGTTATGTATTTTATGAGTATCGATGGTGCAAAATTTAGATCACCAGTTAAACCAGGTGATAAACTTGAATACAGGATTTCTGTTAAAAAATTAAGAAAAACACTAATAGTACTTGATGGTAAAGCATATGTTGATGATAACTTAGTTGCTGAAGCTGAATTAAAAGCGATGATTGTAGATAAATAAGTATGATAAATATTCACTCAACTGCTATTGTTGAAGATGGGGCACAAATTGCAGATAATGTAACTATTGGTGCTTTTACTACTATAGGTTCAAAGGTAACTATAGGTTCTGGAACAGTTATCCAAAGTCATTGTGTAATTGATGGTTGTACTACTATTGGTGAAAATAATAGAATTTTTCCTCATGCTGTTTTAGGTACTATTCCTCAGGATTTAAAATTTGATGGAGAAGAAACTAAACTAATTATTGGTAATGGAAATACTATTAGAGAACATACTTTAATTAATACTGGTACTGCTGGTGGTGGTTATAAAACAATTATTGGTAATGGTTCTTTAATTATGGGGCATGTTCACATAGGTCATGATTGTATATTAGGTGATAATATTGTTGTTGCAAACTCATGTGCAATTGCAGGACATGCCGAAATTGATAATAATTGTGTAATTGGTGGAATGAGTGCTATTCATCAATTTTCAAAAATTGGAGAATATGCAATGATTGGTGGTGGATCAATTGTTGTTCAGGATATTCCTCCATTTTGTATATGTGAAGGAAATCGTGCAATCTTAAGAAGTCTAAATATCAATGGATTAAGACGACACTTTGAAAGATCAGATATTGATGCAATCAAAAAAGCATATAAAGCTATATTTGATTCTGGTAAACCAATTTCTGATACAGCTAAAGAAATTTTAGAAGATAATGATAATAAGTTTGTAAAACAATTAGCAAACTTTGTATTAAATACAAAAAGGGGTATCCCCTTTGCAAGGAAATAATTAATATGGATAAAGTTAAATGTGACTTTTGTGGAGCAATAGATGCTCAAGAAAATCCTGTAATATCTGGAGATAAAGCAACAATTTGTAAATCATGTGCAAAATCAGCTTATGATATTATACAAGGACATCAAGAAACTACAGATGATGAACAATCATTAACAAATACAATAGCAGAACAAAATCTTATGACACCTAAAGAATTAAAAGCTATCCTTGATCAATATATTGTAGGTCAAGATGAAGCAAAAAAAGTTTTAAGTGTTGCTGTTTATAATCACTATAAAAGAATATTTAAAAATATTCCTGAAGATGATACACAAATTGTAAAATCAAATGTATTACTAATAGGACCAACAGGTAGTGGTAAAACACTATTAGCTCAAACCATTGCAAAATATCTTGACGTACCTTTAGCAATTGCTGATGCAACAAGCTTAACAGAAGCTGGTTATGTTGGAGATGATGTAGAGAATGTAATTACAAGACTTTTACAGGCAGCTGATGGTGACGTACAAAAAGCTGAGCAAGGAATAATCTTTATAGATGAAATTGATAAAGTTGCGCGAATGGGTGAAAATAGATCGATTACAAGAGATGTATCTGGTGAAGGTGTACAACAAGCTATGCTAAAAATCATTGAAGGAAGCAATGTAAATGTTCCACCAAAAGGTGGGAGGAAACATCCAGGGCAAGATGCAATTTCAATTGATACAACGAATATTTTATTTGTTTGTGGTGGTGCATTTGATGGAATGGAAGATATTATTGCTAAAAGGCAAGGTGGTAATATTCTTGGATTTAATCAAACTAAAATTACAAAAAAAGATGAAAAAAATCTATTGAGTCAAGTTGAACCAGATGATTTAACAAAATATGGATTAATTCCAGAATTAATAGGTCGACTTCATATGATAGCAACTCTAAAAGAGATTACAGAAGATGATATGGTACATATATTAACTCAGCCAAAAAGCTCTCTAACAAAACAATATCAAAAGTTATTTAAGATGGATGATGTAAACTTAGAATTTGAAACTGATGCACTTAAAGAAATAGCAGCAAAAGCAATCCAAAGGAAAACTGGTGCTCGTGGATTAAGATCTATCTTGGAAGATATCATGCTTGATATAATGTTTGAATTACCTGACTTCAAAGGTGATACTATAACTATAACAAAAGATATGGTTACTAAATCAGAAGCAATTGAAGTTGCATAAAAAGGAGAAATAATGTTTTTAGATAAGTTTGTAGGTCTATTTTCAAATGATATGGCAATTGATTTAGGTACTGCTAATACTCTTGTTTCAATTAGAGGTAAAGGTATTATTATCAATGAGCCATCTGTTGTTGCCGTGCAACATAATAGAAGTGGTAAAGATAAGATATTAGCTGTTGGAAATGATGCTAAACGTATGATTGGTAAAACACCTATGAATATTGAAGCAGTAAGACCAATGAGAGATGGAGTAATTGCTGATTTTGAAATGACGGAAAGAATGATAAGATACTTCATTGAAAAAGCTCATAACAGAAAATCATTTGTAAGACCTAGAATTATTATATGTATTCCACATGGTATTACTCAGGTTGAAAGAAAAGCAGTAAGAGAATCTGCAATAAGCGCAGGAGCAAGAGAAGTATTTTTAGTAGAAGAGCCAATGGCTGCTGCAATTGGTGCTGGAATTCCTGTAGATGCACCAGACGGTAATGTTGTAGTTGATATTGGTGGTGGTACTACTGAAATAGGTGTTACATCTTTAGGTGGTCTAGTACTAAGCAAGTCTGTAAAAGTAGCTGGCGATAGATTTGATAGAGCTATTATTGATTATGTAAGACAAAATGCAAACCTTTATATAGGTGAAAGAACTGCAGAAAATATTAAATTTGCTATTGGTGCTGCCATAAGCTTAGAGGAAGAATTATCTATGCAAGTTAAAGGCCGAGATGCATCTGGATTTTTAACAACAATTGAACTTACAAGTAGTGAAGTTGAAGAAGCATTAAGAGAACCTCTAAAAGAAATTGCAATTGCTGTTAAAAATATTTTAGAAGAGATGCCACCTGATCTAGCTGGTGATATTGTAGATAATGGTATTGTTCTTACTGGTGGTGGAGCATTAATTAGAGGGCTAGATATTTACTTTAGAGATATTGTAAATTTACCAGTAAAAATTGCAGATGAACCACTATTAGCAGTTGCATATGGTACAGCTGCAGTACTAGATGATGATGGATTATTAAAATTAATTTCTAATGTATAAAACATTATCTCTGTTTCTTTTTTCTATTCTTTTTATAGGATTTTATCTTTTAAATCTTAATAAGGATATAGAAAAGAAGCTCTTGGATATAAATCATAAATTTAAAGAAATTTATATCCAAAAACTACTATCAATTGAAAATACTTACACTCAATATACTAAGCAAGCACAAACTATAGAAAAACTACAAAAACAAGTTTTAATAAATAAAATGAATAGCATCCCTCTTTTTAATTTAGAGCAAGAAATTAAAAACTTAAATAATTTTAATGCAAATTATATATTGAAAGATAATATAAAGGTAGCAAGATCATTGCACTTCAAAAATTTAGATAATTATTCAAGAATTTGGTTAGACTTAGAAAAAAATGATACGTCAATAAATGGTTTAATTTCACATGATATAGCAGCAGGAATAGTAAAATTAGAAAAAAACAAACCTTTAGCTATATTAAATCAAGATGAAAAATGTAATTATGGAGTATTTATTGGAGATACGAAAGCTATAGGAATAACTCATGGTATAAAGAATAGTCAAAATATACTAATAAAGTTTATCCCTTTATGGAATAATATTTCTATAGGGGATGAAGTAGTTACAAATGGATTAGATAATATCTTTTTTGAGGGATTAAAAGTAGGTAGAGTAATTGAAATAATTAAAAAAATTAATCATCTTGAAGCCATTATAAAACCATATAATATCTCAAATGTGAAAAAATACTATTCAGTATATCTTTCTCCTACCAAGCAGCCATCATTGAATCAACCTTTGACCAAGTAAGCTCATCCTTTTTTTTATTAAACATATTATATACATATCTAGCAAACATATCTGTCTCTATATTAACATTAGATCCAACTTTATAATTTAAAAATAATGTATTTTTTATTGTATGAGGAATAATTGTTAATCTAAAAGTATTCTTTTCAACATCATTAACTGTAAGACTGATACCATCAATAGTAATTGATCCCTTAGGAATAACATATTTACTAAATTCTTCTGGTAGTGAAATATAAAAATCCGTTGAATTACCATTATTTTTAATTGACTTAATAATTCCAACACAATCTACATGTCCTTGTACAATATGTCCTTCAAATCTATCGCCCATCATCATGGCAGGTTCCATATGTACTTTATTTTTATAGTTTTCCATTGCAAGTGTTTTTGCAGATTCAGGCGATAATTCAACACTAAAGGTATCTTTACCTATAGATATTGCCGTTAAACAAGCACCATTAAGTGCAATACTATCTCCAATTTTTGGCTTATATTTTGCCATAACTGTTAAAACACTATTTGAATAATTAACAACCGTAGCCATCTCTCGAATTAAACCTGTAAACATCTATACCCTTGAATTTAAATTTATTAATTATATCCTAAATCATACTAAAATATTAGTTTAGATTAAATATAATGTAAAAAATAAATTAGGAAATACTATGTTAATTTTAATACCTGTTGATTGTAATGATGAAGAAGAAGCAAAAATATCAGCAATAGACTCAGCAAAAAGTTGGGTTTTACTAGATTTTGATGAAGGAAGAGTACATAATACATCTTTTTATAATACACATGAAGAAATAGATGACTTTATAGATGTTTTAATAGTAAAAGATACAAGCGAACATGTATGGAATTTTGAAGAACAAGGTATTGCAATACTTATAGCTCCTATGCAGAGATATATTGAAGATATTATGGAAGCTTTTATCTTTAAAGAACTACATGACTATAGTAACTCTGTAAATAAAGCTTAATCAATAATCTCCATAATTAAAGTTTTTATATTCTTCTTTTCTTGAATCTCTACTAATTTTAATTTTGGAATTTCTAAATTCATAAGCTCTGTAAAATTTTGAATGTTATTTTGTGCTATATGTTTTAAGAGCTCACCTCTATAATATTTAGCCCAATGGCTTACAACTTTTCCATCTTTTAAAAATTTATAGGTAATTGTATTTGCTACTGGCTTATAGTATTTATCATAATATCCTGCTCGTATATCAATAACCTCATCACCTAAAAAATTATCTAATACATCTTTTAGATATTTCTTATAGTGCTTTTCTACATCAATTGTAGGTAGTTTTGAACCTTGTTTATATTTATAGTCAGGAATTAAATCTGATGCTTTTATAGCTCCAAATATATTTGAAAATAATACCACATTTTCATCTACATATGCTTGTGTATTCTTATTTAACTTATTATAATCTAATGCTTCAAAAGCAACACCTGTATATCTTTGAATCGCTTTCATAGTTGGTTTATTTAAAATAGACTTTGAATATTTTACAACATCATCAGTTTTTTTAATACCAAACCATTTAGATAATTCTTCTTGAGTTGATTTTTTGATAAATTCTTCATAATTGTTAATTACTTCAATTCTATTTTCATATATCTCTTTAAAAGAGAAATTATCTCTACAAAGTGGTGGCTGGTCACCACCTTCTACTTTTATTTCTGCGGGTGCTAATAATATTTTCATATTACTTTTCTTTTAAGACCTTAATTGCTTTTTGCATAAGTTCAATATGATAGTTTTCTTGATAATTAATATAATTAAAGAATTGTGATAAGTCTTCATCTTTTACAGCTTCAGCTAACTTTCTACATTCCTCTTTAGCAGCTTCTTCTTCTGCAATACCATCAACTAGAAATTGTTCTATATCTTCTCTTTGATAAATAGATTCTATTACAATTCGAGGAACTGATAATATACCCATTTTACTTAACATATTTCCAAAACATTTCAAATGATATAAAGACTCATCAATTAAATCTTGATATACATTGTAAAGTAATGTTTCTTCCGTATAATTTTGCATATAACTATATACTAAAATCAGTTCATATTCTTTATA
The DNA here is from genome assembly GCA_018662405.1 of Campylobacteraceae bacterium. GTDB lineage: Bacteria > Campylobacterota > Campylobacteria > Campylobacterales > Arcobacteraceae > JADHTT01. Next base: position 16,144 of record JABJGE010000024.1, read on the forward strand.
TGTTTCTTCGAAAAGAAAAATTGTAAATGCATCTGTTGAAGTTTTATCTAATTCTTTATTTTCATAAATTCGCTCTTTATTAAAAGCTGTTATCTCTACTATTTGAGTTGAATTTTTTAATAAAGATTCAAGTCTTTGCATCATATAAAATTCATCAGAAATAATTCTAGCAAATAAAACATTTTCTTTATATTGTCTCATTGAAATTTTAATTTCATTTATTAGATATTGAAAATATTGAGCTTGAGTATCTTGCCTAATATCTATTTCAAATCTATTGTAATCATAGGCTATATTATTAGCTTTACATTCATTTGATAACCATTTTAAATGTCTAAATTGTATTTGTGAAAATTCATATATTTCACTTTTTATTTTCTCATCTTTAATTGCAAAAGATGCAAAAAGAACTTTTAACCAAAGCTCATGTTTTACTTTATATATATTATTTAATTCCATTATTTTTCTACCTCATCTTCAATTTCACAACTCTGTACTAAATCAATTGTTGTCATCTCTTCATCTACACCATTATTATGATTATCTCTATTAATAAGTGCTGCATCAAATGCTCTTAGTACTAGTCTTGAACATGCTTGTTGTTTTTTAGGAGCACCTTCTAGTTTTTCATCCATAAGTTCTGCAGCTCTTATTGCATTTTTAAGAGTATCACCTTTTACCATCTCTGTAAATAATGATCCTGCTACAATCGTATCTTGACAAGCATTTGCACCAAATTGAATTGTATTTACATTATCATTAAGCACATTAATATATAGCATAACAAATTCACCCGTTTTCTTATCTACACACATACCTATACCTTGTGCTTCTTCAAGTTTTCCATAATTTCTAGGATACATCATATGATCTAATATCTCTGCACTAACATCTTTTATTTGATCATTTTCTAGTTCTAATACATCTTTTTTATTCATAAAATTCTCCACTGTGATATTGCCACATATTATTATTTTTTAAAAACTTACTCTTTTCAATAAAAGATTCATCTTTTCCATTAACTGTTAACTGTACTTTAAATTTCACAAAAGACTCTTCATCTCCATCAATAAAATCTAATATTTCTAATTTTTCAAAATTTGAATATTTACAAAAATCTAAAATATCATTTGACCATGATAAAGTTTCTGGTGTAAAATCTGGATTGTTTATATGTGTTGTTTTGATAATATAGTCACTATTAGAAATAATATATGCTACATATCTTGACCTCATAAGTTGCTCTGAGGTTTTAGGAAAAGTACCTTTATGGTAAGGCTGACAACATTTTTTGTATTTATCACCACTACCACAAGGACAAGGAGAATTAACTCCTATCTTTGTTTTATTATGCTTCTGCATTCTTTTTTTGTTTTGCTGCTCTTCTTCTCATTGAAGGATCTAATTCTCTTTTTCTAATTCTAATAGAAATAGGAGTAATCTCAACAATCTCATCATCTTCAATCCACTCTAAAGCTAATTCTAAAGACATGTCTCTTTTAGGAATAATCTTAATAGCTTCATCAGCTCCAGAAGATCTTACATTTGATTGCTGCTTAGCTTTTACAGGATTAACATCAAGATCATTTTCTCTTGCGTGCTCACCTACTACCATACCACCATAAACTTTATCTTGTGGAGATATAAACATTTGACCTCTGTCTTGTAAACTAAAGATTGAATAAGCAACACCTTCACCTTGCTCCATAGAAACTAATGCACCATTCATTCTTGATGTTACACTTCCAGAGTATGGTCTAAATTCTAAGAATGAATGATTCATAACACCTTCACCTTTTGTAGAAGTTAAGAATTCATTTCTATATCCAATTAATCCACGTGCAGGAATTTCAAATTCAACTCTAGTTTGACCATTACCCATTGGTACCATATTTGACATTACGGCTTTTCTTTTACCTAATGTTTCAATTACACCACCAGAAAATTCATCTGGAATATCACATACTAAATGCTCAAATGGCTCCATCTTAACACCATCAACTTCTTTTACAATAACTTCAGGTCTAGAAATAGAGAACTCGAAACCTTCTCTTCTCATATTTTCAGCAAGAATTGTAATTTGTAATTCACCTCTACCATTTACCTCAAATGCTGCATCACCTTTTGGATTATAGTTCATTGCAATATTAGTATTCATCTCAAAATCAAGTCTTTCTTGAATTTTATTAGAAGTAACAAATTTACCTTCAGTACCAGCTAATGGTGAGTTATTTACTGCAAATGTTACAGATAAAGTAGGCTCTTCAATATGTAAAGGATCAAGAGGCATTGGGTTTGCAGGATCACAAAGTGAATCCCCAACATCAATTGTTTCAAATCCAGCAATAGCAACAATATCACCATGACCAGCTTTATCAATATCTAATCTTTCAAGTCCTTTAAATCCAATAAGCTTAGAAACTCTACCTTTAACTTTCTCACCATCAGCTTTTACTAATGTTACAGTTTCACCCATAGAAATTGTACCATTAAAGATTCTAGCAATACCAATTTTACCAATAAATGAATCATGTGATAAGTTAAATACTTGTAATTGAAGACCATTATCATCAGATCCTGTTGGTGCTGGTACTTCTTCCACGATTAAATCTAATAATGGAATCATATTTTCATTTGGCTCATCTAAAGACATTTTTGCATATCCATTTTTTGCTGCTGCATATACAACTTGGAATTCTAATTGCTCTTCAGTAGCACCCATTTGATCAAATAGGTCAAATACTTCATCAACAACTCTATCTGGTTCACCAGCAGGTTTATCAATTTTATTTACAACAACGATTGGTCTAAGACCTAATTCTAATGCTTTTTTAACAACAAACTTAGTTTGAGGCATTACACCCTCTTGTGCATCAACAAGTAATAAAACAGAATCAACCATTTTTAAAACTCTTTCAACTTCTCCACCAAAGTCAGCATGGCCTGGAGTATCAATAATATTAATTCTAGTATCTTTATAATCAATAGCAGTATTTTTTGCTAAGATTGTAATTCCTCTTTCTTTTTCAATATCATTACTATCCATCATTCTTTCTTCAGTTTCATCTCTCTCATCGAAAGTTCCAGATTGTTTTAATAGTTCATCAACTAGTGTAGTTTTACCGTGATCAACGTGTGCAATAACGGCAATATTTCTAATATCTCTCATTTTTATTCCTTCTTTTGCAATCTAAATTGCGTAATATACGCGGATTGTATCTAAAAATATATTAATTTATCATACCAATATAAGTTTGTAGAATTTTATATATCTTGTAGTATAATAAATTAAAATATAACATTAGGACTAAAACCATGAATATTACACTTATGCAACACTCTTCTTTAGAAGTTTGTGCTCACGCAATTCGTACTTGTTGGCAAAGTTTTGACAATAGTGATGATGGTGGAGAAAAAGATAAAGATCTAATAAATAGAGTTGGAAATAAGTTTAAGCATGCATCTACTCTAGAGCACTTAACATATACATTTTATATTGCTGGTGTATCACGTGCACTATTACAAGAATTAGCTCGTCATAGAATGGCAAGTCCTAGTGTAAAATCTACTCGATATACTTTAAAAGAATTAAAAGATGAAATATCTTTTACTGATGGTATGAGTGCGGTTGAATTAACTGAAAAATATACAAATAAAGATGAAGTATACGCTGATAAGCATATGGTAAGAGCATCTAAATATCTTGTATGGACAGATGAACTTATTGTTGATTTCTCTTCTATTGTTGCATTAGAAAATTTAAGATTAGCATTGGTATCTGGTATTTCAAATGATAAAGCAAAATTTTGTCTTCCAGAATCTTATAAAACAGAATTAACTTGGACAATAAATGCTAGAAGCTTACAAAATTTTATTGCACTAAGAAGTGCAAAAGCTGCATTATGGGAAATTAGAGATTTAGCAGATGCTTTATATCAAGCACTTCCTTCAGAACATCAATATCTATTTAATGATTGTATAGCTAAATAATGTCAAATTTTGATAGTGCTATTTCTACACCAATAAGCTCTTCAGCTTCTTTTTCATATTCATCATCAAAAGAAGCTGAAGATATATTTTCTGGCAATTGTTCTAAACCACTTTATTCTAGAATGGGTAATCCTACAACAACTGTTTTAGAATCTAAAATGACAGAATTAGAAAATGGAATTGGTGCTGTTGCTACAAGTTCAGGTATGGGTGCTATTACTATGTCTATTATGTCTTTATGTTCAAGTGGAGATGAAGTATTAGCTATTGGTGGCCTATTTGGTGGTAGCTATGCTTTATTATCACAAACCCTACCCAGATACGATATTCAAACTAAATTTTTCGATGCTTCTGATTTAAAAAATTTAGAAAAAAATATTACAGATAAAACAAAAGTTATTTTTTGTGAATCTGTAGGAAATCCAAATCTTAGATTAGTTGACCTAGAAGCTATCGGTAAAATAGCAACAAAATATAATATTGCTTTTATTGTTGATAATACAATTACACCTAAAATTATACAACCATTAAAAAGTGGTGCCGATATAGTTGTATATTCTACAACAAAAATTATAAGTGGAAATTCTTCAGCACTTGGTGGCATTGCAGTTTTTAGAGAAATAAAAGATAAAGATAAATTTAAAACTTCTAGATATAGTTTTTTAAACCCTTTTATATCTAAGCTAGGTGCAAAAGCTTTAATTGGAGCATCTAAAAAAAGAATTTTAAGAGATTTTGGTATGAGTGCAAATGCAAATGCAAGTTATCATACTTTACTTGGTCTTGAAACTTTAGACTTAAGAAATGAAAGAGTAAATAAATCTTGCGAAATTATAGCTTCAAATATTCAAAAAGCTGGATTAAATGTAAATCATCCATCATTAAGTGTTAACTGTGATAACACACTATATAAGACAAACTATAAAAATGGATGTGGAACTATTATAACTATAGATATGGGTACAAAAGAAAAAGCATTTAAATTTTTAGATAATACAAAATTACTTACATTAACTGCAAATATAGGTGATAGTAGAACACTTGCACTTCATATGGCAAGTACAATTTACAGTGATTTTAAATCTGAAGAAAAAGACTTTTTAGGTATTACTGATGGACTTATTAGATTATCTATTGGACTTGAAGATCCAAATGATATAAGTAAAGATTTAATTACTTCATTTTTAAGCGTTGAGAGTGTGTAATAGCAACTGCTATTGCATCTGTAATATCTAAAGGCTTTATCTCTTTTTTTATACCTAAGAGTCTTTTTACCATAAAAGCCACTTGTTCTTTTGCTGCTTTACCATTTCCTGTTACTGCTTGCTTGACCTGAAGCGGTGTATACTCAGAAAAATTACCAAATTCTTGTAATATTTTTAAACTTAAAGCTCCTCTAAATTGAGCTAATTTAATTACAGATTTTGGATTATGTGCATAAAACATATCTTCAATAGAAACTTCATCTATTTTATGATTAGAAAAAATTATTTCTAATCCATCCATAAGTTCTAAAATTTGTTCCTGCAATACTCTAGATTTCATTTTTATTAATCCAGCTTCAACTAATTTTATTCCTAATCTATTCACATTTAAAATTGCATATCCACAATTAATTGTTCCTGGATCAATACCTAAAATCTTATATTCTTGCAAGCTTATCCTTATTTTTAAAAGTTATTCACGTTTTCACATATTTCACATAACATTTATTCACATAAAATAATTGTATCTTTAAGTAAAGTAATAACTAATTAAATATTAGATAAAATAAAAGAAATTAATATAAAAGAGTTATAAATCAATTGACAACACAAAAGTTTTTAAACCAAATAAAACTAGAATCAACTGAACAAGATTATACAAGATACTTAAGTCAACTTGTATTTAAAAAAAATAGCTCCAATGAACAACTATCTGTATTTGAAGTACCAAATAAATATATTGCAAAATATATTAACACACGATTCATCGATACTATAAAGAAAACTATCCTTAAAATTATAAATATATCAACAGAAGTTGAAATACGTATTATAGGGGAAAGAAAACAATCTAAAACACAAATTAAAAAAAACCAAGAAGATGAAGTACAGAAAACAAACTCAATTTTAAATGCATCATATACTTTTGATTCTTTTATTGTTGGATCATCAAACCAAATGGCATATAATGCAGCCTTAGCAGTAGCAAAAAAAGGTGCAATGCAATTTAATCCATTTTTTATATATGGTGGTACAGGATTAGGTAAAACACACTTAATTCAAGCTATAGGAAATTATTGTATTGATGATGGAAAAAAAGTTATTTATGTAACTAGTGAACAGTTTATGAATGATTTTACTTTTTCAATTAAAAATAATACTATGCACCATTTTAGAGATAAGTATAGAAGCTGCGATGTTTTACTTATAGATGATGTACAATTTTTTTCTAATAAAGAACAAACTCAAGAAGAGTTTTTCCATACATTTAATGAATTACATTCAGCAAATAAACAAATTATAATGACTTCAGATAGATTACCGTCACAAATACCTAGCTTAGTAGATAGATTAAAAACTAGATTTGAATGGGGATTAATTGCTGATGTACAGATACCAGGACTTGAAACAAAAATAGCAATTGTAAAAAAGAAAAGTGAATTAAATGGATTTATTCTTGATAACGATGTAATTAATTTTATTGCCACATCTCTAGATAGTTCAATTCGAGAAATCGAAGGTGTAATTATAAAAATAAATGCAAGTAGTAGTTTGCTTGGCCAAAGTATAAACTTAGAATTTGTAAAAAATTTACTTAAAGATCATATTAAAGATAAAAAAGAAAATATTAAACTACCAGATATAATTAATGTCGTAGCTAGTGAATTAAATATAAAACCTAGTGATTTAAAATCAACAAAAAGAACTGCAAATGTTGTAAATGCTAGACGAGTTACAATATATTTAGCAAGAGAATTAACACTAAATTCTATGCAAGATATAGCAAAGTATTTAGGTATGAAAGATTATTCTTCAGTATCAAAAAACATAACTAAAGCAAATGAATTAATAGAAAAAGATGATAATTTCAAATTGATAATTGATAATATTAAAAGTAAAATTATTAATAAGGAATAATAGGTATAAAATTAAGTTTATAAAATTATGTGAAAGCTAGTGAATAAATGTTATACTTTTTTCACTAGCTACAAGTATTTAAAAATAGCTTCTAAAGATATATTTTCAACTTTTCACGTATACTACTATATCTACTACAATAATTTAAATATAAAGGGATAAAATGAAATTTAAAATTGAAAAAAACATATTTGATAATGTAATTACTTCTATGCAACCATTCTTAGAAAAAAAAGATGCAAGTAATATAACATCACATATTTTTTTACAAGTAATTGATAATATTTTAATAATTAAATCAACAGATTTAGAAATGGGTTTAAAAATAGATATAAATTCTATTGAAGATTCTATTGATGGAAAAGCTACAATAAATGGATCTAATCTTTTAGGAATATTAAAAAGATTAAAAAATGATTCATTAATTATTGAAGTATTAGATAATAATTTAATAATTAAACAAAATAGATCTAAATTTAAATTACCTATGTATGATGCAAATGAATATCCGTCTTTTCCAAATACTATTATGGATAATAAATTAAATATTAACTCTATACATTTAATTAACTCTATAAAAAAGATAACTCCAGCTATTGATAATAATAATCCTAAATTTGAATTAAATGGAGCTTTAATTGATATAAAAAGTTCTAAAATAAACTTTGTATCAACTGACACTAGAAGATTAGCAGTTTCTTATCTTGAAAATATATCAAATAAAGATGCTAAAATAATTATTCCTAAAAAAGCAATAATTGAAATTCAAAAAATATTCTTTGATGAAATTGAAATTAGTTATGATGAAACTTATTTGATAATCAATACAAAAAATAAACAATTTTTTACAAAACTTATAAATGGTAAATATCCTGATTATGAAAGAATTATTCCCAATTCACTTAAGCATAATATTGAAGTTTCTAAAGATACATTAATAGAATCAATTAAACTTGTAACATCATTATCTCCAAATCTTAGACTAACTTTCTCATCAAATTCTATCATATTTGAATCTATTGATGATGAAACAGAATCTAAAACAAAAATAGATATTGAATTACCTTTAGAACAAAGTTTTACAATAGCAGCAAATAATAAATATTTATTAGACTTTTTAAGTATGGCTAATAATGAAAAAATAAAAATTGGATTTAATGAATCAAATTTACCATTCTATTTAGAAGATAATAAATTCTTTACAATAGTAATGCCAATTATTTTAGAAAAATAGGAGATAAGCATGAGTACTGAATATGGAGCTAGTAATATTAAAGTCTTAAAAGGACTAGAAGCTGTAAGAAAAAGACCTGGTATGTATATTGGTAGTACTGATGATAGAGGTTTACATCATTGTGTTTATGAAGTTGTAGATAATTCTATTGATGAAGCTATGGCAGGACATTGTGATACTATTAAAGTTACTATAACTAAAAATAAAACTGTAATCGTAAGTGATAATGGTCGTGGAATTCCAACTGATATTCATCCTGTAGAAAAAATTAGTGCAGCAACAGTTGTACTTACAGTATTGCATGCAGGTGGTAAGTTTGATAAAGATACATATAAAGTATCTGGTGGTTTACATGGAGTTGGTGTATCTGTTGTAAATGCATTATCTAGTGATTTAAAAATGACTATTCATAGAGGTGGAGAAATTCATTATCAAGAATTTTCATGTGGTATTCCAAAATCTCCTTTAGAAGTTATTGGAAAAACAAAAAAAACTGGAACTACTATCGAGTTTTTACCAGATAGTAGTATTTTTGAGACAGATAATTTTTCATTTGAAACATTGTCTAGAAGATTTAAAGAAGTTGCTTATTTAAATCCTTTAATTACTATTGAATTAAATGATCAAAGAGATGGTACTAAAGAAGTTTATCATTTTGAAGGTGGTATAGCTCAATTTGTTGCAGATGTTAATAAAGGTATAGCTCTAACTAAACCGATTTCTTTTAATGTATCAGCTGATGGTGTAGAAGCAGATATTGCACTTTTATATAATGATTCTTATATAGAAAAAACACAATCTTTTGTAAATAATATTAGAACAATAGATGGTGGTACTCATGAAGCAGGATTTAAAGCAGGACTAACAAGAAGTATTGTTAAATACGTAAAAGAAAATGCTAATGTTAGAGAAAAAGATACTAAAATATCCGGTGATGATGTAAGAGAAGGTTTAATTGCTGTAATTTCAGTTAAAGTACCTGAACCACAATTTGAAGGACAAACAAAAAGTAAATTAGGTTCATCATATGTAAAACCAATTTGTCAGAAATTAACTAGTGAATCTTTAAATAAATATTTTGAAGAAAATCCTCAGCAAGCAAAGTTTGTAATGGAAAAGGCATTAGCTGCTAGTAGAGGTAGAGAGGCTGCTAAAAAAGCAAGAGATCTTACTAGAAATAAAACTGGAGTAAGTGTAGGAACACTTCCTGGTAAATTAGCTGATTGTCAAAGTAAAGATCCAGAAATAAGAGAATTATATTTAGTGGAAGGGGATTCTGCTGGTGGATCTGCTAAACAAGGTAGAGATAGAGTTTATCAAGCAATTTTACCACTTAAGGGTAAGATATTAAATGTTGAAAAATCTAGACTTGATAAAATTTTAAAATCTGATGAAATTAGAAATATAATTACCGCATTAGGTTGCGGTATTGGTGAAGACTTTGATACTGAAAAAATTAGATATCATAAAATTATTATCATGACCGATGCTGATGTTGATGGTAGTCATATTCAAACACTATTATTAACTTTCTTCTTTAGATTTTTAAGACCATTAATAGATAAAGGTTATTTATACATAGCTCAACCACCTTTATATAGATATAAAAAAGGTAAAAATGAAATATATCTAAAAGATAATACAGCATTAAGTAATTATTTAATTGAAAATGGATTACAACAGTTTGAGTTCGAAGGTATGGGATATAATGACCTTCTTGATATGTTTAAAATTGTATCAGTATATAGATCAATGCTTGAAAATTTAGAGAAAAGATATTCTTTAGTAGAAGTATTAAAACATCTAATAGAAAATAATAATCTAGTTTCTTTAACTTATGATAAATTATTTGATGAAATAAAAGTATACCTTGATAGTAAAGGTTATAATATTTTAAATCAAACTATAACTGATGAAAAAATACATATTTTTGTACAAACTAATGAAGGTTTAGAAGAATTATTAATTGATGATGAATTATTTAATTCACCATATTTTAATGAAGCTACGTATTTATTTAATAAATTAAATGAAAGAGATTTATCTCTATTTAATGGTGAAGATTTAATAGATATTTTAGAATCAATAGAAGGAACTGCTAAAAAAGGCGCATATATCCAAAGATATAAAGGTCTAGGTGAAATGAATCCTGAACAACTTTGGGAAACTACTATGATACCTGAAGATAGAAGACTTTTAAAAGTAAAAATAGAAGATGCAGAAATTGCTAGTGATACATTTACATTATTCATGGGTGATGAAGTAGAACCTAGAAGAAAGTATATTGAAGATCATGCAAAAGATGTTGAACATCTTGACGTATAAAAGATAATTAATTTATGTTATTAACAAAAAAAAGTGAATATGCATTATTAGCTTTGGTACTAATTTCAAATAGTCCAAAGCCAAAAAATGCAGAAACTATAGCAAATGAATTAAATATATCTAAATCTTTTCTTTCCAAAATATTACAAATTTTTACTAAAAAAGAGATATTAAAATCATATAAGGGTGTTAATGGTGGTTTTGTTTTAGCAATACCGGCATGTCAATTAACAATTTTAGATATAACTACAATTGCAGAAGATAAAATACCAACCGTATTTGAATGCTCACCATCTATGAATTTTTGTCCAAGTGCAAAAGCTAGTGGATGTAGTATATGGCCATTATTAAATAATTTACAAAATAAGATAGATGACTTTTTAAAAGAATTAACATTAAAGGATATTATGTAATGAAATTATATCATTTATCTCATACAGATCTTGATGGTTATGCATGTCAGTTAATATCTAAAAAAATATATAAAAATGGTTCTTTTTTTAACGCTAACTATGGTGTAGAAGTAAAAGTAAATTTAAATAATATATTAGAAGATATTAAATTAAATGATCAAAAAGATATATTTATTTTAATTACGGATTTAAATCTTACGAATGATGAATCAAAAAAATTAAATAAAGATATAAATAATTTAAACAATAATGGTTATAAAATTAAATTACAATTATTAGATCATCATGGTACTGGGCAAAATAGTGCTGATAAATATGATTGGTATTATTTAGATACTTCAAGAAGTGCTACTAAAATAACATATGAATATTTTAAAGAAAATTACGAAGAATTTAGTTCTCTTTGTGAAGAAAACTTCGATATTTTAATTGAATCAATTAATGCAGTTGATATTTGGTTGGAAGATAATAAATACTTTGAATTTGGAAAAGTATGTATGACTATGGTAGCAAAAGCACAAGAAATTAATAATATACTATTCGCTAAGAATAATAGAGACTATAGATTAACTTTAATATCAAATGCTTTAGAGTATGTAGCAAAAGATGATGGTCATATATTACTAGATGAAAATATATATAGATTAAAAAAAGAATATTTAAAAGATAATAAGAATGATACTATGGATAATTTAAGTAGTAAATATCTTGTAAAAATGATAGAAGATCAAAAAGAATATTTAACAGTTACATATAAAAATCATAAAGGTTTATTAACTTTTACACTAGGTAATATATCAATACCAGCAAATAGATTCTTAAAAGAAAATATTGATTATGATTTCTTTATTGACGTAGGTAGACGAGGACGAGCTAGTATGCGTGCAGATAATAAAGTTGATGTAGCTGTCTTAGCTAGTAAAATTGGTAAAGGTGGAGGTCACCCTAATGCTGCTGGTGTAGCTTTTCACGACTGGAAAGATACAATAAATTATAGTGATGTAAAATCATATATTCAAAGTAAGCTAGACAATTCTAACTAGCTTGCAAATTTTCAAATATAATTAAATATATACCCTTAAGTTAAGCTTTAATAAAATTTCGATATAATCCAAATCCTTGTAAAAAAGGAAACTCACATGTATCAATTCTAAAAAGGGTTGTGTATTATAAATACATGAATGGATGCAGAGGTAGATATTATGATTAATATCTAAATAAACCCAAAAATTATCTAGTCAAAAGACTAAAAGAAGGACATATTATGGTTACTATGAAAGACCTATTAGAATGTGGTGTACACTTTGGACACCAAACAAGAAGATGGAATCCAAAAATGAAAAAATACATTTTCGGAGTAAGAAAAAATATTTATATTATTGATTTACAAAAAACATTAAGATACTTTAGATTTACGTATAATCTTGTAAGAGATGCTGCTGCTGAAGGTCAAACAATGATTTTTGTAGGAACTAAAAAACAAGCAAGAGAAGCAATTAAAAAAGCTGCTGAAGATTGTGGTATGCCATATGTAAACAACAGATGGTTAGGTGGAATGTTAACAAACCACGATACAATCAAAAAAGGTCTAAGAAAATTAGAAATCATCAAAAAGATGAGAGAAGAAGGTCAAATGGATCTTTTAACTAAAAAAGAAGCATTAATGCTTACAAGAAAAGAAGCTAAATTAGAGTCTTACCTTGGTGGTATTAAAGAGATGAATAAAATGCCTGATATGATGTTTGTAATTGATGCAGTTAAAGAAAAAATTGCTATTTTAGAAGCTAGAAGATTAGGAATTAAAGTTTATGCTCCATTAGATACAAACTGTGATCCTGATTTAGTAGATTTCCCAATTCCAGGAAATGATGATGCAATTAGATCTGTTCAATTATTCTGTAACGAAATGGCTGCAGCAATGAATGAAGGTAAAGCAGCAAGAGCTGAAGCTAATGGTGAAGAAGAAGTTGCTGTTGAAGTTTCTGCAGAAGAACAAGCTGAAGTAGTTGCGGAAGCTGTAGCAGAAGAAGAGTCTAAGTAATGGCTGGAGCAACTCCTAAATTAATTAAAGAATTAAGAGGATTATCTGGAGCTGGACTTAGTGACTGTAAAAAAGCACTAAATGAATGTGAAGGTGATATTGAAAAATCAATGGCATTCTTAAGAGAATCAGGACTTGCTAAAGCTGCTAAAAAAGCTGGTAATGTTGCTGCTGAAGGTTTAGTTTCTATTTTAATTAATGAAGATTTTACAAAAGCTACGCTTGCTGAAATTAATTCTCAAACAGATTTTGTTGCTAAGAATGATGATTTTATCAATCTTAAAAATGAAATTACTGCTCATGTTCAAGTAACAGGTTCTACTACTACTGAAGAACTTAATTCAACTACTATTAATGGTACTAACTTTGAAGAGTATTTAAATGGTAGAATTGCTATTATTGGTGAGAATATTGTTGCTAGAAGAATGGCTACAGTTTCAACTGATACTGGTGTTGTAAATGGTTATGTTCATACAAATGGTAAAGTTGGTGTTATTTTATCTGCTACTTGTGCTCCTGAAGCAAAAGAAAAAGCAGCAGCACTTCTTAAATCATTAGGTATGCATGCAGCTGCTATGAAACCATCTGTAATCTCATATGAAGATTTAGATCCTGAGTTTGTAGAATCTGAAAATAAAGCAATTATTGCTGATATTGAAAAAGAGAATATTGAGTTACATAGACTTGGTAAACCTGAGAAAAATATCCCATTATTTGTATCAAAATCTCAATTAACTGAAGAAGCATTAGATGCTGCTAAAGCTGACATGAGAACTGAATTACTTGCACAAGGTAAACCAGAAAAAATTATTGATAATATCTTAAAAGGTAAAATCGAAAGATTTATTGAAGATAATACTCAATTAGATGCAACTCATGCATTATTAACTCAAAAATTTGTAATGGATGACAGTAAAACTGTTGCTCAAGCAATTGCTGATGTTGACGCTTCAATTAAATTAGTAGACTACATTAAGTTTGAACTTGGTGAAGGTATTGAAAAAGTTGAAGAAGACTTTGCTGCAGAAGTAGCAGCTCAAATGGGTAAATAATACCCTTTTGAATTTATAGGTTTGGTCAAAATGGATACTATGATACAAAATTTAGACCAAACCAATTCTTTGCTTCAAGCAAAGAATATCTCACATAGTTTTGATTATCAACTTTTTGATAATATAAATCTTTCATTAAAAAATCATGAATCAATTGCAATTATTGGAATAAGTGGATGTGGTAAATCTACATTTTTAAATATACTCTCTTCATTATTAACTCCTGATAAGGGTGAAGTTATTTATGAAAATAAGAATATTTATAAGTGTAAAGAAAATGAACTTACAGAGATAAGACGAGATAAATTTGGTATAATATTCCAATCACATTATTTATTTAGAGGTTTTAATGCGCAAGAGAATTTAGAAATATCTTCTTTATTGAGTGGTGAGCCTATAGATGATAATTTAATAAAAAGTCTTAATATTGATTTTGTAATGGATCAAAATATTGGTGAATTAAGTGGTGGACAGCAACAAAGATTATCAATTGCTAGAGTATTAACAAAAAAGCCCGCTATTATATTTGCAGATGAACCTACAGGTAATTTAGATAAAGAAACAGCGTTAGATGTTATGAATGTGTTGTTTGAATATATAAATAATAATAATTCAGGTTTAATTATAGTTACACATGAAGATAAAATTGCTTATGAATGTGACCATGTATATAAATTTGATGATAATAATTTAAAGAAGATAAAATAATGAAAATATTACTATTAACAAACAGCGATATAGTATCTAAAATAATAAAATTATCATTAGATAGTTTAAATATTGAATCTAAAATAGTTCATGATATTAATGATTTAGAATCTGCTGATATACTATTAGTGGATGATAAATTTAAAGATATAAATTTTAATATTATGAATAATTTTAGTTCGTCTATTGGTATAATTACAGATGATACAACACTCAAATTAGATGCAAATCATTTTATAATAAATAGACCATTTTTACCATCATCATTCATAAAGATTATAAAAGAGAATATTAAGCTAATAAATAGAGAAAATTGTATAGTTACTAATAGTTTTGATGATGAAAGTATAGTAAAAATTGATTCACTTGATGCGCTTACAAGTCCACTTAATCAAGATGAAATTATTTCATTAAAAGATATATTAATAAAAGATCATGCTATAGATGAAGTTATTGAGGATGAGAATATTTCTGAACTTGATGAAATTATTGATAACGCAATTGCTCAATTGAAGGATGATAATGAATAATTTATTAAATAAGGGTTCTATAATAGTTATTTCTGGACCTAGCGGCTGCGGTAAAAGCTCTTTACTAAAAGAAGTATATAAATATATAGATAATTATTATTTTTCTATATCTACAACTACAAGACAAATTAGAGATGGTGAATCAAATGGTATTGATTATCATTTTGTATCAAAAGAAGAATTTGAAAAAGATATTGAAGCAGGTAATTTTTTAGAATGGGCGCAAGTTCATGGAAACTACTATGGTACATCGCTAAAATTAATTACAGAAGCATTAGAATTAAAAAAAATAGTTATATTTGATATTGATGTACAAGGACATGATATTGTTAGAGAGAAGTTAGATGCTATTACAACATCTGTATTTATCACAACACCATCTTTGGATGAATTAAGTAATAGACTTACATCAAGAGCAACGGATACTGATGAAGTAATTAATAATCGAATTAAAAATTCAAAAATAGAAATACAAAAAATACAAAAATATGATTATTTTATTATTAATGATAATTTAGAATTAGCATCTAAACAGTTATTAAATGTAATAGAGTGTTCAAAAATCAAAACTTCATTATTTGATAAAGATATGATTATAGAAAAATGGCTATCTAATTAATATAGCCTTAAATAACATTAAGTTAATATGCCATACTTTAAAAGATAAGCATTGAGAGTATAATAAATTTATACTTTGAATGCTTCTCTTTAGACCTTTGCAACTATATTTAAGAGCAACGCCCCAGGATGGGAACATAGCAAGGCACTTTTTTATATGGTGTGTTTAGGTATCTGGAGAGGAGTACTTTTAGATTAAATCTAAAAAGTCACTCTTATATATTATAATACTCTTTGAACTTGAACTATATATAAATCTTTTATCCCCACTTTTTATTTTATCAAGAATAATAGATTTTATCTCTAAATCTGTTTTATTATACTTTCTCATCATTAAAAAAAAGTCTTTAATATCGATTAGATCCATTTTTGAACTATCATTATTATTTTTATGCTCAAGTGCATATATATTTTTCATTTCATTAAATGCTGATTGTAATAATGATATTTCTGATTTAAATACAGATATAATTTGTTCTTGATTCATCTCTAATCTTTTTATTTCATTTTCATATTGATGTTTCATTTGTTTTAGATATTTTTTTAATAACTTTATGTGTATATCTTTTTGTTCACTAATATCATTATTTAGAGAATTGTTAGGAGTAGATATTGTATCTTGTTCATTTATATATACAAGAGTACGGCCATCTTTTTTAATTGCTTTTAATTGGCCATTTTTTATTCTATAGTGGACACCTTGAACTGAAAGGTTTAGTATTTGTGCAGCTTGTGCACTTGTTACTAATCTTTGTCCACTATTCATTTTTAGATATTATCTTCGCTATTAATTTCAATTATAGTATGTACATTCCCTCTAGGATTATAGTCTGCTATAACTTTCATAGATTTTGGTTGTAGTTTTGTAAATAAACTATCATATATTTCATTTGCTGAATTCTCATGTGAAATATGTCTATTCATAAAACTATTAATGTATAGTTTTAAAGCTTTTAACTCTATAACTTTGTTATTAGGTACATATGATAATTTTATTGTAGCAAAATCTGGATAACCACTTCTTGGACATTTACACATAAACTCTGGTAAATCTATATTTATTGTATAGTTCTTTTTATGTTCATTTGGCCAAAAATTTTCTTCTGAATTAATATCAAAGTTATTAATTTCATCTTCACCATATTTACAATTAATTGTATCTGACATTGTACTTCTACCTAATTCTTATTAATTGAGCATAGATCACTATATGCTACTTCTAGTCTTGCAATTAAACTTTCCTGACCACTTCTTAACCATTTTCTAGGATCATAATAACCTTTATTAGGCTTCTCTTCTCCCTGTGGATTTCCAATTTGTCCTTGAAGGTAATCATTATTTTTTTCTACGAAACCTTTTACTCCATCCCAAAATGCCCATTGAGTATCAGTATCAATATTCATTTTAATTACACCATATGAAATAGCTTCTCTAATCTCTTCTAATGTACTTCCTGATCCACCGTGAAAAACAAAATCAACAGGTTTTGAAGATGTATTGTATTTCTCTTCAATATACTTTTGAGAATTATCTAAAATTTTTGGAGTTAATACCACATTTCCTGGTTTATATACACCATGAACATTTCCAAAGCTTGCAGCAATAGTGAAGTTTTCATTAACTTCTTGAAGTTTTTCATATGCAAATGCAACTTCTTGGGGTTGAGTATATAATAATGCATTGTCTATATCTGTATTATCAACACCATCCTCTTCACCACCAGTAATACCAAGTTCAATTTCAATCATCATATCCATACTAGACATTCTTTTGAAATATTCTACACATGTACCAATATTTTCTTCAAGAGGTTCTTCACTTAAATCTAACATATGAGAACTATAAAGTGGTCTACCAGTTGCTTTGTAATTTGCTTCACTTGCATCTAATAAACCATCAATCCAAGGTAATAGTTTTCTTGCTGCATGATCTGTATGCAGAACTACTGCTACACCATATGCTTGTGCCATAGTATGAATATGCTGTGCACCACTTATTGCTCCTAAGATTGCAGCATTGTTAGCTTTACAACCTTTCCCAGCAAAAAATTGTGCCCCACCATTACTAAATTGAATAATTATAGGTGAATTAACTTTTGCAGCAGCTTCTAATAGTGCATTTACAGATTCTGTATTTACAACATTTACAGCAGGAATTGCAAAATTATTCTCTTTTGCATATGCAAATAATTTTTTTGTTTCACTTCCTGTAAGTACTCCTGGTTTTACAATATTTAATATACTCATTTTGTACCTTATTTACTTAATTTAATTGTAGCTTTAGCTTTTAGTTTTTCTACTGTATCTTTAACACTTTTTAGAAATTTTTCTTGACCAACTACTTGATGTATTTTTGGTTTTGCATTTTCATAATTAGCAATACCTTCTGCTTTTTTATCTTCTAAATAGATAACGTGAAAACCGAATTGTGTTTTTACAGGAGTAGATGTAATTGTGTCTTTTTTAAGTGCTGCAGCTGCCTTTGAAAATTCTGGTACCATTTGTTTTGATTCAAACCAACCAAGGTCACCACCATTTACTCCACTAGGACCAGTTGATTTTTCTTTAGCTAATTTAATAAATTCAGCCTTTAAATCTTTAGATTTATTTAGCTGAGTAATTAATTCTTTTGCTACTTTTTCATCAGCTACTAAAATATGTCTAGCTTTTAATACAGCTTTTTGAGTAAATTTATCTTTATTAGCTTTGTAAAATGTTTTTAAATCTTCTTCTGTAACATTAATTGATTTTGATTCTTTTTGCATCCAAAATTCTAATGCTAAATCATTTTTAAGTTTATTAAGCGCATCATTGAATGCAGGTTCTTTTGTGATACCAGATTTAAGTGCATTTTGTGCTAATAGTTTTGTATCCACTACTTGATTAATAACTTTTTCTTGTACATCTTTTGGTAATGAATCATAATTAACTTTGTTATCTCTAATTACCATTTTTATATCTGCAGCCGTTATTGCTTCACCATTTACACTACCATAGTTTTGTACTGCTTGAATATTAGTTGTAAGAACTAATGATGCAACAGAAGCTAAAATAATTTTTTTCATTCTTTATGCCTTTTATTTTATATATATTTAGGATATATTATCTAAATATTAGTAGTAAGTGGCTTAGGTTAATATAGTCAATTCTTAAAAAATTTTGAAATTTAGCTTAAGAATACTTTAAAATATCTCTTTTTTATGGTACAATTCGCGAATTATTAAATAAGGCTTAATGCCTTAATGGAGAAAATATGAGAATATTAATTGTAGAAGATGAAATTACATTAAATAGAACATTACTAGAAGGATTACTTGATGAAGGATATCAAGTAGATAGTGTTGAAAGCTATAAAGATGCAGAATATTTTATCGATATTAGAAATTATGATTTAGTTATTACAGATTGGATGTTACCAGATGGTAATGGAGTTGATTTTACAAAAATTGTTAAAAACAGAAATAGCAGAACATCTGTAATTCTTATGAGTGCTAGAGATGATAAAGAAAGTGAAATTAAAGCACTAGAAGTTGGAGCAGATGATTATATTAAGAAGCCTTTTGACTTCGATAATTTACTTGCAAGAATTGAGACAAGATTAAGATTTGGTGGTTCTACAACTATTGATATTGATAAGTTATCTATTAACCCAGATGAAGAAAAAATTATTTATGATGGAAATGAAGTTGAGCTTAAAGGTAAACCTTTTGAAGTTCTAACTCATTTAGCACGACATAGAGATCAAATTGTATCAAAAGAGCAATTATTA
>JABJGE010000076.1 GCA_018662405.1 Campylobacteraceae bacterium
GAAGGTCAGATTGAATATAAAAAAGGAAATATAAAATTAGCAAGTGAGCATTATACTAAAGGATGTAAGGATGGAGATCCATATTCTTGTATTGAACTTGGAAAGTTATATGCTAGCGGTAAAGGTATAAAATTAAAAACTAAAAAAGCAAAAAAAATATTTACTAAATATTGTAAAAAAGGATATACGGGGAGTTGTTATCAACTTGGTGTTATGCATTACTTAGGTAATGGAGTAGAAATAAATAAGAAAAAAGCAAAAGGTGCATTTGGTATTGCTTGTACTTATGGACATGAACAAGCTTGTACAATGTATAGAAAATTAGATAGTCAAATGGATCTACACGTAATTAAAAAATAGATATCAAATTTACCACTTTTATTTTTTATCAAAGTGGTAGATTGAGCTATTCTTTTTTTGCTTTTTATTTTTCCAACTTAAATATGAACTTTTTAGATGTTTTCCATCATTAGATATTTCATGGATAATTTTATGAACATGATCTTCATCAGATTGACATAATTCTGTAGTCATATCACAATCAAAAACAATTTTATTTTTAGTACTTTCTTTAAAGTTTGCAATAAATTCTGGTTGATTTTGTTTAACACAATAGTGTGTAGCTTTAAGTTGCTCACACTCCATATCTTTACAATGATACATAGTAACCATTTGTTTGGTTGTATTTGGTAAAAGATCTTCTTGAATAGTACTATCATAACCAATAGACTTAAATGCCATTCCTGTAGTATTTGTACCAACTATTGGGAAAACTGCTGGATGTGTATACGAATAGGTATCTAGTTGTTCATCTGCTGGTGATAGTTTCCATTCCCCTTTTAGTGTTGACATCCACTCATAAACATCAAATGAATCAGCATCCTTAGCATAAATAGTTGTAACAAGTGATATTGTTAAAAATAGATTAAATATTGTTTTTTTAATCATATGTACTCCTTAAAAGTAAAATATATGAGCATTATATCAATATATTATAAAATAAATACTAGCGCATTAACATTACATTAATACTATTTATATAAGATTATATATAAAAATAAATAAGGTCTTGTTATGATAAAAAAATTATTACTTATATTAACTTTAGGTTCAAGTTTACTTTTTGCTCAGTCTGGATTAGAGATTATGCAAAAAGTTTTAGATAGGGATGATGGAGATAATATTATTACTAATATGCAAATGCAATTAATAGATAAAAATAATCACAAAAGAATTAGGGATATGAAAACATTTTCAAAAGATAAAGGTGAAGATGAATTGAAATTAATATTTTTTCTAAGTCCAAGTGATGTTAAAAATACTGCTTTTTTAACATATGATTATAGTGATGATGCTAAAGATGATGATCAATGGCTATATTTACCAGCATTAAATAAAACAAAAAGAATTCCATCATCAGATAAAGATAGCTCTTTTATGGGAAGTGATTTTACTTACAATGATATGACTGAACCTGTTTTAAGTGATTATACTTTTAAAGTATTAAAAGAATCAATTGTAAAAAGAAAAACAGGGAATGAGAAAGTTTGGTTAGTTGAAGTTACTCCTAAAAATGATGATGTAATTGATGAAACTGGATATATAAGAAGTATTGCATATGTAAGACAAGATAACTATATGGTAACTAGAGCGAAGTACTATTTAAAAAAAGCTAGTCGTGTGAAATATATGGATGTTAGAAAAGTTGAAAAAATAGATGGTATTGATGTTGCAACGATTACAACTATGACTACAAAAAAAGGGAAAAGAACTTTACATAAAACTATTTTAATTCAAAGTGATGTGAAGATGAATCAAGATTTAAAAGAAGAGTTATTTACAGTAAGAACTCTTGAAAAAGGTATCTAATAAAGTTTTTAATAGAAAGGAATAGTATGTTTGTAAAATGTATTAAATTAAGTGTATTAGCTTCTTTATTATTAAGTAGTAGTCTATTTTCTAATGATGGTTTTGATGAAGATGAATTTTCTAGTGATGAGCTTATTGAAGTTGTTAAGATAGAAAAAAAAGATGATTTAACTATATATGGATCTCTTACAGGTTCAGCAGATTATAGTTATCAAGATAAACATACAATCTCTTCATCAAAATTGTCAACAAATATAAAATTAGAGTATGTATTAGATGAATCTAATAAAATAAAGACAACTTTTAAAGCATATAAAGATAATCAAACTAATAAAGATAATGACCAATATGTAGATTTTAATGAATTGATATTAGAATCCACTTTTAGTAATGGAATTGATACTAAGTTTGGTAGACAAATTGTAGTATGGGGGAAATCAGATAATATTAGAATTACTGATATATTAAATCCTATGGACAATACACGACCTGGTATGGTAGATATTGAAGATTTAAGACTTGGTCGAGCTATGACAAAATTAGATTATTATATAAATAATAATTGGGCAGTTTCTGGTATTTTATTACACGAAAATAGATATTCATTAATGCCAGAGCTTGGAAGTGATTATTATATGCCATTACCAATACCCAATGCTCCATCAAATTCTATTGCTAATACGGGAATTGCATTAAGTGCAAATGCAAATTTTGAAGGTCAAGATATTGCATTTTATTATTCTAATCAATATATAGATAATACAAACTATAAATCAAATATGATTGGAACAGCCTATAATAAAGTTATTGATAGCTTTTTAATTAAAACAGAACTTGCTTATTTTGATAATTATGATACTTCTCTTGTAGATTCAAAGATAGATTCTCTTATTGGTCTTGAATATAATGGAATAGATGAAGGTAGTATCTCAATAGAGATAGCAAATAAAGATGATGAAATACAATATGCTGTTCGTTATACACAAAGTTTTTTCAATCAAACACTAGATTTAACGACACTTTATAGTGGATTTGGAAAAGAATTAGATGGTGGTGGTTTCTTAAGAGCTTGGTTTGAGTATGATATTGATGATAGTTTTTCAACAGAGTTTGGAGTTATAAGTTATCAAGGTGGTACAAAAACAAATTTTGAATTAATTAAAAATAATGATAGGCTATTTACTAGCTTAAAATATAGTTTTTAATTCTTGTTTTAAGTCAATAAGTTTCTTTGTCAAATAAGATAAAATCTTTACCATGATAGAAGTAAATAATTTAACAAAAAAATTTGGTAAGAATATCTCTTTAGACGATGTGTCTTGTCAGTTTACAAAAGGCGATAGTATTGCATTAATGGGTGCTAATGGTGCAGGTAAAACTACACTAATTAGATCTATTTTGGGATATTATCATCCAAATAGTGGAAATGTATTAATAAATGGACTTGATCCAATTAAAGATAGAATTAAAGTACTAGAAAATATTTCTTTTGTACCTCAATTACCACCTCCAATTAAACTTAGTGTTGGTGAGCTAATCTCATATATACAAGCTAGTGCAAAAGTTGATAAAGATCTTATTATCCATTATTGTAAAGAGATGAAGCTTGACATAGCAGCAAATATGAATAAATCATTTTTTTCATTAAGTGGTGGTATGAAACAAAAGCTTTTGATTGCAATTAGTTTAGCGAAGCCAAGTGATATAATCATATATGATGAACCAACAGCAAACCTTGACCCCAAAGCTAGAGATGATTTTTATAGACTTTTAAAACAAAATGAATCTGAAAAAATATTATTATTTGTAACACATAGACTAGAAGAAGTTGAGTCTTTGGTAAATAGACAAATATATATGGATTTAGGGAAGATTGTATCTGATGAAGCAGTTTAAGTATATATTATTTATAGCTGTATTTGTATCTATATTTACAGGTTGTGAAAAAAAGATTGAAAAAGGCTTACAAGAAGTTCATTGGGATAGAGATATGTGTGATCTTTGTAAGATGGTAGTAAGTGAGCGACATTATTCAGTACAAGTTGTAAACCCAACTAATGGTAAAAGTCATATGTTTGATGATTTAGGTTGTATGATAATTTGGTTCAAAGAAGAAAAAATATTATGGGAAGATAAAGCCGATATCTATATCAATGATGTGATTAGTGGAAAATTTATAGATGCTAGAAAAGCATTTTATGATACAAATAGTAGAACACCAATGGACTATGGATTTGGTGCTTATGAAGATAAAAATAGTATAGATGCTAGTAAAACAATTATCACATATGAAGAAGCAAGATTAAAAATACTTAGGGGTGAAACTATGCAAAACCTAAAATTAAAACAAACAAGATAGGATAGTTGAATGAAAAATTTAATGTTGATATCATATTTGGATTTAAAAGAATCAATTAGAGCTAAATGGTTTCTAGTTTATTCTTTAGTTTTCGGTGGGTTAATTGCACTGTTTTTTATAGCTGGTGTTACAGAATCACAAGTGATGGGATTTAGTGGATTAAGTAGATTATTACTTATGTATATTCAAATTACTATTGTAATTTTACCTATATTTATACTCGTTACAACTGTAAGGTCAATATCAGGCGATAGAGATAGTCATGTATTAGAATATATGTTGTCATTTCCAATCTCACTTACACAATACTATTGGGGTAAGATTATTGGTAGATTTATAACTGTATATTTACCTGTATTATTTGCTATGGTTATTGCTATAGTATATGGTTCATTTAAAGGTGCTAGTATACCTTGGGATATATTCTTTTTATATACTGGATTATTATTTGCACTTTCTTCTGCATTCCTTGGAATTGCATTTTTTATATCTTCATTTGTAAAGTCTAGTGAAGTTGCACTTGGAATTGCATTTTTTGTATGGATCTTTTTACTTGCATTCATTGATATTGCTTTAATATCTCTTATGTTAAGTCACAGGTTCAATGAAGAGCTAATTATAGCAATTGCTCTTGCAAATCCAATGGAGATATTTAGAGTAGCTGCAATATCATTATTTGATCCAGAGTTAACAGTTATGGGGCCAGTGGCATTTTATATATTAGATAGTATTAAACAAACAACATTTGTTGTAATATCTATTTTATATCCAGTTGTATTAGGTTTAATATTTGCATTTGCTGGATTTAAAATATTCCAGAAAAAAGATTTAGTTTAAATAAAAGGAAAAAAATTATGATAAAAAGAATATTAGTGGGATTACTTTTAAGTAGCATATTTGCATTTGCAGGAAGTGAACATGGACACTTGCCTTTACCAAAAGCTGCTAAAAATTATGTGATGGATTATGATAAGAACACAGAATGTGTAGTAAGACATTTAAAAGTATATAAAGATCCAAAATGGGCAGCAAAGATTGAGTTAAATAATGGAAAAAAGATATACTTTTCTAGTCCTAAATCTATGTTTGAATTTTATCAAAGACCAGGTAAATGGTATTATATCGGAGTTAAAAATGAACATGACTTCAAGGATATTATTGTAACAGACTATAATAATTTAAAATTAATTAATGCAAAAGAAGCATTTTATGTTTATGGAAGTCGTGCTACATCACCATCAGGGGATGATTTGGTAGTATTTGAAAATAGAGAAGATGCAGCAGAATTTGCAAAAAACTATAATGGAAAAAGAATCATGACTTTTGAACAAGTTAGTCCAAGTTTAATTAACTTAATCAACGGAAGAATATAGTTTCAAACCTAATAAATAGAGATAAAATGTTGAAAATATTATTTGTTTTTATAACTTTTATTTCTACTTTATACTCTAATACACTTCAAAAATCAATAGATCAAGCACCTGCTGGTTCTATAATTAAATTACAAAATGGTACATATATTGGAAGATTAAATATAAATAAGCCAATATCAATAATAGGTCTTGGTAAAGATGTAATTATCAAAGGTGATGGTACTAAAGATGTAATTACAATTACTTCATCAAATGTAACTCTTAAAAATATTATAATTAAAAATAGTGGTAATAGAATAGAAAATCTTGATAGTGCTGTTTTAATCAAAGAAGTAAAAAACTGTCTTATTAAAAATTGTACGATTTTAGATAGTTTATATGGTATTAATATGATGATGGTAGATAACTCAAAATTTATAGGAAATTATATTACATCAAAAGATAATGATATTAGTCTAAAAGGTGATGCTTTTAAAATCTGGTATTGTAAAAATAATATTATTGAAAATAATATGATTAAGTATAGTAGAGATACAACACTAACATATTCACATAATAATAAACTAATAAATAATACTTTTATAAATAATAGATATGGAACACAAATTAGCCTTAGTAAAAATAACATAATTGTTAATAATTTATATAAATATAATTCAGTTGGACTAATATTAATGGGTGCAAAAGATACAAAAGTAATAAAGAACCAAATTTTAAGTAGTAAAGGTGCTGCAGGTATGGGAATAGTTACTAAAGGTGGAGAAAATCAAACATTCAAAGATAATAAAATAAGCTTTAATACTCATGGGTTTTATATAGATACCAAAGAGGAAGAAGAGGGTATGCAACGCTATATTAAATATAATGAGATATCTTTTAATAAAGAAGCTTTACATTTTCATGCTGCAATAAAAAATAATACTATTGTAGGTAATAAGATATTTGGAAATATAGATGATGTAGCAAAAGATGTAAGAGGTAATTTTACACATAAAAATATCATAGAGTATAACTATTGGGATAGATATATGGGCTTTGATAAAAATAAAGATAATGTAGGTGATACAGTCCATCAAAACATGCAGTATGCTTCACAATTATGGCACTATAATAAAAAAGTAAAATTCTTTTATGGTAGTCCTATCATGACTATTATAGATTTTTTAAGCCAATTGGCTCCATTCGTTCAGCCAGTTGTTTTATTAGTAGATCAAAAACCTATAGTAAATAAAAATGATAGTTTTTAATTAAAATTTATAAATTGTTTTATGAGACTACTCTTTATTTATGACTTAATAATATTTTTTATTATTTCTAAATGATTCTAAACATTTATCATAAGTGATATCAAATTGAAATAACTTCACTTTTGTTTTAGAACTATAATAAATGTAAGAAATATCTATTTGTGCATCAAAAAATCTTTTTGATTTTTCACATACGCCAGTTGTAACTGCAGATTCCATTCTTGAATGATCTTCTTCTTGTATAGCCTTATCACTTTTTGCACCAGTATTAATATCAAAATTCCATACTAATGATGATGGGGTACCATGAACACCTGTAAAAGTAGTATAGTTATCTATCTTTATTGGTGTATTCTTTGAAAACTCTTTAGATGCCAAATCTATAATAGTTTTCTTTTGCTTTTGCATTTGTTCTGCCGTAAGGTTTTGTTGTTGCATTTTTGCATCACTAGCTACTAAGTGTGAAGTACATAGTAATAATGATATTAGTGTTGATTTTAGTATATTTTTCATATGTTCATTGTACCTTTTTTTAATCTAATAATAATTGACAAATATCAATTATTGTTAGATTAAAAATCATCATCATCTTTATCAAATTCATCGAGTTCTTTTTGATATTCTTCATCTTTTAGTTGTTGTAGTTCTTTCTTGCTCATCATAAGGACTGAAACAACTTCACTAACATGTGTTTTATTCTCAAGCTTATACATAAATGAATAGATACCTACTGCAATAGTTATAGTAGTTAAAATAGCAATTATTTTTTGAGCTGTGTTAAATGTTTGAATTTTATCTTTAGTTTTTATTTCACATACACCACCTGGGCAGTTAGTCGCTTTTTTTGGCATAATTAGATTATATAACTTACATCCCAAACAGATTGAAAATGCAGATTCAAGAATAAGTAGAACTAAACATATGATACATATTAAAACTTTTATGGGGTTTGGTTGCCAATTTATAACCAAAAGATAAAACATAGGTAAGGCCAATATTAAACCTAATGCCCATGCAAATCTTTTTTGTGCAGCACCTACATATTCTGGAGTTTGATTTTGTACAAAAAATCTACCAAGAAGCATACTTGGCGAATAGCTAGGATTTATTACTCTTATTAAAAAATCTAAAGTAAAAAATGCAATAAAATATCTTGTAACAATACCATGACTAAGCATTACCGCATTTGTAAGACTTAATAGTCCAAAAGCAAATAGTATTCCTGCTGCTGCTCGGGCTTCCCTCTCATTTATAACTCTTACATCATATCCATCAACTTTTTCACCATAGGTAAAAAATTCTTTTAAACTCATACTAAAACCTTTTATAAGATATTATAATAATATGTTTCTTAATATTCATTATAGCCAGACACCATTTTTGATATAAAATATTATAGGATAGGCACTTACTAGTACTAAGTATAAAAAGCTAAATATAATAGATATTTTATAATATTTTTCAATATTCTTATCTGTAGGGTTTGTACCACTTGCTACAAATCCAAAGAATGTACCAATAAATAGTAATGTATATATAAAATATCCTACATAGTAATATTCTTTTTGTAAGAAACAAAATGGACAATGATGAGTAGGGAGTTCATAGATATAAGTACCAAAAAATGATATTAAAGATACGATAGAAATAATTAAAAATAAAAAATTTGAAATACTAAATATATATTGTAATTTAAATTTATATGATATAAATAACGACATAAATAAACCATAGAATAATACTAATAAAATTTTAGTATCTAGTATAAAAATATTAGATATTAAAGATGTAGCACTACTTGAATACAGTGTACCACAACAGCTAACCATTTGATCTATATTTATAGCATCAAACATTAAATATTCAACTATAACTTCGGTGATAAATATAAAGAATATAAATATAAAAAAGCCAAATTTGATTTTTGTGTATGGGAGCTTTTCATTTTTAATATCAATATTATGAATAATCAACCAAAATCCAAATAGATATATATTAATAATCTTAAGTATAAAAAGATATGTACCAAATTGTGTTGCATCTACAACTCCAGCAGCACACATAGCACCTGTAAGTGAAATAGATAGCTTATCTAGGGTAAATATGAAAAATAAGAATAATGGAAGTTTAATAGCAAGGATATATTTAATAATAGTAGCAGCTAAGAAACTTTGTTTTTCAAGTTTGTATTGTTCTTTAGTTGTAGCGTTAATATCCCATTTAAAAAATATTCTTATACTTAAAAATAATGATACAGTTACAAATACTAAAAAAATAATATTTAATATTTGTAAAGTAAGAACTTCAGGAGATAATAGCATTAAATAATATTTCCATTTTTAATTTCAATAACTTTATCTACAAAATCAAGATTAAAAAATAAAGGATCATGAGTAGCTACAACTATTGTTTTATTTTGAGATTTTAGTTGTCTTAGCATATCAATAAAATCTAATGAAAGCTTTTCATCTAAATTTGCTGTAGGTTCATCTGCTATTATTATTTTTGGATTATTAATAAGTGCACGACTAATTGCAACTCTTTGTTGCTCTCCTCCTGATAGATTTTTTACAATTGTATCTTTTTTGTTTGATATATTAAATTGCTCTAAAACAATATTTAGTTTTGAATTACATTCGTCTTCATTAGGATTGTTTGGTACAAGAGGAAGTAAGATATTTTCTTTTACACTTAATGTTGGAATTAAATTATATTTTTGAAATATAAATCCAATATTTTCTCGTCTGTAAAGTGAAGCAAAATTATCTGGAAGTTTTGATATTCTTTTATTGTCAACTATTACTTCTCCCATTGTTGGTTTACTAAGTGCAGCTACTAAAGAAAGTATTGTACTTTTCCCACTTCCACTTGAACCTTTTAATACTATTAGTTCACCTTCATTAAATTTAAGGTTTATATCATTTAAAGCAGTTACTTTATTGTTAATATTTAGATCATATATTTTTGTTATATTTTTTAGTTCAATCATTATTTATATCCCATTCTTTCTTTATCAATATTATATTTTATTATTTTATCATTAATTTTTTCAAGCCAATTACTATTAGAGTCTATTTGTTTAAGTATGTGATGAATCATGATAATTGTATTATAGAGATACTTATGTTTATTAACATTAAATTGATTACTAAGTTCCGTTGGAAATTTAGGTAATGTAAATCCAAATGTAAATCGTTTATTCCAAAGTCTTGAATGATGTGCTGAAATATTTCTAACAATAGTTAGATGGTGTAAAAATGAACTTAAAACTTTTTCATCAAGATTATAAAATTTAGCTACTTGTTGTTTATCTTGTCTAAGTTTAATATTATCAAACCAATTTGATATTTGTCCTAGTGTCATTAGCTCAACACTTGACCAAATTGGTGGTAAAGTTTCTTTATACTTATTCTTAAAATGTACTACACAAATTTCTTTACTTCTATTTACTTCACTTTTAAGTTTTACTATTGTTTGAGCATATTTAACTGGACAATAAAATATACTAGGTTCTAAATGAAAATGTGAACCATATTTATTTGATAACTCATAAGCAAACTTTGTTCTAATAGAAACCTCTATTCTCTCAATTGCTTCTAAAAATAACAACCTTAATTCTCTATCAAAAATATATGTATTTAAAATATCTTCAAAATAAATATTTTTTTTAAATTGATGGGTATTATGGTCTTGTTCATGTATAAGCCAATATCCACTTAATCTATAATAATTAATATTTTGTAAAGTTTGCTTTGCTTTTTCTTCATTAGAAAAAAGCATACTACGATTTTTAAGTTTTAAGATTTGTTCTTCGATAGTTAAAAATGGTTTTGAATATGATTGTTTAGTTGTTTTCAAAAAGCGACTCCTCTGGGTGAGCTTCTACGATAGGCTTGAGGAGTGTTATTACTGAAATTATAACGAAGTACCACTTTTTTATTGCTTAAACGGGATACTAGCCCGTAGGTCTTAGGTTTAAAGATGTTAGTCATTATTTAGTCTTTTAGTATATCTTTTAGAAACCCAACCAATTACTGTTTCTTTCTTTTTTTTATCAAAATATTCAACTTGTATCCAATATGGTTTATTTTGAATAATAAGTAATTTATGTTTTGGAAATAGAATATCTAGTTTTTTTGATTCTATTGTA
Source organism: Campylobacteraceae bacterium (assembly GCA_018662405.1). Taxonomy (GTDB): domain Bacteria; phylum Campylobacterota; class Campylobacteria; order Campylobacterales; family Arcobacteraceae; genus JADHTT01. The sequence goes on from JABJGE010000076.1 coordinate 10,999, forward strand.
CTATTTTCTCTTACATGAACTTGTTTTGTTACTTCATAGTAAACAGTTTGATTTGTATTTACACATAAAGTTTTTTTATCTAAATCTTCCATTGTTTGTAGTGAATTATTTGGAAAATAATGAACATACACTGCAAATATAAAACTAATTATTGATACAAATAAGGATATATCATTTTTATCTAAGGTTAAATCATTTTTTATTTTATTATTTATAGTTTCTATATCTTCATATTTTATATCAGAATCTATATTTTCTAAACCAAATAATTCTTTATCAAAATTTATAGTTTTTAATTCTTTTGAAAACTTATTTAAGTCGTCAATAAAAGACGTATCAATTTTAGATAAGGTAAAAGACAAGTTTTCTGCTAATTTTTTTTGCTGTTGAGCAAATTTTGTAAATTCACTATTATTAAACATTGATTGTACAACTTTTAAATTATCAAATATAGAACTATCAGTTTTTGGAAGAATATTATTTAGTCTTTTGGCTAATTCTTGATTTTGTTTAATAATAGGTTTCATTGATAATGAAAAACTTTGTGCCATAGCTTGATGTTGTTGTGCCATTTTTGATAAACCTTCAAAGATACTTGGGTCAATAGTTGGAATATTATAATTCACTAATATATTCCTCATACAACTCAAATAAAAACTCAATCCTATCTTTATCATTTTTAAAAGTTTTATTAGTATAACACTTATCAACTGCTTTATCTAACTCCTGATGTGCTTTTTTTAGTTTTGGTGGCATTGCTAGTGGGTCATATAAATTAGCCAAAGAGCTATCTTTAAATTCTGTTCTTATATCCAAAATAGCTTGTGCTTTTTGTTCTACTGATAATCTATTTTTATCACTTATATCTTTGAGAAATGGATAGTTATTATAAACTAATTCATTTGAATATCTATAATCGCTTTTAATTCTACCACAAATATATTTTACCCAAGTCATGTGCATTGTTGAAGTTAATATACCAAAGTCCGAAAGAGTAATATTGTCAATAGATAAGCATGAATCACTTGCAATATTATTATTATCAAAATACCCTAAAATTAAATATTGTCTATTTTCAGAAAAATGTCTAGGTATTAAGATGAAATCATTTTTAGGTTGTCTAACTTCTCCAAATAGCATAGGGTACTCAGCAAGTTTTTTTGTGGCTTCTCTTGTGCTACTTTCTCTTAAATTTCTTACATTTTCAATTCTTTGTTTTACTAGTGGCATTGATTTTAAATCATTTGGATTTAAATCTTCAAGCCATAAACACCATCTATTTTTAGCATTTAAAAACTCTCTAGCACTAAGTAGAGGTTTAATATACTTGTCTGATAGTGGCTCATTTTGTATTAGTTCAGTTTTTTCTTCATCTGTTAGTAAAAAGTTTCCACCATCATTTGGCATACTTCCAAAAGATATATTTGGAACATTACAAATTGGCTTTCTTCTCTTCTCAACAATTAAATCTTTTCCCTCTACTAAATAAGGATTGATATTTTTAACTATTTTTTCATGTGCTTCAGCTTTTATATCTTCATATTCAAAAACTTTTTTCTTTTCAATATTAAAGTTAGCAAATCCTACTATTACTACATGAACAGCTGCATTTGATTTTGCTTCATTAGACCAATTAAAAGTTTGATGTGCAAAATGTATCTTTATACCATAGTTATTAAATAATTCTTTCCATAATATACCTACTTGCTCCCCTTGTGCTATAGAGTTAGTTGATACAAAAGCAACTTTTATACTTGTACCTTGTATTAAATTTGCAGATTTTAAATACCAAGCAGTTACATAGTCAAGAACTCCTGCACCTTTAACTTTGCCAAAGATAAGTTTCATATCTTCTTTTTGCTCTTTAGTTTGTAATTGTTTTCCTATAAAAGGTGGATTACCGAGTATAAAAGATAGTTTATCTTTATTAACTACTTCTTCCCAATTTAATTGAAGTGAATTACCATATACTATATTTGCTGATTTTTTAAGTGGAAGTCTTACAAAATATTGCCCAAAATATTCACTTATCATCATATTCATTTGATGGTCTATCAACCACATAGCAACTTGTGCTATTTGTGCAGGAAACTCTTCAACTTCTATACCATGAAATTGGTCTACATCACACCATACAATAGATTCTATATCTAGTACACTTTCAGTATGCAAAATCTTCAATATTTCAAGTTCTAAAATCCTTAGTTCTCTATATGCAATGATAAGAAAATTACCACTACCACAAGCAGGGTCAAAAAAGTTTAAAGTTGACAACTCTTTATGAAACTCTTGAAGTTTATTTTTATTCTTTTTCACTTTGTCAAATTTTAGATATAAATCATCTAAAAATAGTGGTTTGATAAGTTTGAGTATATTTGCTTCACTTGTATAGTGAGCACCTAAATTTCTTCTTAGTGTCTTATCCATAATAGACTGAAAAAGTGAACCAAATATAGCAGGAGATATTTTAGACCAATCAAGATAACAACACTCAAGAAGTATATCTCTCATCTTTGTATCAAAAGCAGGTATGGGTAAAAATTCTTCAAATAACTTCCCATTTGTATATGGAAAATTTGCTAAGCTTTCATCTCTTGTTTTTAGTCTTTTATCTTCGTCTGTATTTAATACTTGATAAAGCTCTGTTAGTTTTGCACCTAAATCACTTCCATCTTCATGTGTTCGCTCTTCTATGTATTGAGTAAATATACCTTTTTCAAAGATATTAGAATCTTCTGCAAATTGTAAAAATAAAAGTCGTACTAAAAATAGTTCTAAAGCATGACCATCATATCCTATAGATTTAAGTTCATCATGTAGTTTTCCCATAAGTTCGGCTGCTTTTATATTTACAGGGTCTTCTTCTATAACTTTATGTTTTGTATATCCTGCAATAAAACCAAATAATGAGATGTTTTTGTAGAGTTCATTTATATTAAACTCATGAGTTGTATTTTCTTCTAAGTCATAAAGTCTAAATATATTAAAATCAGATACTAAAATATATTGTGGAAGTTCATTTTCTTTTAGTCCAGGGAAATAATCTAAAGCTTGTGTATATGCTTTGTCTAGGTCTTTGCCTTTTGACTTATGTTCTACAAGTAGAGTACCTTTCCAAAAAAGGTCAATTCGACCTCTTTTATCTCCAAGTTTATTAACTGGCTCTTCAAATGAAGCTACTCTTTTACGACTAATTCCAAATATATTAAAAAAATCATTCCAAAAGCTTTGAGATTCTGCGTGTTCTCGTTCTTCTGTTTCCCACTCTTTAGAGAAGTTTATCGCTCTATTTTTTATCTCATTCCAACTTAGTGCCATTATCTAATTACCTCGTCTGCATCAAGTGTAGCAGTTCTCCATGATGGTATAATTGTTGCAGCAATATATACAGGAACGCTTAGGAAAAATACTAATGATAGAGTTTGTAAATCTAATACAAATGGTAGTTCAAATGTAGTTCTTAAGATGCTATATCCTTCAAATATATTTCGTAGTATAGGAGCTTGTAAAATATATACAAAAATAAAAGCAAAAATCACACCAAGTAAATATGCAAAGATAGAGACAATTGCCCCTTCAACAAATTTTTCTTTTAGTACATCATCTACAGTCCATCCAATAGCTTTTAATATACCAATTTCTTTTTTTTCTTCACTACTTAATCCACTTGATTTATCATATATAATGATAAAAAATGTAAATAAACATATAGCAAATAGTGCTAAAAATATACCACTTTTATAATCAAATATATTTTGATAGCTTACTTTTAAATCACTATTAGTAATTACTCTTGTATTTGGATACATTGATTTTATTTTTGAAGATATCATAGGTATCTCTATAGGGTTATCTACTTTTACAGATATATCAGTAGCCTTACTTTTAGACATATCAAATATCTCTCTAGCATTTTCAATAGACATTATTATAAGATCATTTGATTCAAGTTGTGTATCACCGTTAAATGTACCACCAATATTAAGCTTTTTAAAGTCGCCATCTGGTTTAATAAAATTAAAATAATTTTTATAATAGTTTTGTTCAAGAAGTTTTTTCACTCCAGATCCAACTATCATAGAATCCTCTTCTAAATCATAATTTTCTATTAGTTCATTAAAGCTATTTTTGTATTGTGTTTCATAAGAGTTTATACCTACTAAAGAAAAATTAACACCAGCATTTTCAAAGAAATAATATCCCCATACTCTTGGAATCGCATCACTTACCCCTGGTATATTAATAATGTCATCTACGATATTAGTTTTAATATCATAAGATTTTCCACCTTTGATATTTTGTACTATTATTTGAGGTAGAGAATCTACTGTTGAATTTAATTCATATTTGATTGAATTTGATATAAAGAATATAGAAGTAAGTAAAAATACAAGAAGTGTAAATATAGTTGTAATAAATATACTTTTTGTTTTAGATCTTAAAAGTGAATTGATTGCATATTCAATTAGATGTAGATTTATTTTTAGCATCTATTTTAGTCCTTGAGTATATGTAAAAGTTGAAGGAAAATATTCCCTTAAACTTGGATCATCTTTATATTGAGAAAAAGTATCACTTAAACTTCTATGTCGTATATATGATGATTGCGTAGCAATAGCTAAATCTGGTAAACCAGATATGCTTACTACTTTATTTTTATTTAATTTAAGATTTTCATTAGTAGTTTTAAAAGTATATAAATATATACTAATTCCTACTAGTACAAAGCCTAAAATTGAAAATATATAAAAAGTAAGTATACTCTTTTTAGTCAAGCTTTTCTACCTCTTCTTTTGAGATATCTTTAAACTTTAGTATTTTAGTTCCTTTGTGATCATTTTTAAAAGTTTGGGCATCTTTTTTAGATACAAATGGAATTAATTCATGACCCATAGGACCATATGTATCGCTTCCAATTACATAAAATGCTTTTTTAGCATCTATTGCTTTTTGTGAATAATAATCAGTCACTATTATTTTAGTAGATATTGGTTTTTTTAAATAATATTTCATTAAATCCTTGACACCATCAAATGATAGATGTTTACCGTCATCTAAAAATATTTGAGCAGCCCATCTTGGATATTTGTATACATACATACCACATATAGGACACTTTTCATCTTTTGTGACTTTAATTGTTTGCAAGCTTTTTTGTAATGTACCTGCTCGAACCACTTCCCATAAGTAAACAGATGTTACTTGAAGCTGATGCTCATTAAAAGACTTCCCTTTTTTACCTATACAAAGTTTATTTGTTCTAATATCTGCTTTTAATTCATTAATTTGATTATATTTTGTTAGGTCTATTGATTTATTACAAAACTTATTAAACATTTTTTTACCCATAGGGTATATTTTTTTCTTCTTTTTGTTTTGTATCATTGATATATCATTTTCTAAAGAGTTATTTGCAATCTTTAGTGCATCATCAAATGTAGTTAGTTTTCCATCATATTCCTCTATAAACTGTAAAGCATCTTCTTTTTTTGAAAATGGTAATTTACTAATTTTACTCATAGTACCCATAATGTCAGAATCAACAACATAAAAAGCATCTTTTGATGTTATTAATTTTTCTGTTCTATTATCAATAGAATGAATAGTCTTAATATTAATACTATGTTTTTTATTATCAACAGCAAGACATCTCATACTACAGTATTGTCTCTGAGTTCCATTTTTTAATTGAGCTGTATGAGATGTTTTATAAAACTTTTTAATATTCATTCCACATACAGGACACCATTGTTTTTGAGTACCTTTTTGAACTAGAATAGGTTTTGAAAAAGCTTCTTTATCATAGTCCTCATAGATTTCAGATGCGCCTGAAAAAGTAATTAATAGTGATAGTAATATAATTTTAATATATTTCATGATTTTCCTTGTTATTTATGACAATCTAATAATGTTTTATTTGGATTTATGATGTAATTATAACCATTATATATAGTATATCCACCATAAGCTATTACGCTAATGGCAGCAATTCTTATCATTGTATTTCTAATAGCAGTTTTTTTAAATATACCTACAAAGAATCCTAATGAAAACATAGCTGGTATTGTACTTAATCCAAATACAAACATTACTAATGCTCCATCAAAAGCATTTGTAGTACTTGCTGCTGTAATTGCAAAGAAATACACAAACCCGCAAGGTAATAGACCATTTAAAAGCCCTAAAAAATAAAAACTACTAAGATATTCACTTTGTAATAATTTTTTAAAATATATATGATACCAAGTACTATTTTGAATTGAATGTTCTATGTAAGTAAGAAATTTTATTTTTCCACCAAATGATGCACCTACTAGTATCATAATAAGTCCAGCAATTAGTAATAAGATACCATTTGCCATATTACTAAATGAAATGACACTCCCTATAAAACCAAATAAAGCACCAAAAAATGTATATGTAGTAATTCTTCCAAATGAATAAAATAAATGAGCTAATGCTTGATGTGTTTTCTTCCATTTAGTATCTATTTTTGTACTAGAATATGCAATAACAATTCCACCACACATGCCAATACAGTGACCAAAAGATCCAACAATTGCAATAGAAATTATAGTTAAAAGGTTAATTGTTTCCAAGAAGTTTTTCCTTTACTAGAGGATTTTTTAATGTTTTGTCATTTAGTACATTATTGTACATTTTATCAAAACTTATAAAATCTTTTTTGCTGTCTTTTATTGTCTTTTCATATGCACCAAATCCGTAATTCATTGGAGTTTTCTCAGTTTGGCTATACCAAGCTTTTTTTGCATTGATGTATTTATTTGTATCTTTTGCCCATACCCATAGTAAAATTTCTTCTTGTTTTTCTTGTGAATTTAACCATAATACTAAACATCCAATATCATCAAAAAATAATGTAGTATGATTTTCTAGTATGGCTTGTGCAGAATATTTTATATCTTTGATTGTCATATTACAATATCTATCTTTGTATTTATTTTCTTTAATATGGATTGGATTTTTTGTATCATTATATTGTGAGGCAACAACTAATTGTTTGAAATTAGTTGTTGAAAAGAGTATAAATATTAATATTGAAAATATAGTAGCTATAACTAATATTGTTTTTATCATTTTAGAATCTTTTTATTATATTTTTTAGATTTAATTTAAAACTTGTACCATTTGATGATGAGTTTATTTTAATATCTATTTTTTGTTTATCACAAAATTCTTTTACTAGACTCAGTCCAAGACCAAAGCCTTTGTTTTCCTGATTTTCTTGATAATATTTATCAAATATATTGTAAATATGTTTACTATTAATACCTTCTCCATCATCTTCTATCGTAAGTATATCATCTTGAAGAATAATATTTATTTCACTTATTTTATCATTATGCTTAATAGCATTTGATATTAAATTTGATATGATAATTTCAAAACCGTTTTTATCAGTTTTTAATATTGAATTATCAACTTTGATATTTATTTGTATATCTTCTTTAATATCATTAAATTGCAGGGCTATATGATTTAATATATCTTGTAAATTAAAATCTGATATTTCAATATAATCTATCTCTTTTTTGATGTAGTATTCCATATCTTCATAAAGTTTAAATAAATTTTCACAAGCTTTATTTATTCTATTTAGACGCTCTTTATTTTTATCATCATCTACTTTTGATAATAATATATCTGTATTGATTTGTATAGTTGATACAGGAGTATTTATCTCATGCATTGTAGTTTCAATTTTGTATTTTAATTTTTTTTCAATAGTAAATACATCTTCAATAATAGAGTTGCTAATGATATAATATATTAAAGCTGAAATGATAGTGATAAAAATAGTAATATATATAGAGCTCAAACTATCAAAAAAATATAAAGCGTAATTATTAATTGCAAGTACAATTAATACTAAAAATATATTGAATAATAAAAAAAACTGCTTTTTATTATTCATCAATTATCTCAATTATCTCATATCCAACTTTTTTTACATTGATAATTTTATCTTTACCAACTATTTTTCTAAGACTAAGTATATAGTTTCTAATTGAACCCTCACTATAATCTTCATTGTTACTCCAAAGGCTATTTATAATTATATCACTTGAGATAGTTTTATTATTGTATTCTATGAAAAGTTCTAGTAGTTGTATGATTTTAAGTGGAGTTTGTTGTTCAATATTATCAATATAAATTTTTCTTTTATCAAAGTCATAGATAGTAGAGGTATTTAATTTTACAACATTATTAACTTGTACTGTTCTTTTTAAAATAGCAGAAATTCTTAAAAGTAATTCATTTATTTTAAATGGTTTTCGTAAATAATCATCACAGCCATTTTCAAAGCATTTATTTAATGTATCTTCATCTTTATATGATGTTAAAAATATAGATGGAGTTTGAATACCTTTTTGTCTAATCTCTTTTAAAACTTCAATACCATTTAGTTTTGGTACATTGATATCTAATAAGTATATATCATAAATATTTTCATAGCTTAACTCTAGAGCACTTTCCCCATTATCTACATGATCCACTTTATAGTCATTTTCTTCTAAAAAATCTATAATAGTCTGGGCAAATAAATAATCATCTTCTAATAATAATATTTTTCGTTTGTTCTTATTCATATAATATTGTATAGAAAAATTGTTAAATAATTGTCAAGTTTAGTTTTTCAAATATAAATATTGACTTGGATTAACAATTAATTGACAATTGGTTGTTATAATTTTTTAAATTTAATTCTGGAGAGAGAAATTATGAATAAGAAGATTTATATATCAGCAATTTGTGCTTTAGCAATTAGTGCATCAGCAACTGATTTAGGAACTATTGAAGTAGCAGAAGAGATAAATACAAAAGTTGTAAATGATGTAAGTGGAGAAGAGGTTAAAAGTGCTGATTTAGCTGAAGCTTTATCTAAAAAATCACCAAGTATATCTCTTATTAGAAGAAGTGGTATTGCAAATGATATTGTTTTAAGAGGTCAAAAAAGAGATAATATTAGAGTAACTATTGATGATGCAGTTGTATGTGGTGCATGTATGAATAGAATGGATCCACCAACTTCACATGTTATTACGACAAATGTTGATA
>JABJGE010000077.1 GCA_018662405.1 Campylobacteraceae bacterium
AACTTTTATTTTTTTAGTAAAAGACTTTATTATAGGAGTTTGTTTTTCTACCTTAATCGATTCAGCACTTGCTAATACAAGTAGTCCGCAACTAATAGTTGTTAATATATATTTTGTTTTTATCATAATTATCTACGACCTCTTGAGCTTCCACTACCACTACCATCTCTTAATCTACTCATTGTTCCATTTGCAGATCCACCACTTCTTGATTCACTACCTCTATAAGATGATCTTTCTTCAGGTGTTAAAGATTGCATTCTGCTCTGCATTTCATCTTTAAAAGCTTCTCTATTTTCTGCAGTAACTGTTCCTCTTGAATTAAATAGTTCATCATTTGTAAAAGTACTGTAGTCTGTTGCACATAGTTCTACTGCTAACAATACAGTTGATATTAATATTCTTTTTTTCATTTTCAACCTTTATATTTTATTTATAAGAGAAGTTTAGCTATAAATTGTGGATTAATTGTGAATAATTAATCACTTTACCTACAAGTATTTTAGTAAAATAAAATCCCCAAATAGACCACATAATATCTTTGATTTATATCTTTTTCAGAACCTTCTTTTGCTCTTTGAATATATCAAAATATTGCAATTTGCAATAAAAATATCCCTACTCAATATATTCCGTTATACTTCACTTATGATATTACATTTAGACCTTGATTGTTTCTTTGCTGCTGCTCATAGGATAAATAATCCTGCTTTAGAAAATATACCTATTGCTGTAGGAGGTAGAAGTAATCTTAATATCTTTGATACTAAAAAACAAACTAGAGAACTAAGCAAAATAGAGGGAGCATTTACAAGCTCAATATTATCCAGTAATGATAATGTATCATTTAAAGATTACTTTGTAGATCCAGATGGGAGAGTAAGAGGAATTATTACTACTTCATCTTATGAAGCTAGAGCATTTGGAGTAAAGACAGCAATGCCTGTAGCCCAAGCTTTAAGATGGTGTCCTAAATTACAAGTAATACCACCTAATTACCCTTTATATCATCAATTATCACATCAATTAAGACTACTTTTAGAGAAGCATATACCAACAATAGAACAGTTTAGTATTGATGAATTCTTTGGAGATGTATCAGGTTGGATAAAAGATGAAGATGTTTATACATTTGCTCAAGAGTTAAAAGAGACTATAAAAAGAGAACTAGGACTACCAATCTCTATAGGAGTTGCAAAAACTAAATGGATAGCAAAACTAGCAACAAATGATGCTAAACCATATGGAGTAAAAGTAATACCAGAACATAGGGTTGATAATTATATCAAAAATAAATCTATTAGTGATTTTTGTGGTATTGGAAAAGGGTATCAAACAAGATTATTAAATAACGGCATTAAGACACTAGGTCAAGTAAAAGATAAAAAAGAACTATTTTATTCTTGGGGTAAGTTTGGAGAACAGCTTTATCATAGGATACTAGGTACTGATGAAGCTAAGATAACAATAACAAAAGAAGATACAAAGTCTATAGGACTTGGTCGTACGTTTGACCCAGAACACTCTAGAAATGAAATAAGAAGAAGAATTACAATACTTTGTAGGCACTTGTCTTTCTTATCATATAAAGGAAAGCATAATCCTATGACATTTTCTTTAAATATAAAGTACCAATATGGTGAAAAGTCAAAAGATAGTTTTTATTCAAATAGAAATTTTACAGAACAACATTTTAAAGAAGAAGTTGTATCTATGTTTAATAAGATTGACAACCATCCATCACATAGTATTGTACAAATAAATATTACATTATCTAATTTTCAAAAGAATAAAGCTGTTACACTAGACCTATTCAATCAAGAAGAAGATACTAAACAAGCAAATCTAACAAGCTCTTTACAAAAGTTAAGAGATAAATTTGGTATTGATATTATTAAAAGTGGTGGTGAAATTTGATATTTTTTATTATGTAAAGTCACTATCAAAACTAGCAAAAGCACCTTCAACACTTGGAATACTTTTATATCTAGTCTTTGTTAATCTGACATTATTTGTTTTAAGGTCACATATAGCAATTCTAAAACTAGAACCCATAGTTGGTTCTACAACACAAATAACCTTATCTTTAATCTGTCGTGTTGTATGAATAATACCTTTAAGAGCAGTAAAAAAATATTTTGGATAACTTAATGGTGTTATCTCAACAATATCTATAGTTTTATTATTTTCAAGGGTTGGTACTATATCCATTGCATCATCATAACTCTCAAATTGAATACACCAGTCATCAAAATTTTTATTAAAATGTTCTAAATCTTCATCTAGAAATCCACCAACTAAAGATTGTAAAGCAAATATAGACACAAAAACACCTTCTAATATATAATTTTATATATTTATTTTATCAAATCAACTTAAAATAAATTATAAACTTTAGCATTATTTGTCAAAGATGATTTTGTATTAACTGAAGTTTTTTTAATCGTGTAAGTTTCTTAATTTCATATTCACGTTTAGATGCACTACTTCTATTAAGTGAAGGCTCTTTATATAGTAGTTTTACAGGACGCCTTGCTTTTGTATATTTTGCACCTTTATTAGAAGTATTATGTTCTTCCAAACGTTTTACTATATCTTTAGTAATTCCTGTATATAAACTTCCATCACTACACTCAAGAACATAAATAAAATATGACACTATTACTTCTTTTAGATTTAAAAATTTTTGCTTCATTCACGATCTAATCACTCTAAAATTAGATACAAATTTATCCATACCATAATCATCGCTAATTATAAAAGACACTACATCATTACTTATGATAGCTTTAGCTTGAGTTTTTTCTATACTTTCATCACCATTAAAGTAATCTTTATTAAGATACTCTATTTGATATAGTTCATCATTTTGTATATTTAATGATTTCAATTCACTTTGAGTTGATGGGATAAATTTCATATCTAAATGTATTTATTTACAAATTGAACTAAATTTGAATTATCTAAAGCCCCAGATACTCTTTCAACTTCTTTACCATCTTTAAATATTATTAATGTCGGGATACTTCTTATATTAAATCTAGAACCTAATTGTTGTTCATTTTCAGTATTAACTTTAGTAAACAAAGTTTTTAAAGGATATTTAGAAGCAACACTACTAAAAGTTGGTGCCATCATTTTACACGGTCCACACCAAGGAGCCCAGAAATCAACAATAATTGGAGTATCACAATTAACCAATATATCGTCAAAATTAGAATTATTTAATTCTACAACTTTATTCTCTAGTAATGACTGTTTACATTTTCCACAATTAGCTTTTTTATATGTATCTTTTCTTGGTACATTATTAATTTCCTGACAATGTGGACATACTACTCTCATTTTTTTTCCTATTTTATTTTTATAATTATAGCATAAATGTATTTGCTAGTAGTACAGTATTTCTACCTTTTATTTAAAACTATGAGAAGTTAAATCTTGCATAATCTCTTTAATTTCATCTTGATCAAAAAAAATATTTCTTGATAGTTCTTGATTTATTATTTTTAGATAAACTATTTTTTCTTCTTTATTATTCATAGTTTTAATCTTATCTTTGTATCCATCTATAATCTCTGATTTTTTTACTATACTTGATTTATTAACAAACTTTAATTTATTTGATTGGAATATAACTAAAGCAATTAAAATTACAATAAAAATCATTATTAAAATATCTATTACTTATCCTTTATGCATAATTTTGTAAGTATATTATTTTACTGTTTTTCTATATTCTCTTGAAGATAAATATTTTCCTTCAGGTTTTTGATTTTCTCTTACTATAGTAGTTGTTTTAGGTTGATATCTAACTTTAGCTTTTTTACAATCATATTCCATACTATCTATTAGTCCATCCTTCAAGTTCTCTAATATATTCAATATTGTATCAATATTTTCATCTTTTATATTTAAAACTATTTTTTTCATTCTATTAAGCTCCTATTTTCTAATCAATTATACTACAGTAATAAAGCAATTACTAAATATCTCATAAATTTTGCAATAATAACTAAAATAATAAACTTCCTAATATCATACTTTAACACACCAGCCATAAGTGTAATAGGATCTCCAATTATAGGTAACCAAGAGAATAAGATAGTTAAATATCCATATTTATCAAAATATTTTTTTATTTTTAAAATATTTTTTTCTTTTAAATATCTTTTTTTTACTAAAAACTCTTCACCTTTTAAACCAATAAAATAATTTAAAATAGAACCTAAAGAGTTTCCCATTGTTGCTACTATAAGCAGAAGATAAACATTATATCCTTGATGAATATCATAAATCAATAAGGCTTCACTACCAAATGGAATTAAAGTAGCAGATATAAAAGCTGAAAAAAATAATATTGTATAAATCATATGAATAAATTATACAATTAATATGTAAAATACAACTTTACGCTAAAATAAATAATGATTGAAAAAAAACTATATCAAGTTGGTGGATGTGTAAGAGATAAACTGCTTGAAATAAGAATTAGTGATATAGATTGGGTAGCCGTAGGTTATGAAGAAAATGATTTTAAGCATTTAGATAAAATTGGTAAAGATTTTCCTATATTTTTAAATGAAAATAATGAAGAAATAGCTTTAGCCCGTACAGAAAGAAAAATAGGTAAAGGTTACAATGATTTTTCAACAAGTATTAAAAATGTAACATTAGAAGAAGATCTTAGAAGAAGAGATCTAACTATAAATTCAATAGCTTTTGATAACACTACAAATAAATATATTGACCCATACGATGGTATACAAGATATCAAAGATAAAATTTTAAGACATACCTCAGATGCATTTAAAGAAGATCCTTTAAGGGTATTAAGATTAGCTAGATTCAAAGCTAAATTTCCAGACTTTATAGTAGCATCTGAGACTAAAGAGTTTGTAAAATATATGAAAAAGGAATTAAGATTTTTACAGCCAGATAGAGTTTACAAAGAGATAGAAAAAGTCTTAGAATTAGATCATAGTGAAGTATTTTTTGAAACATTATTAGACCTTAATGTTTTAGATGTAATATTTCCTAGTATTTATAATCAAAATCATAATATATTTTTAGAAAGTATGAATATATTGAAAATATTAAAAAATGAATCAAAACTATTAAAATTAACAGCTATATACCATAAAATAAATAATCCTAAAATAGATATAAAATTACCAATAAAATTACAAAATAAGGTTTTATTTTTAATTAAAAACAACTCTATAATAACTAATTTACAAAATATGTCAGAAGATAATATTGCATCTTTTTTTGAATCTTATAAAAAGAATAAAGATCTATTTGAAAATCAACTTATTTTTGCAAAAGTTAGTTTACATATTATAGATGAAAAAATATTGTTAGAACTTTTTGATAAAATTTCACAATACTCACCTATTAGCTGGATACAAACGCAAAAACATAGACCAACAGGAGAGCAAATTAAAAAGCATATTCATAGTATAAATATAAATTATGTTAATATATTATATACAAACGAATAAATAGGAGTTTTTAATGGCAAAAATTTTAGTACCACTTGCTCATGGATTTGAAGAAATAGAAGCAGTATCAATAATTGATGTATGTAGAAGAGCTAAAATAGAAGTAATTGTTGCGGGTATTGATAGTTTATCTTTATTAGGTGCAAATAATATTACAATTCAAGCTGACTGTTTAATTGAAGATATAAAAGATGATAGTTTTGATATGATAGTTTTACCAGGTGGATTTGATGGAACAGAAGTATTATCTTCAAATGATATAGTTCAAAGTATATTAAAAAAACAATATAAAGAAAATAAACTTCTTGGTGCAATTTGTGCTGCTCCCTTTGCCCTACATAAAGCTGGTGTATTAAATAAAAATTATACATGTTACCCTAGCTGTGAAGATGGAATTAGAGAGGAAGGTTATGATAGCTCTACAAGTGTTGTAAAAGATAATAATGTAATAACGTCAAGAGGTCCAGGCACAGCTATATGTTTTGGACTGGGAATTGTAAAAGAATTAGTAGATAATGAAACTTATCTAGGATTAAAATCAGGACTATTAGCTGATTTTTGTTAATATTTAATATCGCTTAATATTTATAAATAGATTTTATATTAAAATTTTCGATAAAAACATATTAATATAATAATAAAAAATTTAAAGGATTAATATGTTTAAAATTAATGTAACTAAAGAATGTGGTTGTTTTAAAAAAAGTGATTACACAAATGGAATGAGCTTTGAATCAAAAGATGATGCTTTAATGCAAGCACAACTTATGACAAACTATATGAATACTAAGTTTTGTCAAAAACATGATTTTCAATTAACTGAAGATGGAGTAAATTTTACAATTGCAGTAAATGAAGCTCAAAAATCACATTCAGGTTGTTGCGGTGGAGGACATTGTTCTTAATAAGAAAAGAAGTGTCATAAACGAAAAAAGGGTAAGAGATTCAATTCTCTTACCCTTTTTTAATGATTAAAATTGAAGCCTAAGCTCCAATTCCCATAACTTGATACTGTAAATACCATACAGCACAAGAAACTGCATATCCAATAACAATCATCCATGAATATTTCATATGAGCACC
>JABJGE010000078.1 GCA_018662405.1 Campylobacteraceae bacterium
CCAATAAAATTTGCAGATCCTGCAACAATAAGAGTTATATATATATTTAAATCACCTGAGTATGATAATACCCCTGCTACTGCTAAAGCTAAAAAGCCACCACCAAATGAATATAAAAATAAAACAATATATCCCCAGTCTCGTATTAAATCTTCCATATCTTCCTAAATCTTAATTATTAAATTTTGGTTTTGCATTTCCAAATAATGCACCAATTCTAAAAAGCAATCTACCTTTTGCTTCAAAACTATTCTCATCTCTAAATATAAGACCAGCATCTATATTGTAATAAGCCCAATTTTTATAAAAATATTCCTTATAAAATCCACCAGCATAATAATAATCTACTTCAAGGTCTTGATTTATAATATCATCTTTTGTAGCATATGATGAGATTGTATAATTAAGTGATCTTTTTTGACCTAAATCTTTAGATAAATTTATTGTATTTACTAATTCATACTTATTATTATACTCTTCTTGAAATCTATAAGAATTATTAAATGATACTATCAAGTGATCATTGATTTGTTTTTTAAAATTTATACTAAATGTATTATCAAACTTATAATCAGCAAAATACATAGCTCTATTTCCTATATGAAAATCTAAATTATTTGCTAAATAAGTTTTATATTCTAGATTATACGATATAAATGGATCTGGATTAATACCTCTAAATTTCAAACCAACTCTAGCTTTATCTTTTCCAATTCCAAGTAAATAGCTATCATTTTCATTTGTTTCATCTATAGATTTACTCTTATTATAATTTTCAAAAGTTATTTTATATTGCTTTCTAAATCTAGGGAATAATAATCTAATTTTAATATTAGAGTTTTGAATTGAATCTTGACCTTTTTCAAATATAGATTCATAAGATATATCAGCTTTTGTTAAATCTTGACTTTCTATATCATAGTCTTCTCCACTAAAACTAGTATCTAAATAATCAGCTGTACTATAAATAAAAGTTTCTGTAGTATCATAAGTGTCATCTAAAATTGTTTCTGGTTCATCAAAATAGTTAGCATTTAGAGATAAACTAAATAAACAAACTAAAAGATATATTGTATTTTGTATTTTCATAAAATTAATTTAGCACAATTTATTATTGTACTTGCTTAAAACAGATATGTGATTCATCATCACACATAACATCTAATATATTATTTTTAAAATTCATATATCCTGTATAAGTTTTTTGTTTTTTAGTATTTAATCTACTATAAGTACATTTTGAATTTTTACATTCAATTGTAATCTCATAATTATCTTTTTTAAATACAGTATGTTTTGGCTGTTCTTTTTGTATTTTTCTAATTAAACTTAATAATAAATATTTATCTTTCTTTTCTTTATTATCACCTTTAATTTTTGGCTTTTTACCTGCTTCATGAATTATATAGTTATCAAATGTAATAAATGCACCCAAAATACCGCCAACAGGTTTTCCTATTAAATAACCTTTATCTATAGTAGAAAAATCTGATATTTTTCCTAAAGTTATACCCTTATATTGAATATAATATTCATTATTTGATATTCCAAACAACGATATCATAGACAATAATAAAATTGGTACTAGTTTTATCATTAGATTGCTATATCAAAAAACTCTAATGCTTCTTGTTGATCATCATCATAATCATCTTGTAGATTTGATTTAATCATATCAATAATATATGCTTTTACTTGTGCTCTAGCTTCTTCAATATTATCTACAACTGCAAATCCATTAAATCCCATAGGATGATCATTAAATGTAAATGTACCAGCACAATTTTCTTCAATAAATTCTGCAATACTTCTATATGTAATAAAGTCAAAAGAAACTGCATGCCATCCATAAGATTCCATTATTTCATCTGTAAAAAGATCAAGACCATCACTTGGATGATCATGATATAAATACTCACTTTTTTTAGATTCTACAAGTTTTAAAAACTCATCTGGTTTTTCTATTTCTACTTTTGTCATTATAATGCTCTAGCCATTACTTTATTTAATCTAGATACAAATGCTACAGTATCTTTAATCTCAATACCTTCACTCATCTTAGCTTGATCTAAAAGTAACCAAGATACATCTTCAATCATAGTATCATCTGAACATCCATTTAATGATTTTACAATTGCATGATCAGGATTAATCTCTAAAATAGGAGCAGATTCTGGTACTTCTTGACCCATTGCTTTCATCATTGAAGCCATTTGTGCCATTGGATCATTTGGATCTTTAACTACACAAGATGGAGAATCAGAAAGTCTATTTGTAGTTTTTACTTCTTTTACCGATTCACCTAAAACATTAGTAATTTTCTCTACAATAGACTTAAATTTTTCTTCAATTTCTTTTACCTCTTCTTCAGACTGTTCTGTCTTTGGAGCTTCACAAGATGTAATGTCTTTTAATTCCCACTCTTGATATGCACCAATTGCTGGAGTAATAACTTCATCTATCTCTTTATCATCTAATACTAAAACTTCAATTTCATTCTTTTTGTAGCTTTCCATAAGTGGAGAATTTCTTAATACTCTCTCATCATCACCAACAATATAGAAAATAGCTTTTTGTTCACTATTTGCTCTTTCCTTATAATCTTTTAATGAAGTCATTTTTGAATCATCATTTGTAGATTTATATCTTACTAGTCCTAAGATTGCATCTTTATTCATATGATCTTGATATACACCTTCTTTTAAAGGTCTATTATATTGTGCTGTAAACTCAGAATATTTTTCTTCATCTTTAGCTAGTTTTTTAATCTCAGATAATACTTTTTTAATTGATGCTTGCTTGATATTTGCCATTACTTTATTTTCTTGTAAAAGCTCTCTAGAAACATTTAAAGGTAAATCATCAGAATCTATCACACCTCTTACAAATCTAAGGTAAGTTGGAAGTAATTCTTTTTCATCATCAGTAATAAATACTCTTTTTACATAAAGTTTAACTCCAGTTTGGAAGTCAACTCTATACATATCCATAGGTGCAGTTTTTGGAATATAGAAAAGTGTCGTATAATTATTTACACCCTCTGCTCTTGTATGTACATAAGCCATTGGATCTTCACTATCATGTGAAATAGTTTTATAAAAATCATTATAGTCTTCAGCTTTTAACTTTGATTTACTTTGAGTCCAAAGTGCAGTAGCTTCATTGATTTGTTCTCTTTTTTTCTCTATTGATGTTTGAGCTTCTTTACCAGATTCTTTGTCTTCATCAGATAGCTCTTCAGTAACTTCTTCACTATAATTTAAGAAAATTGGATATGCAATATGATTTGAATATTTTTTAACAACTGATTCAATATTAGATTTAGATGTATAATCACTTACTTCTTCATCTTTTAATTTAATATAAATAACTGTACCAGAGCTTTCTTTGATACAAGGAGCTAATTCAAAACTTCCTGTTCCATCAGATGACCATTTGTAGGCAGTCTCTTCTCCAGCTTTTTTAGAAATTACATCTACTTTTGAAGCTACCATAAATACAGAATAAAAACCAACACCAAATTGACCAATTAAATTTGAATCTTTTTTAGCATCTCCTGTCATTGCATCTACAAATGATTTTGTACCAGATTTTGCAATAGTACCAATAGAAGCTATTAAATCTTCTTCATTCATACCAATACCATTATCCGCAATAGTAATAGAGTTATCTTCATTATCTATTTTAATATTTACCTGACCAGACCAATCAGAATAACTATCTTTTAAATTAGCATCTGTAAGTCTTACATAGTTTAATTTATCAATTGCATCAGAAGCATTTGATACAAGTTCTCTTATAAAAATCTCTTTGTGTGAATAAAGTGAGTGAGTCATTAATTGAAGAAGCTGACCAACTTCTGTTTGAAATTCATGTTTTGCCATATAAAATCCTTTAATATTTTTTAATTTATTATTAGAAGATTTTATCGTAACTTTATAAAATGAAGCTAAAGTTTATAAAATAATTAGCACTACTATATATCAAGTGCTAATTTTAACTTTTTAAATTGTTTTGATTGTGTGTATTCTTTAACTTTTTTACAATTTTCTTTTTGAATCTTTTTTAATTCTTCAGTATTTTCTAAAAGCATATTAATTTTATGTACAGTTGTCATATCATCAGACGAATCCATAATAGAAAAATTATCCATTATTTCAAAGGCATGATTAGAACTAGGAGCAAACACTACTGATTTACTAGCCATAGCTTTTAAGATATTGGAAGCAAAAAGTTTATTTGATGTTGGAAGTACAAATATATCTGCAGCTCTAAATATATCACCTTGTGCAAGAATAACTTTATCTGACAATTCTAATTCTTTAAGCAAAGGTACTACAATTTTTAGTTGCTCTGGAGTTCCTGATATTACAGCTTTGAAATTTGCTGCTGTAAGTTCTTTTATAAACTTTAAAAATTGTACAAGCCCTGTCTTTTCATAATTTTTACCTGTAAAATATACTAATTTAGTTTTTTTATCTACATGGTATCTATTAAAAAAAGCCTTTTTATATTCTTTTTTCTTGAATTTATCTATATTATGAGTAGGATAGATTACGTGGATTTTATCATTTGTAATTGAACCGTTACTTTTTTCTACTATATCATGCTTTATCGTATTTGAATTTACAATTATTATTTTACTTTTTATTAATAATTGAATATCAGATTCTTTTACTATTCCACTATGAAAATATATATCTGGATAAACTATATCCTTACCAAATCCCCAATTTTGAGAAAGTGTAGGTTTTGAATATAATTCATACTCAAATTCTTCACAGAATTGTTTTACCAATTGGGATTCTGTTTTATAAAATATTGTATATTTATTATTTATCATTACTTTCTTTATTAATTTAAATTATTTTATTAAAATAGCACTTCACTATTATTTCTTACACCATCATCATAAATCTTTTGACAAAGTTCATGCGAGGTTTCTAGTATCGTAGTATTTAGTTTTTTTGTTGTACCAGA
>JABJGE010000080.1 GCA_018662405.1 Campylobacteraceae bacterium
CTATTCTTTGTTCTAACGCATCAGCTCTATAAGAATGAATTTAAGAATAACAAAGAATTAATAAAATCCTTATTAAAACAGCTTAATCTAGACTATATAAATGATATTGAATATTTTGTAACAAATAAACCAAAAATAATTAAAAAAGAAGTTCTTAAGCCAATGACTATAGTACCTTATGAGAGGAAGTCTTATGCCATTTTTGACAACAATGCTAAGAATAAAAAGATCTATGATAAGTTCGAAGAAATAAGAGATTTAATTAAAAAAAAGATATAATTAGTATTAACAAAAGGATTGAAAATGTTAAATAAAAAATATATATTAATTGCATTGGGACTGGGAATTTCAGTAACACTTAGTGCTAAATCTATAAAAGTTGAAGAACAAATTGCAATTACTAAACCATTTACAAAAAAAGTAAAAATTGGTGAAAAATGTTATGAACAAACAATAGAATCTGTTGTAAATTGTAGAGGAAATGAAGAGACTAATACAATAGGCTTAGATACAATTATTGGAGGTGTTATAGGAATTGCTTTAGGAAATCAAGTTGGTAAAGGTTCTGGAAATGATGCAGCTAAAGTTGTTGGTGGTCTTACTGGTATGCATTTAGCAAATCAAGATAGAAATAATCAAAAATGTAAAAGCTATAGACAAGTGACGAAATGTGATCCTGTTTATGAATATCAAACAACAGAAATAACAGTAGGATACAGAAACTGTACTACTTACCAAGGACAAAAGATTTGTAAAGAAACAAAAGAACCTTTAGATTATCTTGAAATAACACACAAAATTTACGTACACTAAAATATTATAAATAAAACAAAGGAATAAAATTATATGAAAATCGCAAACAGAATGGATAGACTATCTGAATCAATTACAATCGCTATTACAACTTTATCTAAGCAATTAAAAGCTGATGGGAAAGATGTGCTAAGTTTTAGTGCAGGAGAACCTGATTTTGGAACACCACAAGTAATTAAAGATGCTGCAATAAAAGCAATGGAAAATAATGAAACTACATATACTGCTGTTGAAGGTACTGTAGCATGTAGAGAAGCTATTTGTCAAAAATTAAAAAGAGATAACAATCTTGATTATACAATAAATGAAGTTATTGCAAATAATGGTGCTAAACATACACTATTTAATATTTTTCAAGCAGGAATTGAAGAAGGTGATGAAGTTATCATCCCAGCACCTTATTGGGTAACATATCCAGAACTTGTAAAATATAGTGGTGGAACTGTAGTAGAAATTATTACAGATGATAAAAGTAATTTTAAAATTACACCAGAACAATTAGAAGCAGCAATAACTCCTAAAAGTAAAATGCTTGTACTTACAACACCATCAAATCCTACAGGATCAGTTTATTCAAGAGAAGAATTAACAGCAATTGCAGATGTATTAAAAGATACGAATATTACTGTAATTAGTGATGAAATGTATGAAAAGCTTGTATATGGTGATGCTGAATTTACAGCCGTAGCTTCTATCAATGAAGATATGTTAAATAGAACTATCACAGTAAATGGATTAAGTAAATCAGTTGCTATGACTGGTTGGAGATTTGGATATGCAGCATGTAAAGATCAAGGTCTTATGAAAGCAATGAAAAAGTTACAATCACAATCAACTTCAAATATTAATTCAATTACACAATCTGCTTCTATTACAGCTTTAGATGGTAGTGCAGATACTGATATTGAATCAATGAGAGTTGAATTTGAAAAAAGAAGAGACTTAGCATGTGAACTTATGAATAATATTAATGGATTAAGTGTATCAAAACCAGATGGTGCTTTCTATTTATTTGTAAATATCAAAGAAATCACAAATGATTCTATGGAATTCTCTAAAGGCTTATTAGAAGATGTTGGAGTAGCTGTTGTTCCAGGTGTTGCATTTGGACTTGAAGGATACTTTAGACTTTCATTTGCTACAGATGAAGCTACAATTAAAGATGGTATATCTAGAATTAAAAAATTTGTAGATGCAAAATAATACAAAAATATCTCCACAAAAAAAAGCAACACTAGTATCTTCTAGTGTTGCTTTTTTATTAACTATAATAAAACTTGCAGTAGGAATAGCTAGTGGTTCTGTTGCTGTACTAGCCAGTGCAATTGATTCTGTTATGGATATGTTTGTATCTGTATTTAATTACTTTGCTATTACAAACTCTGAAAAGCCAGCTGATGATCAATTTAACTATGGTCGAGGTAAAATAGAAGCTTTAGCATCTGTAATTGAAGGTACAATTATTACTATGTCTGGTTTATTTTTATTATACCAAGCTGCTAAAAAAGCATATACAGGTGAAGTCTCATCATATGCTAATACATCAATTATAGTGATGCTTATATCATTATTTATTACAATTGCTTTAGTTGCATACCTAAATGCAGTTGCTAAAAAAACAAATAATATGGTAATAAAAGCCGATGCTTTACATTATAAAACTGATGTATACGTAAATGCAGCAGTATTGGTATCATTGGTACTTGTATTCATTACAAAGATTGAACTTATTGATGTATTAGTTGGTGGTGGTATTGCTCTATTTATCATATATAGTGCATATGAATTAATTGAAGATGGTATATTAATGCTTCTTGATCGTGCTGTTGATGAAGATAAAATACAAACTATTAAACAAATAATTACAGATGAAGAAAAAGTAAATGATTACCATTTCTTAAAAACTAGACAAGCTGGAAATGATGTTTTTGTAGAAGTACATTTAGTATTTGATTGTGTTATATCTTTAATGGACGCACATAGAGCTAGTGATCGTATAGAAGAACAAATATCTGATATTGATAAAGATGTAACATGGATTATAAATATACATCTTGATCCTTATGATGATTCATTATTACATGAAGAGAATTGTAGTACTATTAAAAGCTAAAGTTTAATTACTTTAGCTCCAAATCCACCTAAGTACGCTGGTGCATCTTCATATGATATTATTCGCGGGTGTACATCTAAAAATTCTTTAACTGCATGAGCTAATTTTCCTGTTCCAATTCCATGATAAACTAAAACTTCATCAAATCCATTAATTAAACTATCTGATATAAACTTATCTAAATTTTCACAAGCTTCATCACCTCTTTGTCCATGTAAATCTAGCTTAATAAAACCTTCTTTAGGCTTTTCTATTGTAACTTTTACTTTTTGTTTATAAGGAACTTTTTTAAGCTTTACTTCTTTGCCACTTGGTCGAAGATCAACTAATTTAACTTGTAGCTTCATGCCTTGATCTGTATCTATAGTAGCCTTTGTTCCTTTAATAGATATCAATACGCCTTTTGTATTATTATACTTAACTCTATCTCCAATTTTTAATTCTACTGGTTCTTGAATCTTTTTTGTTTTAATTTGAGATGCTTTTTTATGTGCATTATTTAATAGTCTATGTGCATCTTTTGTATCTGTATTTTTAATAATTTTTTTAGCTTCATCAATTGCATTTTGATATTGTTTTTGAAGAATTGCTTTTTGTTCATTTATTTGCTTATCTGCATTCTCTTTTTTATCATTAAGTTGAGAGTTTAATTTTGTTTGGATATCTATTTGTTCATCTAAATATTTTATTTTAGATGACAATTCACGCTCTAACTGACTACTTCTTTCAATTAAGTCATTTAACTTATCTTTATCCTTACCATATACATCTTTTGCTTTTTGTACTACACCATGTGGAATTCCATATCTGCTAGCTGTTTCAAAAGCATATGATTTACCAATAGTACCTTGTAAAAATTCATATGTAGGTTTTCTATTTTCTTCATCGTAAAGTGCTGCTATTAATTGTGTTTGTTCATTTCTAGCCATAAGAGCAGCTAGTCTTTTATGGTGTGTTGTTATAATAATTTTAATATTTTTTGATTCTAATTGTTCAATAATTACTTTAAATAATGAAGCAGCTTCATCACTATCAGTACCTAGTTCTATCTCATCAACTCCAACTATAACATCTGATTTAGTAAAAAGGCGTGAAAACTCAACCATACGACCTGCAAATGTAGAAATATCATTTTTAACACTTTGAGGATCATCTAATACTGCTTGTATCTCTTTATATGATCCTATTTTAGTTTGTTTACCACAATTATATGGGATTAAATACTTAGACATAAATACAGCACTTAAAATTGATTTTAGAAGCATAGTCTTTCCACCAGCATTCACACCTGTAATCATAATAATATTTTTTGTAAAATCTATACTAACAGGTTTTGGATCTTTTAATGCAGGATGTTTAAAATCAACTAATTTTTGTACTGTATGTGATTTTGAAGGTAATATAAAATTTCTATCATTTTGTGCTGCAAAATGTACTCTAGAAATATAATGATCAAATCTATCAAATTCTTTATTTACAAATTTTAGAAACATTAAATTATTTCTAAATAAAATTGAATATTCTTGACATATTTTATAAACTATTTCACTTTTTAAATTTTCAAGGTCTGATTGTTTTTGTTTTAAATCACTTATACTATGTGGTAATACAAAAAAGAATCCACCAGTACTTCTGTCTAATACTTTTGCCTTTAAAACATGATTGAACCCACCTCGTACAAGTAGTGTTTGTTCCCCATGTACAAGATGAACTTGATGATCAACTAAATATGGTTGCAGGTTTTTACCGTTTATTACTTTCTGTAAAGCATCTTTAATATTTACTTTATTATTATATAAATTCTGAATAACCATGTCAAAATCATCATTATAACCTTGAGTCAATTGCCCTTTATCATCAAATACATCACATAGTTTTTCAATATCATCTGGAACTATTATTTTTTCAATCCAAGATGATAATTTTCCCTCTAAAGAAAATCTATTAAGATATATAAAGTATTTAATTATTTTTATAAATTCATAAATTTCATCAAGTTTTAAAACACCCTGCTTTTGTAATAAAGCTAATGCTCTATCAAGATTAGACAATTTTGGTGGTGATTTAAATTCATATCTAGATATTTCATTTATTAATGAAAAATGTATATTAATATCACCTTGAATTACAATTGATTTTTCTCGTGCAAATAAAGCTTGTAAATTATCAATATAATCTACTAAATCTAATTTTTTAATTATTGATTGCAACTTTAGCTAACCTATTTTGCTTTTGGTCTAAATACTTTTATAACATCTTCATTACATTCCATAAATGGACCTTCCATTAAATCAATACAATATGGAATAGCAGGAAATACTGCATCTAAACATTCTCTAATTGACTTTGGTTTTCCTGGTAAATTTACTATTAAACTATCTTTTCTTAAACCTGCTGTTTGTCTTGAAAGAATAGCTGTAGGTACAAATTTAAGTGATTCTTGACGCATAAGTTCACCAAATCCTGGCATCATTCTATCACATACATTTTCAGTAGCTTCTGGAGTTACATCTCTTTTAGAAGGACCTGTTCCTCCAGTTGTAACAATAAGACTACAGTTTTGTTCATCAGCCATTTTAATCATAGTAGCTTCAATTATATCTTGTTCATCAGGGATAACTTCATAAACTTCTTCCCAAGAAGATGTTAAATACTCATTCATGGTATCAATAATTGCTTTACCACTTAAATCTTCATAAATACCAGCACTTGCTCTATCACTAACTGTAATAATTCCTATTCTCATATACGCTTACCTTTTACTTTAAATATTATAGTTTTACTTTTAATCGCATTATAACATATTATATAATATAATCTTTGATATTTAAAAGCATTTATTGCTTAAAGGAAATTATATTTTGAAAAAAGCTTTATTATTACCTCTACTAGTAACTTTAGGAAGCGCAAGCTCACAAATTAATACAATAAACTTTGAAAATTTATCTCGAATATCTTCTAAGGTAGCACTTGAAAATGTTGGTCTAACAAAAGGTGACACTTACGAAACTTCACAAATCACAAAAGCACTTAAAAAGTTTTATAAGTTTGGTTATTTTGATGATATTTCTGTTGAAAACAACAATGGTAATATAACTTTTAAGTTTATAGAAAAACCATCTATTGTTAATATAGAGATATCTGGATACAAGAGTAGAGATGAAGATAAAACAATGCTCTATAATGCCATGGGTATTAAAAAAGGTAGTATGTTTACAGAACAAAGAGTAGCAAATGCTAAAGCAGCTTTATTAGATATGCTTCAACAAGAAGGTTTCTATAATAGTGTAGTCGAAATAGATATTGAAAATATTAACGATAAAAGCATTGCCTTAAAATTTGATGTTAACAAAGGTAATGAAATTGTAATTACAAAAGTTAATTATCATGGAGCTAAAGTATTTGAGGCAAATGACTTTGAAGAGATAGTTGCAAATAAGGCAAAAGAATCATTTTCATGGTTTTTAGGTAGAAATAATGGTGAAATGAAACTTGACCAATTAAAATATGAACATGCAAGAGTTAAAGAACTGTATTTAGAAAATGGTTATTTAGATGCTAAAGTATCAAAAGCTTTTTCTAAAATTGACTTTAATACAAATAGATCTGAAGTTAACTTTTCAATTACAGAAGGTAAACAATATAAAGTTGGTGATATCTTAATATTTTTAGATAGTACTATTAAAGATCCAAATGAAATAATTAGTGAACTAAAATTAAAAAAAGACAAAGTTTTCAATATCAAAAATATTAGAAAAGATGTAGAATTTATAAAAGCTCAAGTAGCTGACTTAGGATATGCATTTACACAAGTTAAATATGATATTAAAAAAGATGAAAAAAATAATATAGCATCTGTAAACTTTAATGTAATACCAGGTAAAAAAGTATACATAAATGATGTAATTATATCAGGTAATCACCGAACTTTAGATAGTGTAGTACGAAGAGATGTGTTTCTAGCACCAAAAGATTTATATTCATTAACAGACTTTAAAGAATCAAAAAATGCACTACAAAGAAGTGGTTTCTTTGAAATGGTTAATATTCAACAAGAAAGAGTTTCTGAAGATAAAATGAACTTAATAGTAACTGTAACAGAAGCTAGAACAGGTAATATTATGCTAGGTGGTGGATATGGTAGTTACGATGGATTTATGATTAATGCTGGAATAAATGATAAAAATATTTTTGGATCTGGTGTTAATTTAGGTTTTTCTATAGATACATCAGCAAGACAACAAAATTATAATATTTCTGTACAAAATCCATCTATTAATGATAGTAAATACTCTGGTAGCTTTAATATTTATAACAAAGAAAGTACATATGAAGATGATTATACTGATAACTCAAGTGGATTTGCCCTAGGTATTGGTAAAAGATTCAATAGACATACAAGTGGATTTGTTAATTATTCTTATTCAAAAGTTGA
>JABJGE010000008.1 GCA_018662405.1 Campylobacteraceae bacterium
AAATTTTGCAGTTACCCCTGACTGTTCTATTAGTTTTCCACTAAAGGTACCATCATAAATATTTTTATTTCCACAAGATGGTGAATTTGATTTCAAAAGGGCATATTTCACACCATGCTGTTGTGCCAATGCTAAAGTTTGTCTTGCTCCATCTAAAAAATGATCAGCCATATTTATACCAAATTCATTTTCAATTTTCAATGGATTAAAGCTTTTAATTTCACATGGCATTCGAGGTATCGTCATCCCTCCCATAACTTCAGGACAAACTGGTATAAATTCAAATTTTTTTGATAATTCTTCTAGCTCTTCTATTAAATTATTTCCACCATCATATTTTACATTATCACCCATTAGGCAAGCACTTATCAATAGTTTTTCTTTAATCATCTAAACATTCCTTATCAAAGAAAGTATTTGTATGAAAGTTTTTAAATGCTGCTTTCATAGATACAAATACTTGAGGATTATCTTCTTCTAATTTAGCTAAAAGCTTTTTGGTATTTGCTCTTGCGTGTGGCATTTTCATATATTCTCTATCTTTTTCACTCAATCTCATACCAGGACAACCTTCATCCCCTATTGCTTCAATTTCATTCGTTGTTGCAAAAGCTCTTAATTGTCTCTCTCTACAAAAAATTAATGGTCGTATAACCATCAATCCATTTTCAGCTTTATACACAGGAGGCATTGCCCTCATTGCTCCATTGTAAAAGAAGTTCATAAAAAAACTTTCCATTGAATCATCTAGATGATGTCCAAGAGCTAACTTATTAAATCCATTATCTAAAGCGTATGTATATAAATATCCTCTTCTCATACGAGAAATAAGACTACATAAAGATGAATTTTTTCTCACCTTTTCTATAGAAATGTCAAATATATTTGTATCTACAATCTCATGGTCAATTCCATGTTCTTTACAATGTTCAGCTAAAAAATCAAGCTTTTCCCCCATACCATACGAAATAGTCACAGCTTTAAATTCAAAATCAAAAGGAGCAACTTTTTGCATACGATTAAGTGCATGAATTAAAGTAAGTGAATCTTTTCCTCCACTAAAACCAATAAGGATTTTATCACCCTCTTTAATCAGTCCATATTCAGCATTTGTACGCCCTATGTTTGTTGTTAGCTTTTTACTAAGTTCTACCATTTAATATTATGACTTTGCATGATCTTCATGAGATTTTTTATCATTCTCATAATTTACAATATGTTTTGAAAAAACTTCAAGCCAATTCCAATATGATTGGATATGTTCATGATCTACTTTATCTTCAATATTTTTAAGTGCTTGTTCCCAGCAATGAAGCCATTCTATTCTTGCTTTATCTGGAATTGAAAACATCTCATGTGTTTTAACTTGATCAAATACACCACTATATTTTTTTAAATATGTATCATCTCCACCACACATCATCATAAAATATGAACCATTTCTTTTTTTAATCATCTCAATTTCTTCTTCATCGTCCGGAAAGAAATGTGAAATTTCACTATCTAAAACTATTGAATAAAAATCATTAATCATATCCATAAAACCTTTTGGCGTTAATTGCTCTAAAAACTCTTTATTTGGAAGTGTAACTTCTGGCCTTTCACCCATAACTGCTGTTGTATAATCATAATTTACCATATCTTATTCCCTCTTTATTTTTTAAATTTTAACTAAAATCTATTTTAAACATCTTTAATATCTTATATTAAATTTTGAATTTATTTTTTGTCCTCGTTGTATCCATTTATATTCATAATCATCTTCGACTGTAGAATAATATAAATTTCCAGAATTTCTCCAAGCATCAAGTATAATACCTTGCTTATAACTACAACCTTTGCATGTCACTACTATTGCATTATGTTCATCCCAATAATCATCTATACTTGCACCAACAATGTAATAATCAAAACTTTTATATTTTTGATCTAATATAAAGATTAACATATCGTTAGCAAAATGCCAACAAAGACCCCTATTCTTTAAGCCAGAATTTACCAAAAAATTATGATACAAAGGTGGATATTCAAGATCATATTTATATTTTAATGATGAAGTATATTCTAATATCTTATACGCAAATTCTGCTGACTCATTCCTATCTATAGTATTATCTATAGATAGGAAAGTTTTTTCTAAATTTTCTATGCCTAAAGGTATACTTGGTTCTTTTACACAACCTAAAAAGATAAATATAATGAATATATGTAATAGTATTTTCAATATATTTATATCATTGGCATATCAATTTTTGTCTCATGCTCCGTATCCATTGTGTTGTATATTGT
Organism: Campylobacteraceae bacterium; assembly: GCA_018662405.1. Classification (GTDB taxonomy): domain Bacteria; phylum Campylobacterota; class Campylobacteria; order Campylobacterales; family Arcobacteraceae; genus JADHTT01. The sequence goes on from JABJGE010000008.1 coordinate 2,290, forward strand.
TTCTATTGGTGCTTCACCTTGCTCTTTATCCACAAACCTTGTTAGCATTTTTTGGAATATAAGTTTTACTGTTCCTGTTGGTCCATTTCTTTGCTTCCCAATAATAAGCTCAGCATCTTCTTCAGGTTTATTTACAAATGTACTTGTGTATTGTTCCCCTCTGTCTTTTGCTTCTTTTTCTTTTCTTAATTCATCTCTTTCTTTATAAACATCATCACGATAAACAAACATAATAATATCAGCATCCTGCTCAATAGAACCAGACTCCCTAATATCACTAAGCATTGGACGCTTATCTGGTCTACTTTCTAAACCTCTATTTAGCTGAGAAAGTGCAATAATAGGAATCCCTATCTCTCTAGCTAACATTTTTAACCCTCTAGAAATTTCAGAAACTTCTTGGTGTCTATCTTTTGTACCAGTTCCTTGCATTAGTTGAAGATAATCAATAACAATCATTGAAACATTATTATCTTTATTTTGAGCTAATTTTCGCACCCTTGCTCTAAGCTGGTTTATATTTAGACTACCATTATCATCAACCCAAAGTTTTTTTGTATTTAAATCATCAAATGCAGATGTCAGTGTTGACCATTGTTGATCATTCATAGAACCTTTTCTAAGGTCTTGTAATGGAATTGAAGTTTTTGCAGCTAATAATCTAAGCATAAGTTGAGATGAAGGCATCTCAAGTGAAAAGATAACTACACCTTTTCCTGCTTCTATATTTTTTAAAGCCATATTTAAAACTAATGCTGTTTTACCCATAGCAGGCCTAGCAGCAATAATTACTAAATCTCCACCATTAAATCCTGTAGTTTTTTTATCTAATGATATAAATCCTGTAGTTTCACCAATTAAATATGAATCACCACGAGCTTTCATTTCATGAATTAAATCTAAAGTTTCAAGATTAATAGTTTCCATATCTTTAAGGTCACTAGATGCTGAATCTGTTGTGATTTTATATAAAGCATTTTGAACTACATCTACAGACTGTACTGCACTTTGTTCATCATCCTCAACTTCTTTTTGTATTACATGTGCTAATGATGACAATTCTCTTTTTACTGCACCATCTTTAATCTCACCAACATACGCCATAATATTTGAAATAGGATTTGAAGATAAAATTTCTAAGAATATAGAATCATCTATATCATGACTCTTTAGTCTTTTTCTAATAAATTCTTCATCTATTGGTAAATCTTCATGACTTAATTTTTCCATTACACCAAATATTTTTTGATGAGCAGGATGGTAAAAATCAGAAGGCTTTAAAATACCTAAGATATCTTCTATTATCTCTTGATCAAATATGATTGAACTTAATACTGATCTTTCAATATTAATGCTATAAATTGAATCCATATGTCTCTTTTTTATTTATATTTCTTTTATGTTATCTAAATATTTATGATATAATCGTTAAATAAATTAAACTAGTTTACAAAGGATAGTTTTGCATAAAGTAAAAGATATTTATAAAATGCTTGATGAGATATCACCATTTGAACTTCAAGAAAAATGGGACAATAGTGGTCTTATTGTTGGAAATATGGAAGATGAAATAGATGAGATTTATCTTAGTTTAGATTTAGACGAACAACTTCTCAATGAAATACCAAACAATAGTTTAGTAATCACACATCACCCTCTTATATTTTCACCACTAAAAACAGTTAATTTTAATAGTTACTCAACAAAGCTATTACAAATATTAATTAAAAAAGATATCTGCTTAATATCTATGCATACAAATATAGACAAAACCCATCTTAATAAATATGTGTGTGAATCAGTATTAAATCTAACAATATCATCACAAGATGACTTTATATGCTATTCAGATATTGATACTACTTTTGATGATTTTCAAAAAACTATATCAAAAAAGTTAAATTTACAAAACCCGAAACTAGTACAATGTTCACAATCAATTAAAAAAATAGCAATTACTACAGGAAGTGGAATGTCTTTAATTAATAAAATAGATGCTGATTGTTTCCTTACAGGGGACATTAAATATCATGATGCAATGGAAGCTAAAAGTAGAGGAATTAGCTTAATTGACATTGGACACTACGAAAGTGAACAACACTTTACAAGCCTTCTCATAGGACTTTTACCAAAAAATTTGGAAAATCAGCGATTACAAGCTATAATAACTACTTCAAAAAACCCATTCATAACTTCAGGAGAATAATAAATTGAATAAATCTTTAGAACAATTAATACAAATATCAAAATTCGATGGTCAAATTAGTTCATTTGGTCCACAAATAAAAGCACAAGATGATAAATTAAAACAATTTACAGCCTTAGCTAATAAACTAAAAGCAGATGTAGAAGAAAGATATGCAGCTATAGAAGAAGCAGGATCTAAAAAAACAAAAAATAATATCCATTTAGATGAATTAAAATCAAAATTAGATGATGTAGCAAAAAAGATGGATTCAATTTCTACACAAAAAGAAGCAAAAGCTCTTCAACTTGAAGAAGAAATTGCAAGAGAACAAATCTCATTTACAAATGAAGAAATTGGTAGATTAGATAATATTGTAGAATTAAAAGAATCTGAATTAGTTGATTTAAAAGTAAGTTTAGCAGAAGAAGAAGAAACTGTTAAAGCTCTTGAGGACACAATTGGAACAGAAATTACATCTTTAAATACTCAAAGAGACGAAATCTCTCAAAAAAGAGAAGATATCCTTTCTAATGTTGATACAAAAGTATTATCATTTTACCAAAAGATTAAAAGATGGGCTGGAGATACAGCAGTAGTTCCAGTTAAAAAACAAGCTTGTTATGGTTGTTTTATGAAAATTAGTGATAAAACACATAGTGCAGTATTAAAATCAAATGAAATTGTAGCTTGTCCACATTGTGGAAGAGTAATTTACAAAGAAACTGAAGCAGAAGCTGAATAGTCTTCAATGCAATTCTTTGGTAAATATGACACAAGATTTGATAGAGAATTCTTAACTGAAAGTTATCTTTATTTTAATGAAGATGATCAAGAGTTAAGTCCTAGTGAATTTGAAAAGTTAATAAAAAGTAAAAAGGATAAGAAAAAGAATATAGTTGGTACTATATTTATGTACAGTCCTTTTTACTATCCATATGGATATGATGAAAAGAAAAAACTTTCTGATCAAGGTTTTGAGTTTGATGATGAATTTCATAGTTTAAAAATTGAAAGAGAAATTACACTTTTTAAACAAAAAATTAAAAACTATCCAGGAAAGATTGTAGAAGTTAGATATCTATTTCATTTAAATATTGAAAATATTAACACTTCTGAAATCATTATGTCTTTTAATGAAGATTTAGAAAAATTAAATACAAATCAATTAACAATATTTGATAAAGAGATGACTTATCAAAATACTGATGATCTATTTATAAATGGTAAATTTGTATTTCTTGCATGGGGTAATAAAATAAATAGAAAAGAATTTGTTTATATTTATGACTATGCAAAGTTAATATTAGACAAATGTATACAAATGCAAAAGAAAGTATCTTATGTATATAGAAAAAGTTTACAAGAAGAATATAGTGTAGATAATCTATATTTTTTACACCCTACACAATGTGGTAAACTAAAAAACAAAATGCCAAATACTTTAACAGAAGTATTTGCACAACACCCACCAAAAGTTACTATATTAGACGATCTCTAATAGTAATTTAATTTAATATTTAATATAATAGCCTCAACGATATGTAGAGTAGGGAAATGACTGCATTTATGTAGTTGTTGGTGCTATTTTTAGCATTTACGCTATCCGAAATCATGTTGTATTTATATTTAAAGGATTTAGAATGAAAAAAATTGTTCTTATGTTATTAGCTGTAGCTTCTGCTGCATTCGCTTCTGATGCTGCTGCATCTTCTGAAATGGTTCAAGCTTACTCTGTGTTAGCTGCTGGTGTTGGTCTTGGAATCGCTGCAATGGGTGGTGCTATCGGAATGGGTAATACTGCTGCTGCAACTATTGCTGGTACTGCTAGAAACCCAGGTTTAGGTGGAAAATTAATGACTACAATGTTCATCGCATTAGCAATGATCGAAGCACAAGTTATTTATACACTTGTAATTGCATTAATCGCACTTTACGCTAACCCATTTTTATAATAGTTAGATAATGTATCTAAAAAGGGTCAAGTGATTAATTTCACTTGACCCTTTTTTATTGTCTGTATTTTTTATTTAGATTTTGGTGCTGCACATAAAATTGCTTCAATTTGCATCTTAAATGATATAGCTTTATATTTTAATATATTTACTACTCCTCTAGCTTCCATCAAGTTGTTAGCATATGAGTATTTCATGTTAAAAGCCCTATTTTTATCAGAATTAATCATCATACTTATATTACCTGTTCTTGGTTTCCCTTTAATTCTTTCATCTGCTTTAATATTAGTAATTTCTAATTCTATTTTTTTAGAATCTTCAAGTAAAATAATTTTTGAACCTACTAATATCTTTCTAAAATTACTATCTTCAACTTTAATTGGATTATAAATAACATTTTTAAAATCACCACTTGAAGCCTTATCTTCCCAAGATACTTTAACCTCACCTTGCTGTGCTAATATACATCCAGTTTTTGGTGCAGTAGCAGCAAAAGATACAGATGATGCCAAAATTACTGCTAAACTTAATTTTTTAAACATATTGTCTCCTAATTTAATTAATAGTTTATTTTAACCAAATAGATGTTTATAATTCCTATGATACAATTCTCTATGAAAAATAATTTTTTTAATAATATATACAATATTTTAATAGCAGCCACACCAAAAGAAAAGTTTGAACAATTTGAAACTATTTATAAAATATTTTTAGATAATAAATTAACATTTGAACCAACAAAAACAATAGAAGTTTTTACACAACCTGCATTTCAAAGTTTTTGTACAATTGTAGATTCAAAAAAAGTACCACAACGAAAAAACCTAGCCACCAATGAAGGTAAGGCAATACTACTCCATGCCGTAGCTCATATTGAATATAGTGCAATAGATTTAGCACTTGATGCTTGTTATAGATTTCAGAATATGCCAAAAGAATTTTATATAGATTGGATGGAGGTAGCTGAAGACGAGATTAGACATTTTAATATGATTAATCAACAATTAGAATCATATGACATGAAATATGGTGATTTAGCTGTACACCAAGGACTTTTTGATGCAAGCATGAAGACATTAGAGCTAATTCCTAGAATGGCACTAATACCTAGGTATATGGAAGCTAATGGATTAGATGCAAATGCAATGATGATACAAAAATTAAAAAGTGTCCCAAATACAAAAGAGATAATTGAACTTCTAAATATTATTTTAGAAGAAGAAGTTGATCATGTTAAAAAAGGTGATGTATGGTACAAATATGGATGTAGTAAAAAAGAAAATTTCAGCTGTGATTATTTCAAGATTGTAAATAGTGTTTACCCTAATTCTTTTAAAAAAAATAAGTACATAAATATTGAAGCTAGAAAAGCTGCTGGCTTTAGCGATAAAGAGATTGAGACTTTACTTCAATTTTAATGCAGCTGAATTGATACAATACCTTTGACCTGTACTTGATTTAGTATCTGCAAATAAGTGTCCAAGATGAGCATCACATACAGCACAAAGGGTTTCTTGTCTTGTCATATTATGTGACTTATCTAATTTTATATCAATACTCTTAATATCTATGGCTTTTGTATAACTAGGCCATCCTGTCCCAGAATCAAACTTATCATTTGATGAAAATAATTTACTATCACAGCATATACAATGATAATTACCATCTTCTTTTGTATCCCAATAAAGACCTGAAAAAGCTCGTTCTGTCCCTTGTCGTCTTGTAATTTTAAATTGCTCTTCACTTAATATTTTTTTCCATTCTTCATTATTTTTTATAACTCTTGGATAATATTTATTTAGTGCATCTTTTAGTTGATTGAGTGCTTTTTCTAATTGACTTAATGGTAATGCAAAATTCAGCCTTGCATACTTTTCATAACCTTTTCCGAAACTCTCTCCAGAATTTAATCCAAGCTTTGCTTCATTTACTAAAAATTCTTGCAAAGGCATTGGTAATTTATATTTTCTAAAGTCAAGCCATATTAAGTAAGTAGCTTCTGGAATAATTACTTTTACTTTTGGCATATTTTTTTTAAAAAACTCTACAATAAAATCTCTATTTGATTCTAAATAATCTACAAGACTATCTACCCATTGTTCACCATCTTTATATGCAGCTTGTGTTGCAACTATTGCAAAGGCATTCATATCTCTCATATG
>JABJGE010000082.1 GCA_018662405.1 Campylobacteraceae bacterium
AATTTAAGCTTCATTTAATTGACAAACTATTATTTGCCTGCTATAATTCCAGCCAGATGTCAAGGTAGCTCAGCTGGTTAGAGCGCTGGTCTCATAAGCCGGAGGTCGAGGGTTCAAGTCCCTCTCTTGACACCATCTTTTCTTAAAAACAATCATAAAGTCCCATTTTAAAGTAGATAGAAAGAAGTTTAAGTTTTCTTATTTTCTAAAATTGCCCCCTATTTGCCCCCATTATTTTTTTATGCACTTAATAACTCCTCTTCTAAAATATTATTAGCAATAGATATAGAAGTATTTATATCAAGTGGATTTATCTCATACATACCTTGTATATAAAACTTATCAGGTGCTATTGTTTCAAATTGTAAGTTATGATCTATGTTGTATGTAGTAAATATATTTAGCAATATACTATGATTGTAAATGAATATTGCTGTATCAATTTTTGATATTGTTATAGTTCTTTCAAAGTAGTCTATATTATTTATTATCTCTTGTTTAATTTGATAATCTTGATGTGTATCCTTATATGTATCATAGAATTCTTTGATTAATTTTCTATCAAATGTAATTGATTGAATTTTAGTTTTGGTAAATTGAAATAGTCCTTGTATATCAAACTGTTCAAGTATTTCATATATTGGTATATCTGACAGTCTTATGGTTTCTAATATATCAGGGTAATTTGCTGTTAGGTATGAATACATCTTATCAATTTTAGCTTGTGTAGTATGATAGAAATTAGAAGTCCTAAATAGTTTTAGTTGTGAGAAATATCTTTTGTATTGCTGGAAGAATGATATCTCATTTGTATCTGTGTTATATTCTTTGATTAGGTATTTAGATATATATGAAGTTGCACTTGCTATATTTATATCAATAGTTTTAAAGTCTTGTGCTTTTTTCTGTTTGGGTGTTAAATCTTTAAGATAATTTTCCCAAGATCTATTTAGATTAGATAGTTGAGTATCATTACAATAAAATAATATATGTAAGTGTAGTGTTAAAGACTTATGAGGTTCAAATATCATAATGAAGTCTAACTTATCAGTATCTCCACTTCTTGTATTAAGATTTTTGAAGTATCTATAAAATTGTCTAAAAGTATCATTTAGATAATGGTATGATTTTTCTATTAGTTCTTCAAGGTTTGCATCCTTATTTATCTCTTGTAGTCCATCAAATTGACCTAATATACACTCTTCTACTTTTATATATTTTCTAAAAGATTTATCAGGTGTAAAAGTTAGCATTACTGGTGTCTTATCTGTATTTTTATAATCAAGATATTTTACTTTTGCTAATTTCTTGAATGAATATTTTGCATCCATTTGTTCTATAAAATCAGTATTATTTTTATGAGTGTATGTTTCCATATCATTAGAATATTCTACTACATCATTTTCATATTTTTCTAATAGATATTTTTGTTCAGGAAAATAACCATAACCATTGATAATATCATAATTATTTTTAGCATTTTTTATTGGTTTGAGTGTATTAATATATAATTTTGCAGTATAGTTTTTATGTATATCATTTTTTGCTAAATCAAATAATGGTTCATTAGTATTTTTATTATGTATATGTGCAAGATTTCTAATAAAGTAATTCTCACTATTTCTACTTGTAGTTAAATAGTTGTCTTTAATTCTTTGAGTAATTGTATCAAAGTCTTTTGCTTTAAAAGGTTTAATATGTAGTTCATTTATATAGTTTAGTATTTGATTATTTAGTTTCATACTTCTATTATAATAAAAATTAAAAGAAAAAAAATTAAATAATTTCAAATTGTAAAATTAATGATGACAGTTGGTTATAGTTATTCAAGAGCCTACCAGAGGTAGGCTTCAACCATAACCAACTTCTACCAAATGACCAAATAGGTCTTTCAATCCCTTTGGGATTTACAGCACCATTTTTCTATTTTTAAGAAGTTGTCAGGTGGAAGTGTTAAACTTCTCTATAAATCTTATTATTGTATTCTGTGTATCCATCAATTTCTAAATCTCTTTGGATTTTGTCATAGTCAATATAATTATAGATCTTACCATCAACTGGTATATCAAGTCCATATTCTATAAACTCTTCTACTGCTTCATCCCAATCACTATTAGACCATACATTTTCAAGTGTATCAATAGTTATATCTGTAATATCACAACCTATATCCAATAAGTATCCTAATTTATCAATCTCATCTTGATCAAGTTCATTTAATAAGTCATTTATAGTTTGAAGTTTATCTATATCTTGGTAAATATTTTTTAGGTCAATATCAACTTCACATTCCCAATCTACTATTTCATATTCTTCTGCATCTACACCATAGTATAAATCTTCATTTTTAAGCACCTCTGTGGCTTCTTCAAATAGTGCTTTTATCTCACTATCAAAATCTTCTACATTAATCCATTTACCTACACCTACTGCACTATTGTATGTTGCTAATTCTTGTATGTATATTTGTATCATAAATAATAATCCTTATGTTTATAGGATTATTATAAAAGATAATTTTGAAATTATGTGAAACTTTGATATTTAGTAATAAAGTAGTATAATTATTTATAATTAAATTACACAAAAAGGTATAATTTGAAAATCATCTTACTTATTCTATTTCTTTGTATTTCTATTTTTGGAAATGTTATTTACTCATGGAATGAAATAGAATATCTTGAAAATTCTAATGTATATGTAAAAAAAGGAACCAATAATTTAGTAAATGCTAATTTAAAAACATTCTATACAAATGGTAATTTAAAATCTAAAATTAATATCAAACAAGGAAAAATGAATGATCTTCAAGAAGAATACTATAGAAATGGTAAGTTAAAGTCTAAAGTAAATATGCTTAACGGTAAAATAAATGGACTACAAATAGATTATTATAATAATGGACAAATAAAACTAAAAGGTATATTTAAGAATTCAATACTTAATGGTAAATTATACAAGTATTACAAAACTGGAGTATTAAAATTAGAAGGAAATTATACTAATGGTAAGCAGAATGGTATGTTTCAGGAATTTTCTAAAAGTGGAATTATACTAACTAAATATAGTATAAAAAACAATATACTTAATGGAGTTGTATCTATTTACTCAACCAATGGTGATCTTTATTCAGAGTTAATTTATAAAAATAATATACTCCAGAAGGGATACCTATATGACAAAAAAGGGAAAAATGTTAATATGAATAAAAAAGATTTTTTAAATGCAGGTATTAAACCACCACGAGGAGTTAGATAGTATGAGGCGCTATTTATTGATATTACTTATTATTACATCATCTTTGGCTGATGTACCATTTTGGTTAGTTGGAATAGATTGTGATAAAAATAAAGTAGGACTTATAGAATTAAGAACACTATTTGCATATAATCTTGATATAGATTATTCAAAAGTTAATGTTGGCTCTTTTTACAATATTAATAAAGATTTAAAAACAACTATAAAAACATGTAATTACAATAATGAAAAAATTGAATTTACTTTAAGTCCTGCGCATGATATTAAGCATCAAAATTCATTTTATTATAATGCACAAATATCAATCAAAGTTAATAATGTAACAATTATTGATAAACTTTTTTTATATGAACCACCAGTAGTTGGAAGTGCTGAATATAATATTAGTTCTATAAAAATATATCCACATAATAATTATGCAACAATTACCACAACCCATACAGATTTAAACTTTAACAATAAATGCTTAATACAAGACAAAATTACATTAAAAATAGATGGAACTCAAGAGATAATTAAAAATGATAGACTTTGGGGTAAATATATTCAATACGATAGTGATAAAATTGGATTTATTTCATATTATAAAGGTATAAAAAATGGTCCTTATAAAAAAATGTATCCTAAATATAAAATACCAAGAACAGTTCGTCAAATTGGTACGTATAAAGATGGCAAACTTCATGGGATAATTAAAACTTTTAAATTCAACGGAGATTTACTTGAAACAAGAAATTTTATTCATGGAATTGAAGAGTAGTATAGAATGAAAACATGGTTAAAATTTAATAAAATACACGTAATTATTTTTATTATTATTTTAGGTGCCATTTTAGGTTTCATAGACTTTAATATTATGTTACTAAGTATATTATTACTTTACAGTTTTTTTCATTATAGTGAAATGTTTGACTCCGAATTAAAAACTGATAGAGAATTACATATAACCAAGTTACTTATAGTTATTATATTTTTAATTATAATTTCTTATCAACAGATTGTATTTAAAAATAATATTGAAAATATCTTACAAAAGAATTGCTATAAGTATGGTATTAATAGTGATAAGTTTAATATTTGTAATGAAATTGGTGTATTATTTGATAGACCTGATGATTTTTAGTTCTTGTAATATGAAGGGATTATATGGATACATTATATTTAGAACAATATAGAGCAGGAATTGAAGCAGGTAAAAATGCTATAAAAATGTCTTTTTTTATCAATGGTGGCGCTATTTTATCTATTCTAACTTTTATTGGTAGTATTTTTAATAAAGAAAGAGTACTTGCAATTGAACTATTTGGTAGTTTAATATGGTTTTCATCAGCAATTTTATTGGTTGGAATTTCTTCAGGATTAGTTTATATCACACATATATGTTTAGGAAAAGACAAATTAACCTATGCAAAATATTCAGAAATTACAACTATTGTATTTATTTGTATAAGTTATATCTGTTTTATTATTGGCGGATATAATATATATGCTATTATTCTTGAATTAACTGCAGGTACAAGCCTCTAACATAAATCCCCAGCATCTTATCTCTATTTTCACTATACACAGTAATTAGTCTTAAATAGTTGGTATAACCATCTTTGATTTTTTCTTTTACTAATTTTCTTAAATGTGTAATTTCACTTTTAGATAGTGGTTCTTGTAATGCTTTTATATCTTGTGCAAATTGATAGTTATCTTTTAGTATTTGATATTGTTCTTGTGATAGTTCAACCATTTTACACATCTAAACTATACTTTTGAAGTAGTTGCTGTTGGTCTAATATTAAGTTTTCAAATGCTTCATTGATTATCTCTTCAAGTTCTATATATATTTTATCTTGTAGTTTTACCATAGAGTTATATTGCTCTTTTTGAAGTTCATAATTATGTATGAATAGTTTAATTTTAGCAATAACAGAAGAGAATGAATACCAGGGAGATTGTCTTATAGTATCTATACTTTTTTGTAATTTAGAAAGTGATAATTTTTTTGATTGGAGCAGATTAAAGTATTTGTCTTTAAAGAAGTTAAGTGTCTTATTTTTTGTAGATGATTTTTTAAACTTTTCTATTGTTGATTGAATGATAAATCTATTTTTTAATAAGTTTAAATTGTAGTCATCTATAAATATTGCTATTTTGTTATTAAACTGATTAACTGCTTCTTTTAAAAATCCTAATGCCAAATTGCTATTTAGTGTAAATGTATCAGATATTGTAGTTGCTGTTTTTTCTATATCTTTTATTGCACTTTTATAAATATCTTCTACTATATCTTCAAAGTTATTATGTTGGGGTGTAAATCCACCATTTATAGCACTTTGTCTAAACTCTTGCTTGTTTGGTAATTTAAGTTCAAATATATCTTCTATATTAATTTCAAAATGTGATAGAGATACATTTGTAATATTTAATATATTATTGCTATTTAAAAATGACTTTGTAAATCTTGGATTTGATAGTTTCACTTCAAATAGGTTATCTATAAACTCTATATTAGTATCTATATCAAGACCATTTGCATTTAGTGTTGCTAATTCTTGCTTGATACTGTAATCCTTATCAAACATATCTTTGATTGTGGTTTGTAGGTTATTCATGGTGTTCCTTTCATATATTATAAGTATCTATTTAAGATTTTTTAAAAAATTATCTACTTCTGTATTGTCTTTTTTTGGTATTAGTGTATTCACTTCATTTTTAATATTGCTAATATCTATATCTTTTAGTGGTGGAGCATCTACTGGTGTATCATTGATAAACTTATCTATTTGATTTTGATTTGCTTTTTCTATCTTTTTTGCTTTGATTTGTTGTGATATAGTTGATTTAATCTTTGGTGCTTTTACTACTGGTGCAATAGGTTCTACATTAAGATTTAAATCTATTGCTAAATTATTGAGTGAATAAATAGTGTCATCTTCTTGATTTGTTGTTTCAAGGTCTTTTATTTGCTCTTTGTATAGTTCATTGTAATATGGTTTGAGTATATTCTCAATATTGCTATTTGAAGATTTTATTTTAATAGTATTAGTAAAGTCATCAGGTATATACAATGACCTTACCTCATATATAGTGTTATCTGCTTCATTTATTACTACATTTTTACCAATATCATATGCTGTTGGATTGATACCAATTTCATTTAATTCTTCTACTGGTTTAATTGAACCTACTTGTAGATTTGATCCTAACTGATGTGCAATTTTTAGTTTAGTATTGTTCTTCATTCCTGATGTTAAACCACTTGAAGTTGATAGATATGATTGAGTTGAATAGAATATTTTAAACCCTTGACTTCTACCAGTTCTTAATATACTTTCTAAATAAAATGATATTTTATCTTGTATATGTCTTTCCTCTTTGGTAGTAGGATTGTAGTCTAATATTTCTGCTAATTCATCAAATAGCAATATTATAAAATCCGTAGTGAATTTTTTCTGTTTAGTATCTTTTAGATATCTCATTCTACTTTTATTGATAAAGTATAATCTTTTAAGTGCTTTGTATAGTGCAATTCTATTATCATCAAATACTTGTATTTTACCAGTATGATATTTATCTTCTAAATCTTTAATTGGTTGTGCTTCAATTCCACCTTTAAAGTCAATCATATAAAATGAATATATCTTATCAAAGTTAGCAAATATAGAGTATAGATATTGGTTCATTGTATTTGATTTTCCACCACCACTTGAACCAAGATTTGCTACACCTTGTGGTATATCTGTGAAGTTTAAGTATCTTGCTAAATATTTACCCTTGATTAAGTCTTTTTTATTGTATTGTTCCCCAATATTTGGAAGTCCAATACCAAGAAAAAGTTTATTTGGTTTTATAAAGTTTTGAATATTTAGTTTTGATAAATCTTGTAGAGTTGGGAATGTATCACTGTATTGTATCATTACCCCATTGTCAATCCATCTTTTAAATTGTAGATTATCTTTTTTTAGCATTTGAGATAGATTATGGCTTAATGAAAAATTTGGGTGCATAAAAATCTAATTCAACTTAGGTACTATAAGGGTTTAAAAAGGATTTTTTAAAATGGATTGTAAAAAAAGAGAAAAAAGTGTCCATATTGTGGATATAAAAATACACAAAATAGAGGTTCAAGAAGAGGCATAAAAAGATGGTTTTGCAAAGACTGTAATAAATCATTTAGCTCAAATAGAAGACC
>JABJGE010000092.1 GCA_018662405.1 Campylobacteraceae bacterium
ATCATCTATTATTATTGCTAATTTTGGTCTTGTATCTTTTTTGACTACTGTTTTTTTTGTCTTTGTAGTAGTCTTTTCTTTTATAATTTTGTTATATTCTTTTTTTATATCAACTTTCTTTTTTTCAATATTCTTTACTGGCTCTTGTTTGTAGATGATATTTAAAGCAGGAGTTTTTTCCTCAAGAGGAATATCTTCTTTAAATTTTGTTACCAATAATATATATGTTACAAGTGAAATAATAAGAGAAAATAGTATTATAACTACAATCTTAGGAACATAATTTCTTTTTGATTTAAATGATTTCTTTTTGATAGTTCGTTTTTTAGCCATAACGACATGATATTATATTAAGCCCCAAGAGGGACTTAAAATTTATGAAACTAGTTAGTTTCTTGATCTACGATTTTACCTGCAGAGATCCAAGGCATCATATCTCTAAGAGAGTTACCTGTTTTAGTGATAAGTTTTTCTTTATCATTTGATCTTTCAGCATTCATTCTAGGGTATCCAGCTTGACCTTCAAGGATAAAGTCTTTAGCAAATCTACCATCTTGAATTTCAGTTAAGATATCTCTCATAGCTTGTTTAGATTCATCATTGATAACTCTTTTTCCAGAAACATAATCACCATACTCAGCAGTATTAGAAATAGAATATCTCATATCAGCGATTCCACCTTCAAACATTAAGTCAACAATTAGTTTTAACTCATGAAGACACTCAAAGTATGCTAATTCAGGAGCATATCCAGCTTCAGTTAATGTTTCAAAACCAGCTTGTACAAGTGAAGCAGCTCCACCACATAATACAGCTTGCTCTCCAAATAAATCAGTTTCTGTTTCATCTTTGAAAGTTGTTTCAATAATAGCAGTTCTTCCACCACCAATTGCAGATGCATAAGATAATGCTAATTCTTTAGTAGTTCCTGATGGATTTTGTCCAACAGCAATAAGGTCAGGAATACCTCCACCTCTTACAAATTCAGATCTTACAGTATGACCTGGAGCTTTTGGTGCAATCATTGTTACATTGATATTTGCAGCTGGATTAACTCTACCATAGTGGATATTAAAACCATGTCCAAATGCAATAGTAGCACCATCTTTTAAGTTTGGAGCAATTTCATTATCATAGATTTCAGCTTGATTTTCATCTGGTAATAAAATCATAATCACATCAGAACATGCTGTAGCTTCTGCAACAGTTAATGTTTCAAAACCTTTAGCTTCAGCTTTAGCCCAAGAAGAACCATTTTTTCTTAAACCAACACATACTTCAACTCCAGAATCTCTTAAGTTTTCTGCGTGTGCGTGACCTTGAGAACCAAAACCAATCATTGCTACTTTTTTTGACTTAATTAAGTCGATATTACAGTCTTTGTCATAATAAACATTTAATGCCATTTTATATTTCCTTCTTACTTTTAAAATAAATTATCGGGATTATACCTAAAAAGAATTAAAAGTTAGTTATCATGTTATAAATAAATATAGGACAATAAATAAATGTCAATAGAAATACCAGCAAAATATGAAGGCAATTCAAAATATGAAATTGGAGTAATTGAGCTAAAACAAAATTCTGCGAAGTTAATAACAAAAAATGAAAATCAAAAATTATTGATTGACAAAGATAATTTAAATGGTGCGTACAATGGTGATATTGTAATTGTACAAAAAATTTTCAATCCAAGAGCTAGATTTAAAGCAAAAGTAATTGAAGTATTAAAATCACAAAATAAAGAAGTACTGTGTTATGTAGAAAACAATCAATTATTTTCTATTAAAGAAAATGTAAATATGAAATCAATTAGTTTTATACAGAAAAATGGAGATATTGTACTTTGTGATAATGAAAAGGTTCTAAAAGTTATAGGAAATATTGAGGATCCATTTATTGATGAGACAATATCTTTACTTCTTTATAATGAAGATTATAGACATTCAAAAAATGATTATGAAAAAATCACTGAAGGAACAACACAGCATACTAGAGTTGATTTAACACATCTGCCATTTTGTACAATAGATCCAGCATCTGCAAAAGATCATGATGATGCAATATATTATGATGATGAAAATGAAATTTTATATGTTGCAATTGCTGATGTTAGTGCATTTGTAGAACAAGATAGTCAAATAGATAAAGAAGCTAAGAAAAGAGCACTGTCAATGTACTTACCTGGAAAAGTATTACCAATGTTACCAGCATTTTTAAGTGAAGATCTTTGTTCATTAAAACCAGATGTAGAGAGATTTGCTTTTGTATTTGCAATGTATATTGATAAAAATAATTCATCAATCATTAAAAGTGAGTTATTTGAAGCTACTATAAATTCAAAAAGAAAATTTTCTTACGGGAGAATTGATAGAGTGTTGGATGGTCAATTAGATCAGCATACCGATCTTGATAAACAAATTTTTAAAAGTTTAGCTTCATTATATAAAGTTACAAAGTCTTTTAAACATAATAGATTAAGAAATGGATATGATTTTAGAACTACAGAATTAAGATTAGTATTAAATAATAAATCATTGCTTGAAACAGTATCTAAAGAAACTTCATCACCATCTCATTCATTAGTAGAAGAGTGTATGCTTTTAGCTAATATTGAAGCCGCAAAAAAAGTAGGAACAAATGGAATATTTAGAGTTCATGATGAGCCAACCTTACAGAAAATAAATGAATTAATTACTGATATTAATTTATTAGGGTTAGAAGTGGAGCCTAAAAAGACAGTACATAAGACAATAGTTCATGCACAAACAAAAGCAAAACAAGTTGGATTAAGTGCTGAAGTTGATGAACTTATTATAAAATCTCAACAACAAGCTCATTATAGTAGTTCTAATGGAGGACATTTTGGATTAGGGTTTGAATCATATTCTCATTTTACATCACCAATACGAAGATATAGTGACCTTGTATTACATAGAATGTTAAAAACAAAATCAATTCCAAAAGATATTGATAGTATATGTGAAAATATAAGTACACAAGAAAGAAATATTACATCATGTGTATGGGATTATGAAGATAGAAAATATGCAAGATGGGCAAAAAACAATTTATATAAAGAATTTATGGTAAAATTAGTTGATATTGAAAAAGGTATTGTTGAATTAATTGATGGTGCATATGGAGCTAAAGCTACTGTTACAAATTATAAAGGACAAAAACTTTTCTCAAAGTTCAAAGTTAAACTCACTTCAAGTGATATATATACTAAAAAGATTATTGCAGATATAAAATATTAGGAAAAATAAATAAATATGTATAAAAATGAATTTGATAATATACTAAGGCAGAAACAACGAAATAGTGCATATTTATTTTATGGTGAAGCTGATTTTCTAATAGATAACTATATTGAACAAACAATCAAATCATTAGATATTGCTATTGATGAGGTAGAAAAAATATATCATGATGATTATGATTTAAATTATATAAAAAATCAATTATCTCAGTCATCACTTTTTTCTTTAAATAATTTAATAGTGATTAAAACATCAAAAAAGATACCAAAAAAAGAGATGGAAGTTATAGTCAATGCTGCTAAGTCTAATCCAGATAGCGTAGTTATTTTTGCAATATATATAAATGAAAAATTAGGCACACATGAAAAATTATTTACACCTAAAGGTGATGGAATATGTGTAAGATTTTTTAATCCAAAACCTTATGAAGCTATTGCAGTTTTATCACAAGAAGCAAATAATTTAGGATTAAAATATACACAAGATGCATTAACACATTTATATGCTACTCATGAAGAAAATTTATCCCTTTGTGTAAATGACTTAAAAAAATTACAAATATTAGATGAAGAGATTACCTATAATATAATTTCAAAATATTGTTTTGGTATGGGCGAAGTTAGTGTTGATGGTTTTTTACATAATTTATTTGATAATAAAAATATAAATAAAGAGATTTATCTAATACTAGAAGAGGGTGTAAATGAAGTATTTTTAATTTCTCAAATTAGTACATTTATTCAACAACTTTTTATGATAAACTCTTATACAAGAACGCATGGATATCCAAATTCTAAAGAGATTTTAGGCTATTCTCCTCCTAAAGATGTATGGGAAAAAAAGACTACTATTGCATCAAAAATTAAATCAAAACAATTTTTAGAGATTATGAATTATTATAATGATTTAGAATTAGAACTTAAAACAAACAGACACCTAGATTCCAATAGTTATGTATCATCTAAACTAAGGCAACATTCAGCTATTTTTTGTTAAAATCCAAAACTTTTACTGGTAATTGCCACCAGTATAAAGCCTTGCTGATAAAATTATTTACCGGCTTATTAACCAAAAGGAGTACAAATGGCACGAATTAAAAATTATGAAACAATGTTTATTGTTAAGCCTTCACTTGCTGAAGAAGAAACACAAGCACAAATTGAATTAGTGAAATCAAATATCACTAAAAATGGTGGTGAAATTATTGAATGTGATGATATGGGTTCAAGAGAACTTGCATATGAAATCGATAAAAACAAAAGAGGTTACTACTTCGTAATCTACTTTACTGCACCTACTGAATCTATTCTTGAATTAGAAAGAAACTACAACATTAATGAAAATATTTTAAGACATATGTTTATTAAATTTGAAAGTAAAAAAGAGATCGCAGCTTGGACTTCAATGAAAGACGCAGCAGCAAAGAAAGCAGCAAAAGAAGCGTAAGCTTCATTTGTAAAATCAAATAAAGGCTTAAAATGTATAATAAAGTAGTTATGATAGGAAACCTTACAAGAGATATTGAACTTAGATATTTACCATCTGGTTCTGCTTTAGCCAAAAGTGCTATTGCAACATCTCATAAGTACAAAACACAGGCTGGAGAACAAAAAGAAGAAGTTTGTTTTTTAGATTTTTCTGTATTTGGAAAATCTGCTGAGATTTTAAATCAATATGTAAGAAAAGGTTCTAAAGTGCTACTTGAAGGTAGATTGGTATTAGAACAATGGACAGCACAAGATGGAAGTAAAAGAAGCAAACATGCTCTAAGTGTTGAATCTTTTAAATTTCTTGATAGTAAAGCTGATTCTAATAATATGCAACAAGGTGGTGGATATAATAATCAAGCACCTGCACAACAGCAACAACAATCATATCAGCAAAATAACTACAATAACAATACACAAGCTAATTATGGACAAAATAATCCTCAAGAACAAAGAATTCCTGAGATTAATGTAGAAGACGAAGAAATTCCGTTTTAGAACAAGATAAGATAAAAGAAAAGGATAAATAATGGCAGCACCAAGAAGAAAGTTCGCTAAAAAATATTGTAAATATTCAGAAATGAAAGTAGAATTTATTGACTATAAAAACTTAGAGTTAATTAAAATGTCTTTAAGTGAAAGAGGTAAAATTATGCCTAGAAGACTTACAGGTACTTCTAAAAGAGCTCAAGAGATGTTAGAAATGGCAGCAAAAAGAGCTAGACATATGGCACTTGTACCATACGTTGTAAATACTCATAATGTAACTACTCCAGCTTTCGTTAAGTAATAGTTTAGTTTATATCAAAAAAAGGGGAGAGCTTAACGGCTCTTCCCTTTTTTTATGTTAAAATACAATAATATTTAAAAAAGGCATACCTATCATGTTCGAAAGATTTTTAAGATTTTTTATAAATAATGCTAGAATGAACTACACACTATTTGTATTATTATTTGCAGTTGGTGTTGTATCATATATAAAGACACCTAAAGAGATATTTCCTGTATTTGATTTAGATATGATATCTATCAAAGGTAGTTATACTGGAGCTAGTTCGGATATACTTGATAAGATGGTAGTTCGAGATATTGAAGATGATGTAAAAAGTATTAATGGTATTACAGACATATCTACTATTATTAATCCTGGAAGATTTTCTATTATACTTGAGCTTGAAAAAGGTACAAATAGATTTAATATAGCAAATCAAGTTAAAGATGTAGTTGCATTAACAAAACAAAACTTACCAACTGATATGGATGATCCAATAGTAAGTGTTTTAGATTTACATAAAAACCTAGTAGAAGTCTCACTAAAATCAAATAAAGTAAGTTTCGATGAGCTAAAAACAAATGCAAAAGATTTACGATCAAAATTATTATCCTTAAAAAATATATCTGAAGTTAATATTTATGGTGATAGTGATAAATTTTATGAAATTATTTTAGATGAACAGAAGATTCAATCATATAATTTAAATACAAGTGATATATATAATGCAATAGGTGGAATCTCTTTTATATATCCAGTAGGAAAAATAGAAGGAGATAAAAAACACTTTTTTTTATCTACATATAATGGAGCTAAAAATCTTAAAGAATTTTCTCAAACAATAATAAAAATAAATACTCAAACAATATATTTACGAGATATTGCTACTATTAAAAAAAGATATGAAGATTCTAGTACTCTTTTTTCAGTTGATGGAAAAAAAGCAATCAATCTTGTAATTAAGCAAAATAAAGATGGTAATGCATTAACAATTACATCTAAAATAGAAAAATTATTAAAAGAAGAATCTCTTAAAAATTCATCAGTTGAATTTGTAATTAGAAATGATCAATCTGTTAAAATCAAAGATAGACTTAATATTGTAGTTTCAAATATATTATTAGGTGTAATTGCTATTACATTAATTGTTGCATTACTTATTAATTCAAGAATGGCATTCATTATTATGATAGGAATTCCTACATCATTTGTAATAGGTGCTATTTACCTTTATATATTTGGATATACAATAAATATGATTTCTTTGGTAGGGGTATTAATTGCATTAGGAATTATTGTAGATGATGCAATGGTTGTAAGTGAAAATATACAACAAAAAGTAGAATCTGGAATGGAACCAAAGGAGGCAGCTATAAAAGGTGCTTCGGAGATGGCTAAACCTGTATTTATATCTTCTATTACAACTTTATTTGCTTTTTTACCAGCATTAATGATATCTGGGACTATGGGCGAAGTAATTAAATTAATACCAATAGCAATTTCTGCTTTAATTGTAGCATCGCTTATTGAGTCATTTATATTTTTACCAATTCATGCCGCACATACACTTAAAAAAGAAGCAAAGACATTAGATTGGACAAGAATCAATCAAAGTTATAGCACAATAATACATCTTTGTATGAAATATAAAAAAACATTTCTTATATCATTTATAATTTTAGTACCACTATTAACTGTTCTTGTTGTAAAAAAATCTAAATTTCAGATGTTTCCATCTTTTGATTCTAGTATTGTAAGTATTACTATGAAAGCTAATGTAAATACAACATTAGAAAAAAGTTTTGATATTGTAAGCTCTATAGAAAAAGATATTTTAAAAGAAAAAGATAAATTCTTTATTAACAATATAGGAAGTGTTGCAGGATACAGAAGAGATAGTGGATCTAATACAGAAAACTATTCATATGTTATGTATATGACCATTGAGTTAGAAAAATTAAAAGAACAAAATTTTGTAGATAAATATATTACACCTTACTTGAGTTTCTATTATGATAGTAATAATAGATCTAGAGAAATAGATTCCCAAGAAGTGTCACAATTATTGAAAAAGTTTCTAAAAGATAAAAACTATATTGAAAAATTTAATTTAACAGATTTAGCAGTAGTTGAAAAAAAAGTAGGACCTATAAAGGCAGATATTAAAATTGGACTGATATCTGGAGACTATGAAAAGATATCATCGTCAATAAAAAAGCTTGAAGATAAACTAAATTCAATTAAAGGTATAAAGTCTGTTGCTAATTCTACTAATATAGGTGTAGAAGAATTAAAAATAAAAGTAAACCAATATGGATTATCTCTTGGGGTGGATGAACAATATATTGGAACATATTTATCAAATATATATTCATCAAAAAAGAAAACAACTGCATTTGATGATATTCAAATGTTAGATATTAAAATTACATCTATAAATAAAGATAATGTAGATAATTTAGAAGATATGCAAATTCCATTAAAAGATGGAAGTATTGTATCCTTAAAAGATATATGTGAATTTAAAATCATAACATCATACGAAAAAATAATAAAAGAAAATGGTGAAGCAAATTTCTATGTATTTGCAAATGTGAATAAAAAGATTATCACATCAATAGAAGTGATGGATACAATTCAACCAATTCTAGATGAGATAAAAAATAGTGGTGTAAAAATGATATTTAAAGGTGAAGCAGAGAAAAATAAAGAATTAAAACAAGATATGTTACTTGCTACTGCTTTAGCTATGGTATTAATTATGTTATCAATGTTATATTTATTTAATTCATTTAAAGAAACCTTTATAGTAATGTCTGTAATACCTTTTTCACTTTTAGGAGTATTAATAGGGCATCAAATTATGGGTGTAAATTTAGGTATGACAACAATGATAGGAGCTTTAGGTTTAGCTGGTGTTGTAATTAATGATGGAATTATTATGATGACATATCTTAAGAAAGCGAAAACAATTGAAGAAGTATTTATACAAGGTGCAAAAAGGTTTAGACCAATAATACTCACATCTGTAACAACACTAATTGGTGTATCTACTATGATATTCTTTCCTACGGGTCAAGCTGTAATATTCCAACCACTTGCAATTGCTTTAGGATTTGGTCTTTTATGGGGAACAATTATTAATCTTGTTTATTTACCTGTATTATATACATTTGCAAATAAGTTAAAATAGTTATTCAATAGGAATAACTATAAGTATATACTTAATATATACTTAATATAATTAATTAATTAATTAATTATATTTATAATTATATTCTATCCTTAAAAGTAATTGTAAAGCCCTTTACTTCAGTCATGTCTCTCTCTCTATATATAATAAAAAATCATTATAAAATAAAATTAATATAAAAAATTCTAAATAATAAAAACTTATGTTTAAGGAAGTTATAAGCATATGAGTGTCAAAATAATGACGTTATAAAATTATAAGAAAAAGGAATACACATGACAAGAAGAGATCTATTTAAAGTTGCTGGAGTTACTGCTGCATCAGCTGTTGTAACTGGTTGTACTGCAAGTACTGGAGTATCTACTCCAAACACTCAAGGTGCTACAAATACTTTGATGCCAAAATCAAATGGTAAAAGAGTTGTAATTATTGGTGGTGGTTACGGTGGTTTAACTGCAGCTAAATATATAAGAAAAGGTGATAAAACAACTGAGGTTGTAGTATTAGAAAAGAAAGATATATTTATGTCTTGTCCATTCTCAAATGCATTATTAGGTGGAATGGAAGATGTTTCATTAGATACTCTTACTCATGATTTATATTCTGGTGCACAAGCACATGGTTACCATATGATTCAAACAGAAGTAACTGCAATTAATAGAGGTTCTAAAGTTGTAACTACGTCAAAAGGTACAATTGATTACGATATCTTAGTTATGTCTCCAGGTATTGCTTATAATTATGAAGATCAATTTAAAGGTTGGGATGCAAATAAAATTGCTGATATCCAACAAAATGCACCTGCAGCATTAATGCCAGGTAGTGAGCATTTAGCATTAAAAAGACAATTAGAAAATATGGATGATGGTGATGTAATTATTACTAAACCAGCTGGTAAATATAGATGTCCACCTGCACCATTTGAGAGAGCTTGTATGATTGCTTCTTACATGGAAAAAGAAGGCATTAAAGGTAAAGTTATTATTTTAAATGAAAATAAAAGCGTTGCAAAAGGTAAAGCATTTAAAGAAGCATGGAAAGAATTATATGGAAAAAGAATTATCCATATGACAAACTGTAATATTGATGATGTAGATATGGATAAAAAAGAAGTTCACTTTACACAAAAAGATTCACTTGGTGATACTAAAAAAAGATCTCATAAGTTCCAAGTATTAAATTTAATACCACATAACAAAGCTAATCCAGTAGTTGAGATGTCAGGTGTTGAAACTACAACAAGTTTTGGTAAGGTAGTAATGAATGGTTGTTCTTTCCAAACTAAATCTGATAAAAACGTATATGCAATTGGAGATGTAGTAGGTCATGCTATACCACCATCAGGTCAAACTGCAAACTGGGCTGCAAAAGAAGCTGCTTCTGAAATTGTTGCTCAATTAAATGGTAAAGCTCATACATTAGGTGTTAAAGCTAAAACTGTTAATGCTGGTAATGTTTGTTATTCAATGGTTGGAGATAAACCTGAGTCTGCAATTATGGTTACACATGATTTCTCATGGACTGGTAAAGTTATTAAAGGTAAAGGAAATGTTCCAAAACCAAAAGATGGAAAAGGAAAATTCAGATCTAAAAATGTTGCAAAAGCAACTAGAGAATGGTACAGAGGAATTGTTAGCGATTTATTTGCATAATAACAATTAATTAATCAAAAATAGGAAAGAGGGGTAGGTGCGAAAACCCCTCTTTTTTTAGTTTAAAAAATAAGGACAATTTATGGAAAGAAGAGATTTTTTTAAGTTAGTAACTTCTAGTGCAGCAGTTGTTGCAATTAGCCCATCTTTAATAACTACAAGATTACAAGCACATGATGGAAGACTTTATGAATCATATGAAAAAGTACAATTATTAGATAAAGATGGTAATCCACTTAAAGCAAGTAATATAGTTAATGAAGAAAACTATATATTTAATTATCCATTTGTAGGAACACCTGCTATGTTATTAAATTTACCAGAAACTTGTAAAGAACCTGTAACATTGAAATCTTCAGAAGGTGAAGAATATGTTTGGAATGAAGGTACAGGATCTAAAAAAACAATAGTTGCATATGCTGCAATCTGTACACACTCATTAACTCATCCAAATAAAAGTGAAAGCTTTCTTAGTTATATGAAAAAGGGTGGTAAAACAATGGCTTGTCAGCAAGATGGAGTAATTGTTTGTTCATCGCACCTTTCTGCTTTTGAACCAAAATGTGGCGCAAAAAATATTGCTGGACCTGCAGATCAACCTTTAGCTGCAATTGTATTAGAACATGATACAGCTAACGATACTTTACATGCAGTAGGTGTATTAGGTCCTGATAAATATCATGATTATTTCAAAGCATTTAGAACTGAAATGAAAAAAGAATGGGGTGGCAAAAGAAAGGCCAAAAAGAAAGTAACAGACAGTGCAAAAGTTGTTAAGCTTTCAGAATACACTAAAGAAATTATCCAATATTAATAAAGGAAAAATATGAATAAAATTATATTACTAATTACATTATTATGTACAACAAATATTTTTGCAGAGTCTATTGAAGATCAAGTGCAAAGAAAAATGGATATGCAAACACTATCTACTGGATTAGAGATGGTTCAAAAAGGTATATTATATAATAACCCATCATTAACTAAAACTGGTATTAGTATGATAAAAAAAGGTCAAAAAAAACTTATTGAATCACATGGTGAAGATCTTAAAAAATATTTACCAATGGATAGTGCTTTTGCATTTAAGTTTGCAAAATCTGCTGCAAAAAGAATACAAGATTATTCTGATGAACTTACAGAAGATTTAAATAGTAAAAAAGATTATATGAAAATATCTGCCTCTTATACGCATATAATGAATGAGTGTGCTGGATGTCATCTTCGAATTAGAAAGTGGTAAGCGTATTTGTTAAAATACTAAAAAAAAGGTGTACAGATTATCTGTACACCTTTTTTAGTTTATATATCGTTAAACTAAAGCTTGTAACTCAAGTTCAACTTTTTCTAGTTTTTGGCTAGCTGATTCTAGACCTTTTTTATTTACTTCAATTACTTCAGGTTTTGCATTTGCTACAAACTTTTCATTTGAAAGCATTCCTGTTAATTTTTGTACTTCTTTTTCTAGTTTTTCTTTTTGCTTAGTTAATTTAGAGATAATTGGAGTCATGTCAATTTCACCAGTTGGTAAATAAACTTCAAGATTATCAGATACATCAGTAATAGAATTTTCAACTTTAGCATCTACAAATTCTATATTTTCAACTTTAGCAAGTTTTTCAATAAATGGACGAGCAATATTAGTATCAATATTAGTATTTAATTTGATATATGCTTTTGAAATCTTACTATTACCCATATCTATAATTACTTTTGCTCTTCGTAGGGCTGTAATAGATTCTTCTATAATTGTAAACATATCTTCTACTTCAATATCTCTTTTGATATTTTTAGGGAAGTTGTTAATCATTAAAGATTCACCATCTTCAAGAGTAGTTCCTGAAAGTTTATGATATAGATTATCTGCAATAAATGGCATAAACGGAGATATCATTTTAAGAGTTTCTTTAAAAATCGCTCCAAGCTCTACAATAGATTCTTTTGAAGCTTTTGAGTATTCAATACCCCAATCACAGTATTCATTCCATACAAAGTTATATAGTACTCTTGCTGCTTCATTAAATTTAAACTCATCAATTGTATTTCTAATATCTTCAACTGCTACACTAAGTCTTGATTGCATATAAAGACCTAATGGTGTTTTAACTTGAATATTTTTTAAGTCAGGGAAAGTTTCTACATTTAATTGTAAAAAATTTGTCGCATTATATAGTTTATTTGTAAAGTTTCTAAACTGCTCTAAGTTCTTTTCACCTAATTTAATATCTCTACCTTGAACTGCAAGGTAAGCTAATGTAAATCTAATAATATCAGCAGAATGTGCTTCAACCATATCAAGTGGATCAATTACATTTCCTTTTGATTTTGACATCTTAGCACCATGTTCATCACGAACTAAGGCATGCATATAAATATCTTTAAATGGTAACTCTTTTTCAAAATGCTCACCCATCATCATCATTCTAGCTACCCAGAAAAACATAATATCAAAACCTGTAATTAACAAAGAGTTTGGATAAAAGTCTGCCATATCAGTATCATTGTAAAGTTCTTTTAACTCTCCATTATTTCCCCAACCTAAAGGCGACATAGCCCAAAGTGCTGAAGAGAACCAAGTATCTAATACATCTGGATCTTGAGTCATATTTTTACCATTACATTTTGGACAACATTCTGGTTCATCATTTTTATCTGCCCATTGATGATTACAGTTAGAATCATCACAAGTAAATACTGGAATTCTATGTCCCCACCAAAGTTGTCTAGAGATACACCAAGGTCTAAGCTCATCCATCCAAGCTGTGTATGAATTTATCCAATGTGGTGGGTGAAAATTATTATTTGCTTTAGTTTTATCAATTGAATTTTGAGCCATCTCATTAGATAAAAACCATTGAGTTGAGATAAAAGGTTCAACTATATTTTTACATCTATAACAGTGTCCTACTTGATGAACATGATCTTCAATTTTAACAATATATCCAGCATTTTCTAAAGCTTTAACGATAACTGGTCTAGCTTCAAGTCGTTCTAATCCAGCAAACTCCCCACAATAATCATTTAAAATACCTTTTTCATCAAATACTTTAATAAACTCTAAATTATGTCTTTTACCAACAGCATAATCATTTTGGTCATGTGCTGGTGTAACTTTAACCACACCAGTACCAAATTCCATATCAACATGAGAATCTGTAATAACTTTAATAGTTCTATCAGTCAAAGGAAGTAATACATCTTTTCCTACAATATTAGTGTATCGTGAATCATCAGGATGTACCATAATAGCAGTATCCCCAAAATAAGTTTCAGGTCTTGTTGTAGCAACTTCAAGCTCTCCACTACCATCAGCAAATTTATAGATCATATGATAAAATTTACCTTGAACTTCATCATGTTCAACCTCTATATCACTTAGTGCACCATCATGTGTACACCAATTTACCATATAATTATTTTGAGTAATTTGCCCTTCATCATATAAAGATACAAATGCTTCTTTTACTGCTTCATGAAGTCCAGAATCTAAAGTAAATCTTTCTCTTTTCCAAGCAGGAGTAACTCCCAGCTTTCTCATTTGATGTACAATGTTTCCACCTGAAGTTTCTTTTTGCTTCCAAGCTCTCTCAAGAAATTTTTCACGACCAATTTCTTCTTTTGTAGTACCTTCAGCTAAAAGTTGTTTTTCAACTACATTTTGAGTTGCAATTCCAGCATGATCTGTTCCTGGTTGCCATAAAGTTTTATATCCATCCATTCTTTTGTATCTAGTAATAATATCTTGTAAAGTAAATGTAAGTGCATGACCAATATGTAAACTTCCTGTTACATTTGGTGGTGGCATCATAATTGAAAAGTTTTTACCTTCTTCTTGAATTGACTTATTTCCATCAATTTCAAAATAACCTCTATCTTCACATAGTTTGTAGTATTTATCTTCTACTTCTTTTGGATTGTATTTATTACTCATAAGTTTTTTGTTCCTTATTATTTATATGCCGCGATTATATCTAATCTTAACTATAATTTGATTTATGAAGTTTTTTATATTACTATTATTTTTAAGTCAAGTTTTTTTTAGATAAAATGGAACAATTAATTAAAGGAATTTTATGAGTACTATAGATCAAAAATTATTAGATAGAAGTGAAAATAAATGTGAATTATGTGGATCAGGAGATAATTTAGATTCATATAAAGTAGAGCCAAAAGATGAAGAGATTCTTGTATGTGGCGTATGTAAAGAGCAAATAGAAGACAATAGTAAACTTGATGAGACACATATGTACTGTTTAAATGATTCTATGTGGAGTGAAGTAGATGCAGTTAAAGTTGTAGCATATAGGTTATTTTCTATTATGAAAAATCAAGATATGCTAGATATGATGTATCTTGAAGATGATGTTAAACAATGGGCTGATGATGGACTTCCTGATGAACCAGATGAAGATGCACTTATATATAGAGATTCAAATGGAGTAATTTTAAATGCAGGTGACACTGTTGTAATTGTTAAAGATTTACCAGTAAAAGGTGCAGGATTTGTAGCAAAACAAGGTGTGGCAGTTAGAAATATCGGACTTGTTCCTGGTGATGAAACACATATTGAAGGTCGTGTAAATGGTGTTAAGGTTCATTTAAAAACTTGTTTTTTAAAAAAATCATAGGTCTTTAGATGATAGAGATTTTTATATTTGTAATTGGTATTATTATTGGTAGTATAGTAGCTTGGTATATTTTAAAAAATAAATTTGATATACATACGACTTCAATTTTAAATGAATCAAATATAAAATTATCCTCACTTCAAACTCAATTAAATTTACAAAAAGATCATTATGAAGATAAATTAAATACTCTTGAATCTTCAAAAGATCAAATGAAGCAAGAATTTGAAAATCTTGCAAATAAAATATTTGATCAAAATAATAAAAAATCAAATGATAATTTATCTATTCTTTTAACTCCATTTAAAGATCAACTAAAATCTTTTGGTTCAAGAGTAGATGAGATATATAATGAAGAGACAAAACAAAGATCATCTCTTTTAACAGAGATAAAAAACTTAAAAGAATTAAATAACCAAATTAGTACTGATGCTCTTAATCTTACAAAAGCACTTAAGGGTGAAAATAAAACTCAAGGTGATTGGGGTGAGATGATCTTATCTAAAATACTTGAGCAAACAGGACTACGAGAAGGTATTGAATATGAAACACAAGGGAGTTATACCTCTGAAGATGGTAAAAGATTAAGACCTGATGTAATTTTACATTTACCAGAAGAAAAAGATATTATTATTGATTCAAAAGTATCTTTAGTGTCATATTTGAATTATACAAATGCTAGCGATAGCCAGTCTCAAGATAAAGCCACAAAAGAGTTAGTAAAGTCATTAACAACACATATAAAAGATTTAAGTGGAAAAAGATATGACAATATTGAACAAATAAAAACATTAGATTTTGTACTAATGTTTATACCAATAGAAGCTGCTTTTACACTTGCTGCATCAAGTGATCCAAAATTATTTAAAACTGCATTTGAAAGTAATATTATGCTTGTTTCTCCATCTACATTATTCGTTACACTTCGTACGATTGAAAATATTTGGAGGTATGAACATCAAAGTAATAATGCCCAATTGATTTCTAAAAAAGCAGCATCATTGTATGATAAATTTGCTGGGTTTGTAAAAGACATGGATAATATAGGTGTACATATTAGTAGAACTCAAAAAGCTTATGATGATGCTACAAATAAACTAAGTAGTGGTAAGGGAAATCTTTTACGACAAAGTGAACAGTTTTTGGATCTTGGAGTAAAGCCAAAAACAAAGATTAAAACAAAAATGATTGAAACTATAGAGGAGTAATTATGCATATTGATAAACTTATTAAAGGTAATAAAAAATTTAGAAATACAACGTTTTCAAATCATAAAGAAGACTTTGATTCTTTAGTAAAATATGGTCAGAAACCTGAAGTTCTTTTTATAGGATGTAGTGACAGTAGGGTTGTTCCAGATTTAATAGTAGATAGTTCTCCTGGGGATATGTTTATATTACGAAATATAGGTAATTTTGTACCTCCTCATAAAGCAGATAATGATTTTCATGGGTCTAGTGCAGCTATTGAATTTGCAGTATCTGCATTGGAAGTAAAAGATATTATAGTTTGTGGACATAGTTATTGTGGCGCATGTGAAGCTTTATATGATGATACATTAAAGTCTAAACCAGATTTAAGTCATGTATCTAAATGGTTAGAACTTGGTTTAAAAGCAAAAGAACAAGCTATTTTGGAATTAGAAAATAACAATAATACAGAACATCTTTTAAGAATTACAGAAAAAGCTTCCATTAAATTTCAACTTGAAAATTTATTAACATACCCTGCTATTGCTAGAAGAGTTAAAGAAAAAAGCTTAACTTTGCATGGATGGTATTATAAAATTGAAGATGGGACAATAGAATCTTATTGTCCACAAGACGATAAATTCGTCTTATTGGATTAAGAGTTACAGTTCTCTTTTACTTTTTCATTATCTAACATTTTATCTGTAAATGTAGTCCCAAATGGTATTAGAGAAGCTATAAATAATAATGCAGAAAATTTAGGTTTAAAATTATATTTATCATGAGAAGATGATAATAAAACTAACCATATAATAAATAAAATACCGTGAGTCATACCCATGATTTTTGTCGCAATAGCAATACCCATCATATATTTCAATGGCATTGCTACAAATACTAATAAAATAAAAGATATCCCTTCTATAAAATTTATAAATCTAAATTTTTCTAAAGTTGTTTTGTTCATCATTATTTTGGTTCCTGTTCATTATATGTTTTGTCATTATATTCATATATTTCATTATCATCATCTTCATACATTACAACTTCACCTTCTTCAGAAATATAAGTATGGTGATTTCCTACATTTGGTCCAAGTACTTCATACACTGGTACATAGTCATCATCTGGTGTAATATTATCTCTTTTTCCACGAGCAATAATATGAATAGGTGTACCTTCAAAGTTTAAGGCACCTCTTAGGAAATTAATTAAGTATCTTTTATAAGAGAAGTGAAGCATTTTAGGTTTATTCATAACCAGTGCAAATGTAGGTGGTGTAGATTTAAACTGTGTAGAGAAATAAATTCTTAGCATATTTCCATTTGGTGATGGTAAAGAGTGCCTTCTTGTAGCGGCATTAATGATTTCATTAATTCTAGATGTAGGTGTTCTTCTGTTAAAGTTATCATAAATTTCGAATAATTTTTCTTGAAGTTTATCAATACTTCTTCCTGTTTTAGCAGAAACTACAACAACTGGAGCATAATAAAGAAATTTGAATTTACCTCTAATCTCTTCTACCATCTCTTTGTATGGTTTCATTGTTTCGTCCCATTTATTAAGAACAATAATAGTTCCTAGAGCAAATTTATCTACAAGACCAGCAATTTTTTCATCTTGATCTGTAATTGGTAAACTAGCATCAATTACAATTAATGCTAGATTTGCTTGTGCTAACATATCGTTTGTTCTCATTAAAGCGTATTTTTCAATACCTTCAATTTTACCTCTTCTTCTTAATCCTGCAGTATCAACGAATGTGATTTTCTTATCACCTACAAACATTGTCTCATCAACAGGATCAATAGTTGTACCAGCTACTGGACTAACTACGGATCTTTCTTCTCCTACTAGGGCATTAAGAATTGAACTTTTTCCAACATTTACTTTACCAATAATTGCAACTTTTAGATGATTATCTGGAGCATCAAGCTTTTTATCTTGTTCTTCTGATTCTAAATCTTCTTCTATTAAAAGATCTTCAAAAGATGGATCATCATTATCTAGTACAACAGTATTTGCTTCAACATTTACAGGAAGTTCTTCATAAATCCATTCAAATAGTCTTTTTATACCACGGTTGTGTGAAACTGAAATACCAAACATATTTTCTTCATCGATTCCAAATTGATAGAAGTCCCAAAGCATATCTTTTTCTTTGTCATTATCAATTTTATTTACTACAAGAGCTAATTGTTTACCTAAAGCTTGTAATTCATAAAATAATTCTCTATCTCTATCGTCTGGAAGCTTTTTACCATCAACCATAAATAGAACTATATCAGCTTCTTTTGCTGTTTGTATGGCTTTTCTTTTCACATGCTTGAAGATTTTGTATTCACTATTATCTTCCATGATTTCACCTTTAGATTGTCCAATACCACCTGTATCTAACATCAAAGCTCGTCTATCTAGTATTTCTACCTCATGTCTTCTAACATCTCTAGTAGTACCAGATACATCACTTACAATAGCAATTCTTTTTTTCGCTATTCTATTAAATAGTGAACTTTTTCCAACATTTGGTTGCCCAATTAGTGCAATTTTTTTCAATTCATTTCGCCTTTTTCAATATATATTGATTGTGATGGGAATGCAAAGCTTGCATTATTATTCTCAATAATTTTCATAATATTAAAGTTTGTATCTTCTTTAACTGACATAAACTCTCCCCAATTTGTTGTTTTTGTAAAGTAGTAACAAAAAATATTTAAACTACTATTATCAAACTCTGTAAAATATATGTGTATAGTGTCTTGATGGATATCATTATGACTTTTAAGCATATCTTTTATCTGAGATACAATTGTTTCCATTGTTTGTACATTTGTATCATATGTTAGACCAAGTTTCATTTTTATTCTTCGTTTACCCATTTGCGACCAGTTTAATATGGCACTATTAGCTAAAACTGCATTTGGTACAGTAACAAGTGCTTGTGCAAATGTTCTAACCTTAGTACTTCTTATTCCAATAGATTCGATAGTACCTTCTACATCAGGTGTTTTAATCCAATCTCCAATTTTAAATGGTCTATCACTGAAGATTACTAGAGAACCAAAAAGATTAGCAGCTGTATCTTTTGCAGCAAGAGCAAATGCCATACCTACAAGTCCTAGCGATGCTAAGAATCCACTAATATTGTAACCCCATTCTTGTAAGATTGATACAAAACCAATTGCAATTACTAAAAACTTTAAAGTTTTAACAATAAAGTTAGCAATATCTTCACTTAATTCTTTACCAAATTTAGATGTAAATTTGTGAATTATACCAGATAAAGGAGTTAGTGTATTAAATATAATCCAAAAAATCGAGAATGCAAAAGCTGATCTTATAAGGTTTGTAGCAATGGTATCAAAACTTGAACTAAATGATAAAAAATCTTTTGCTATTGAAATACCAATAATTATAATTAAGAAATCAATAGGTTTTTTTATAGCTTCAACTAGTTTATCATCAAAATCAGTTTTTGTTTTCACTGTTAATTTTGTTAAAAATGAAATTACTATTTTTCTAAAAAGAACTCTTAAAAATAAAAAGGTTGAGAATGCAATAACGGCATATATTAAATTATTATCTATCATATCGCGATTATATCATAATTTTGGTAATATGCAATATGATTATTGAAAACAATACAAGACTAGCAATAAAATACATGCTACTATCATCTTTTTTATTTGCTTTTACTGGTGCTTTTGCAAAGCTTTTAAGTGGATATATGAGTTCAGTAGAAGTTGTATTTTTTAGAAATTTTTCTGGTGTACTTATTATTTTATATGCAATATATAAATCACCTTTAAAACAACAAGGTGGAAAACCGTTATTATTATTTATGCGAGGATTTATTGGTTTTTTTGCACTTCTTATGTATTTTTATAACATAGCAAATATACCATTAGCTGAAGCTCAGACATTTAATAAAATATCTCCAATATTTACAGCAATATTTTCATATATATTACTCAATGAAAAATTATCAAAGCTTGCATGGCTTGGTGTATTTGTAGGATTTATTGGAGTATTATTCATTACAGGCTTTGATGTGACATCGTTAAGTAAAACTGATTGGTTGGGTATATTAAGTGGGGTAGGAGCAGGACTAGCATATACTTCAATACGAGAACTAAAAAATTACTATGATAATAAAAGTATTGTTTTGTCTTTTATGGTTGTAGGTACTATTGGCCCTATGATTCTTATGCTTATTGGAGAGTTTGTCTATATAGATAGTATGGATTGGATAATAGCAAAATTTATTATGCCTAGTGGCATAGCATGGATATATATAGTTGGACTTGGGGTATTTGCTACATTTTCACAATGGTATATGACAAAAGCATATTCATTAGCAGCTGGTGGAATGGTAGGTACAATAAGTTATAGTAATATTATATTTTCAATTATTCTTGGTATGATACTAGGGGATATGTTTCCATCTTTTATGGTTATTATAGGTATAATACTAGTAATTATAAGTGGAATTTTAGTTACATTAAAAATAAAAGCTTAAGAGGAGAGTATAGATGAATTTTGATAAGGTAATTGCAGGATTTTTTATTATCTTTGCTATGACATTAAATTTTGGATTTTTTTATGGTGAATTATCAGATATAACAATGCATAGTAGGTATGAATTATTTGCTGCAATTGTAATTAATATTATTGCTACAGTATTAAAGCTTGGTGATAGAACACAAATGGGCTCTGTACTTTTAGCAACATCATTAGTTGCTGTAATACAGCTTATCGCTGCTGCATCAGTTTGGGCAATTGCAGGATATAATGTTGTAATTTCACAGGAAACTACGGCTGTAATTGTATCATTAAGTGGTGGTGCATTATTAGCAAATATTACATCTGTTATATTATATATTGGTGAGACAGTAAAGTCTAAACGATAATATCTATAAACTGGTATAAATATGAGAAATAGTGCACTTTGGATGATATTACATAAGATGAGAACACCATTTTTGGTGATTATCATCTCTTACACTATATCAATTACAGGACTACTTTTAATAGAGGGTATGGATGCTAATGGCAATGCCTATCAAATGACAATATTTGATGCATTCTATTTTGTAACATATACTGCAACTACTATTGGATTTGGTGAAACACCATTTGAATTTACTTACGCCCAAAGATTATGGGTAAGTGCTATGATTTATCTATCTGTAATATCTTGGTTTTATGCTGTTGGTACACTTGTTAGTTTATTACAGGATAAATTATTTTTATCTCAAATAGCTCAAAATAAATTTAAACGACAAGTTAATAATATTAAAGAATCTTTTGTCATTATCCTTGGATACAATTATACTACAAGTGAAATTATTAAGATAATTAATGATTCAGATATTAGGGTAGTTGTTGTAGAAAGTGATCAACAAAGAGTAGATAGTTTAATGTTGGAAAATTTTACTCCAAATGTCCCTGCATTAAAAGCAAATTCATATGATGCACATACTTTAGAACTTGCAGGAATAAAATCAAAGTATTGTAAATCAGTAGTAACATTATATAAAACAGATGAGCTTAATTTAAGAGTAGCTTTAGCATCTAAAATGTTAAATCCAAATATAACAGTAGCTGCAAAATCTACAACGCCGAATCATACTGAAAATCTAAAAGATTTAGGTGTTGAAATAGTTGAAAATCCATTTAAAATTATTGCCTCACATATAAATCATGCACTTAATGCACCAAATCTTTTGAAAATAGAAAGATGGATTTATCAAATTGGATTGCTAAGTGATTCACTGCCAACATTACCTCATGGTAAATATATAGTAAGTGGCTTTGGAAGAATGGGTAAAGAGATAAATAAAGTCTTTGAAAAAAATAATATAGATTGTCAATTTATAGAAATCGATTCTAATAAAGATGATAAAAAAATAGATAAGAATATCAATATAATATATGGAGATAGTGATGATAAAGATATTCTTACTAAAGCAAACGTACAAGATAGTGTAGCAATTATTGCAGGTACAAATGATGATACAGTGAATATATCTATTTTAAAAACAGCAAAAAAATTAAATCCAAATATAATTACAATTGCAAGAGAAAATAATATAGAAGATTTCTCTATATTTGAAAATGCAAAGATTGATCATATTTTTATGCCATCAAAAATATTAATTAATAAAACAACAAATGCATTAATTAAGCCTTCTGCTGATAAGTTTATAAAACATTTAACAAAAAAAGATGAAGCATGGGGACAAAGTCTTGTGAAAAGATTAATCAATACTATTGATGAAAACCCTAAGTTGCATGTATTACATTTAACTAAAGATACAGCTCCCGCAATTTTAGAAGAGATTGAAGAGAATAATGATAGTATGAAACTTGAAATACTAAAAAGATCACTTAGTAATAGGAAGATATCTAATAATATTGTACCACTTATGATATATAATTCAAAAGATAAAAAAGAATTATTGCTACCTTCTTGGGATGAATTTTTAAGAGAAGATGATAAAATATTATTTGCGTGTGATAGTTATGCTATAGATGAGATAGAGTATATAGCAGAAAATTATTATGAACTTCATTATGTACTTACAGGTGAAGAAAAAAGTAAATTTAAATTAAAAGATAAAGGAATATAAAAAATGATACTACTAACAGGACCATGTGTAATAGAAAGTAGAGATAACGTAATGAGAATTGCAGAAGAGTTATCATCTTTTTATGAAGATAAAAGAATTGATTTTTATTTTAAAGCTAGTTTTGATAAAGCGAATAGAACTTCACTAGATAGTTTTAGAGGACCAGGATTAGATGAAGGATTAAAAATTCTTCAAGAAGTAAAAGATACATTTGGATACAAACTTGTTACAGATGTTCATGAATCATACCAGGTAGCTCCTGCTGCTGAAGTTGTAGATGTTGTTCAAATTCCTGCTTTCCTTTGTAGACAAACTGACTTATTAGTTGCTTGTGCTAAAACAAATGCTGCTGTAAATATTAAAAAAGGTCAGTTTTTAGCAGCAAATTCTATGGAGCATCCAGTGACAAAAGTACTTAAAACTAGAGGTATAGATGAGGTTAATTATCAAACATCAAAAGATAATAATGTATGGTTATGTGAAAGAGGGAATGTATTTGGTTATGGATCTTTAGTAGTAGATATGAAAAATCTTATTGCAATGAGAGAATTTGCTCCAGTAATTTTTGATGCTACTCATTCTGCTCAAGTACCAAGTACTGGAAGTACAACTGGTGGAAATAGTGCGGTAGTTCCAAGTTTAGCGAAAGCAGCAGCTTCTGTAGGTGTTGATGGTTTCTTTTTTGAAACACATTTTGATCCAAGTATTGCATTAAGTGATGGTCCAAATATGCTAACAATTCCAGATTTAAAAAATACGATAGAAGACATATTTAAAATACAAGAAGTATTAGGATATAATTAAAAAAATTAAATAAGAATAAGGGAATATAATGAATATTATTGAAGGAAATTTAAGATTAACTGGTAATGAAAAAATTGCTATTATAAATGGAAGATTTAACCATATTATTACTGATAGATTAGTTGAAGGGGCTGCAGATGCTCTAAAAAGACATGGTGGGAATGAAGATAATTTAGATTTAATCTTAGTACCAGGTGCATTTGAAATTCCATTTGCTTTACAAAAAGCTTTAGAATCAGGTAAATATGATGCAATTTGTTGTGTAGGTGCTGTAATTAGAGGAGCTACTCCTCATTTTGATTACATTTCTGCAGAAGCTACAAAAGGAATTGCAAGTGCTACTATGGCACATGGTATTCCTGTTTCAAATGGTGTTTTAACTACAGATACAATTGAGCAAGCTATTGAAAGAGCTGGTAGTAAAGTTGGTAACAAAGGTGCAGAAGCAATGGTTACTATTATTGAGATGTTAGACCTTTACAAAGCGATGAAATAGTGGCGACTAGAACTCAAGCTAGAGAGTCTGTAATAGGACTACTCTATGCATATGATTTAGGTAATGAAGCTATTGCCAATCATATTGATGTTATTTTTGAAGATAAAAAGATTAGAAATAAGCAGAAAGAATTTGCTATTACATTATTTGATGGTGTTGTTAAAAATATTGATGCTTGTGATGAGCAAATCGTATCACACCTTGATAAAAGAGGTATTGATGATTTAGGAATAGTAGAAAAATCTATTCTAAGATTAGCAATATATGAAATTTTATTTTCATCATTAGATAAGCCAATTATTATAAATGAAGCAATTGAACTTACAAAAAGATTAGCAAGTGATAATGCACCTAGATTTATAAATGGTTTACTTGATAAAATTAATAAGTAGTCAACTATGAAATTATGTGTTGCTTTAGACTTACCTAGTGCTAAGGAAAATCTTGAATTAGCTAAGAAAATTAAAGATTTTGATGTATGGTTAAAAGTTGGTTTTAGATCTTATATTCGAGATGGAAAAGAATTTTTAGATGCATTAAAACAAATAAATCCCAAATTTAAAATATTTTTGGATTTAAAGCTTTATGATATTCCTAATACAATGGCAGATGCTGCTCAAGAGATTAGTAAGCTTGGTGTTGATATGTTTAATGTACATGCAAGTGCTGGTAAGGTTGCTATGACTACAGTGATGGATAGATTAAAAGATATGCCTAATAGACCTTTAGTTTTAGCAGTAACAGCTCTTACAAGCTTTGATAATGATAATTTTAAAGCTATATATGCAGAAGACATAGATAAGAAAGCAACTCAATTTGCAAAAGACACATATGAAGCAGGGCTTGATGGTGTAGTTTCTTCTGCTTTTGAAAGCTTTGATATTAAACAAAATACATCTAGTGATTTTGTTACTTTAACTCCAGGTATAAGACCATTTGGTGAAGATGCAGGTGATCAAAAAAGAGTTGCAGATATTGCATTAGCTAAAAAAGAGTTAGTTGATTTTATTGTTGTAGGTCGTCCTATATATAAATCAACAAACCCAGCAGAAATAGTAGAGAAAATATTAAAAACTTTATAGTTTAAGTATTTTTTCAACTACTTTTATATATAATTCCAAACTTACATGGACGAGTGGGAGAGTGGCTGAATCCGCGCCCCTGCTAAGGGCGTGTATCCTTACGGGTACCGAGGGTTCAAATCCCTCCTCGTCCGCCACTTAAATATACATAAATCATAAAAATTACAATAAAATCAAAGTTTAAATTATAAATTAAAAGATACAATTCCACAATAATTAATATTAAGGAAATACAATGTTAAAATCAATATTCTTATTTACATTTATCATTACATCATTAGTAGCTGATCCTGCTAAGCATTCTACATATGTTGTAGATTTAATGACAAAAGCAAAAAAACTAATTAAGCCAATATCACCTAAAGAATTTTACACTCTTGTAGATGAGGATGAAGTTGAATTTATTCAATTAGATGTTAGGGAAGATAATCAATATGGTCATGGAGAAATATTTGCACTAAATACAGTAAAACTTACTCGTGGATATGTAGAGTATAAGATTGAAAAAGAGATCAAAAATAAAAATGCAAAAATTATTGTTGTATGCTGCTCTGGTAAAAGAGCATTACTTGCAGGAAAAACACTTATTGATCTTGGATATAAAGATGTATCATTTTTAGAAGGTGGAGTTAATGGTTGGCTAAATTCAGGATATCCATTAGATACGGTATTTGGTGAACTATATTTAAATAGAAAATAATATTTTATATTTAAATATAGTGGTGCGACCGGCGAGATTTGAACTCGCACATCCGAAGGACACTACCCCCTCAAGGTAGCGTGTCTACCAATTCCACCACGGTCGCAAAGAAATAGAATTATACCAAAAGCTCCTTAGCATTACATCATATTCAGTAAATTTTAGATATAATCCAAAAAAATATAACAAATATATTATTGTGGAGAATTTATGAGAACTCATTATTGTACAGAAGTTACAGAAGAGAATATTGGCCAAGAAGTTACTGTTGCTGGTTGGGTAAATAGTAGAAGAGATCATGGTGGATTAATTTTCATTGACTTAAGAGATAAAGGTGGATTAGTACAATTAGTTTGTGATCCAGCTGATGATAAAGAAGCATGGGAAGTTGCAAACTCAGTAAGAGATGAATTTGTACTTATTGCAAAAGGTAAAGTAAGAGCTAGAGGTGAAGGATTAGAGAATCCAAAACTTATTACTGGTAAAATTGAGATTGTATTAGATAATTTAATTATTGAAAATAGATCTAAGCCTATGCCATTTGATTTAAATGATCCAAAAGTAAATGAAGAAATTAAATTAAAAAATAGATTTTTAGAATTAAGAAGTACAAAATCAGCTAAAATATTTCAATTAAGATCAAAAGTAGGTATTACTGTTAGAAATACTCTTGATGAATTAGGATTTTTAGATGTAGAAACTCCAATCTTAACTAAATCTACTCCAGAGGGTGCTAGAGATTATCTTGTACCTTCAAGAGTTCATGGTGGAGAATTTTATGCATTACCACAATCACCACAATTATTTAAACAACTTTTAATGGTATCAGGATTTGATAAGTACTACCAAATTGCTAAATGTTTTAGAGATGAAGATTTAAGAGCAGATAGACAACCAGAATTTACTCAAATAGATGTTGAGATGAGTTTTTGTGATCAAGAAGATGTAATTAAAGTAGCTGAAAAAGTTATTTATGATGTATTTACAGCAGTTGGTAAAGATATCCCTACATCATTTAAAAGAATGACTTATAACGAAGCTATGGAATGTTATGGGTCTGATAAACCAGATATGAGATATGATTTAAAAATGACAGAAGTTGCTGATATTTTCGACTTTTGTACTTTAGATATTTTTTCAAATATTGCAAAAGATAAAAAGAATAATAGAATTAAAGCATTAAAAGTACCAAATGGTGATAATGTATTCTCTAAAAGACAAATGAAAGGTTTTGAAGATTTCGTAAGAAAATTTGGAGCTAGTGGTCTTGGATATTTCCAAATGAAAGAAGATGGATTAAAAGGTCCATTAAATAAATTCTTTGAAGAAACACCAGAGAAACTAGAAGAATTAGTTGCTAGATGTGAAATGGAAGTTGGAGATATTATCTTCTTTGGAGCAGGTACAAAAAAATTAGTACTTGATTATATGGGAAGACTTAGAATTGAACTTGCTGAACAAATGAATTTAATTCCAGAAGATACTTATGAGTTCTTATGGGTTGTTGACTTCCCAATGTTTGAAACAGAAGATGGTAAAACTAAAGCACTTCATCATCCATTTACAATGCCAAAATCTTTAGATGATACATCTGACTTAGAAGAAATTGAATCTATTGCTTATGATATTGTATTAAATGGTACAGAGCTTGGTGGTGGAAGTATTAGAATTCATAAAAGTGATATTCAGGCTAAAATATTTGAACTTATGAATATAAGTGAAGAAGAGCAAAGAGAAAAGTTTGGTTTCTTACTAGATGCACTTGAATTTGGTGCTCCACCTCATGGTGGATTTGCTATGGGTCTTGATAGACTTATTATGTTACTTGCTGGTACTGATTCTATTAGAGATGTTATCGCATTCCCTAAAACTCAAAAAGCTCAATGTCTTCTAGCTCATGCACCAAGTGCAGTTGATGCAGAACAACTTAAAGATTTAAGTATTAGAATTAGAAAAACAGAACAATAGGTTTTGTATACTTACTTGATTAGATAAAATATGATACCTTTAGAGATAAGTACAAAGAAGAATCTTTTAGCTTTCTCTGCAGGTATTGACTCTACTGCATTATTTTTTATACTCATAGAAAATAATATCCCTTTTGATATTGCAATTGTTGATTATGGATTGAGAGATCAATCTAAAGATGAAGTTATTTATGCTCATCAATTAGCTCTTAAGTATAATAAACAAATATTTTTAAAAGAATTTACAAAAGATAGTAAGTTTAGTGAAAAATTAGCACGTGATTTTAGGCATAACTTTTTTGAAGAATTAATTGATCAATATAACTATAATTCTCTTATTACAGCACATCAATTAAATGATAAACTTGAATGGTTTTTAATGCAATTATCTAAAGGGGCAGGTTTAGTTGAATTAATTGGTATGAAAGAAAAAGATGATAGAGATAATTATAATCTTTTAAAACCTCTTTTAGATTATTCAAAAGATGAACTACAAAACTATTTAGATAAAAATAACTATAAGTATTTTATTGACTCTACAAATGAAGATACTAAATATAAGAGAAATTATATAAGATCAAAATTTGCAAATGACTTTATAGATGAGTACAAAGATGGGGTAAAAAATAGTTTTTCATATTTAGAAAATGATTTAGAAACACTCAATACTGATATAAAACCAAAATGTTTTGAAGATCTTAGTATTTATGATATTAAGAATTTAGATGATAATCAATTAGTACGAATTATAGATAAAGAATTAAAAAGAAGAGGTCTTATTATAAGTTCTGCTACGAGAGAAGAGATATTAAAGCAACAAGGGATTATTATTTCTAATAAGATTGCAATTTCTATTTATGATAATAGACTTTGGATTAGTAAAAATTCAAGTGATACTATGGATAAACAATTTAAAGAAAAGTGTAGAATAAATAAAGTTCCAAAAAATATTAGAGCTTATTTATATTCTATTGGCTTTGTGAGCTTTGATGATATTTAAGTATAAAATTAATATCTAATTTTGTACCGTTATTTTTAAATACTATGGGATAATCAATTGAAATAGGATTATTCTGAAGATTTATTTTATCAATTAATTTATACAATTCACTTGGATTATTTAAAGACACATTTACACTATAGCTATATAAAGTATCTTCTTTTTTATCAATATTAATAAATTTAATTTTAGTATTAGTGGGTAATAAATTTTTAATTATATTAGTCATTTCTTCTGGATTAATTATATTATCTTGTTGATATTTTTTTGTCTTAACTTTAATATTATGGACATTACTAATAAGTTCAGTATTTAGAATAGTAGTTTTATACATGCTATCTTCAATATGTTGATCGCTTAGTATTACATTTGAATATATATTTTCTAAATTATCTTTAGTACTTTTTATAAATGTATCTTGATGGAGATAATTTATAAGTATCTTTGAACTATTTTTACTAAGTGTTATATTTTCTATATACATATCGTAAGAGGATATTGCAATAAATAAATTTTTTATACGCTGTATAGCTGTATTATTAATACTATTATGATCTTGTAGTTTTAATATATTTTTAGTATTAGTTTTAATTTCTTTTACAATATTTTTTATAGGTGTATTTTGATTAGTAGGATAAAATATATAAAGAGACCATAATATAGCTATGGCTATAAATAAAATTAGTGGTAATTTATAATTTGATCTTTTATAGTTTTTGATTTCCGTATAGCTAAGTGTATGATAGTTTAATTCTTTTTGTGTAAGTCGTAATAATGTATCTTCTAAATTAATAGGAGTCTGTATAGTATCAATAAGTATTTGTTCTTCTTGCAATACTATATTTGTATTAAATATTTGTATAGTTTCTATAAAGAAAGAATTAGATTGTTTATAAAAGATATTAAGATTATTTTGAACCACTTCTAATAGTTCAAGACTTATTATTTCTTGAAATAATATTGGAAGATTATTGTTATTAAAGAAATTAGTTTGTTTAATATCTAAAAAACTTGATATTTTTGTATGATTTGAATAGATAATTTTATTTGTATTGTCTAATATAATCATATAAATTATATTTTCATAATAATATATATTTAGAGAGTTAGAAAGTTTGTTTTGTTTTATATTTTCTAAAAGTATATGATAAGGTGAA
This sequence comes from Campylobacteraceae bacterium, assembly GCA_018662405.1. Lineage (GTDB taxonomy): Bacteria > Campylobacterota > Campylobacteria > Campylobacterales > Arcobacteraceae > JADHTT01. The sequence continues at coordinate 30,024 of JABJGE010000092.1, forward strand.
AATGTACAATAATTATTAAATTGATTATATTGTTTTTTTAAGTCTTTAAATTCTTGATTTGATATAGATATTGTATTTACTGTATCAAGATTAATTTGCTTGTATTTAGAATTACATTCTTTATTAATTATCTCATTAGAATTATTGTGTAAAATTGCTGTATAAGTATTATTCTTTGAATACTCACATTTTTTAAAATCATTATTTAAAAGAGTATAGCATTGTTTATTCTCTTGTGAATTTATTTTATTAACAACTAAAAATTGTTTCATATTGGCATCTTTAGCTTAATAAGTTCTCGAGACTCTTCTTTTGATAAGCCTTTTAAATTAAAAGGTTCACTAACAAAAAATTCAATAGTACCAAATGGTTTGGGTATTATAAATTGATCCCAAGATTTTAATTGCCAATATTTACTAGCTTTATATGAAAAATAATATATATCTACATCAGCTTTCTGACTCAATGCAATGATTCCATCTGCAATACTATATATAGGCCCTCTTGGACCATCTGGTGTTATACCAATATTTGAATTTGTTTTTAATTCTTTAATAGCACCTATTAAAGCTTTGACCCCACCTTGACTACTTGAACCTCTAACAGATTGAACACCAAGATGATTTACCATTTTTGCAATAGATTCACCATCACTATGATGAGAGATCATAGCTTTAAATGTACCTGATGGTTGAAATTTTTTAAATAGATATGGTTGCATTAAAAGATTACCATGCCAAAATGCTGCAATGAAAGGTTTTGTAGGTTTCCCTTTTGGAAAATGAAATTTCTTTTTATTTGTATAGTATATTACTTTTGTAATAATATATAAAATATAAGGAACAATAGTTACTTTTAGAAATTTCTTAATTTTCTTTTGCAACTACTTCACCTTTTAGTGATGTTCTATTCGCATGTATAATTTTAATTGGAACTGTGCAACCTAGTAATTCTTCACTTGCTTCAACGAAGATTTGACAATAGTTATCACTAAACCCCATGATTTCACCATTTGGTTTTAATTCTTCGAAGAATACATTCATAGTTTTACCTACATTTTCTTGCATTAGTTCAACTTGATGATTTTTATGTAATGCAATAACTTCTTCTAATCTAGCTGATGCGATATCATCTTCTACTTGATTAGACATATGTAGTGCTTCTGTTTCTGGTCTAGGAGAATATTTAAAGTTAAAAATTTGATCAAATTTAACTGTATTAATTACATCTATAGTGTCTTTAAATTCTTCATTTGTTTCTCCAGGGAAACCTACAATAATATCTGTACTAATTCTTACTTCAGGCACTAATGACTTAATTCTTTGACATCTATCAATAAACCATTCTTTTGTATAACCACGCTTCATATCTTTTAATACTTTTGTAGATCCAGCTTGTAAAGGAACATGGATTTGTTTACATATTTTAGGGTTTGAAGCAAATTCAGCAATAAATTCATTATCCATATGTAATGGGTGAGGGGAAGTAAATCTAATTCTTTCAAGCTTTTCTATTTCACTAATAGCTTGTAATAGTTTTGTAAAATTAAATTTATCTCTACCATCACTAAAGTTTTTACCATAGTTATTTACATTTTGACCTAATAAGAATACTTCTTTTGCACCATTGTCAACAGCTTTTTGGATTTCTCCAATAATAAGTTCTGGTGGGATACTAATTTCTTCACCTCTAGTAGCAGGTACAATACAGAATGTACATTTTTTGTCACATCCTAATGAAATATTAACACTTACTTTATATAAAGAATTTCTATATTGAGCGAATTCATAATCTGTTTCGTCATGATTAATATCTATTTCTACTGTACCTTTATTTTGTACTGCTTCAGAAATTTTAGATACATTTCTAGCTCCAACAACAAAATCAACATAAGGTGCTTTTTTAATTATTTCTTTGCCAAGATGGCTTGCAGTACATCCACATACTCCAACTTTAGCATTTGGTTTTTTCTTTTTTTTGAATTGTCCAAGTTCTGAAAAAAGTTTAGCTACTGGCTTTTCTCTAACAGAACATGTATTTATAATAATAAGATCAGCATCAGCTACATCTTCAGTTGTTTCATAATTGTCTTTCGAGTTTAACTCAGCAATAATATGCTCAGTATCTCTTGTATTCATAGCACAACCAAGTGTTTCTATGAATAGTTTTTTATTTCCTAGATTTTCCACGATAGTTGTACTTTTTTATTTTTTATAATACGTGAAGCTCATACATGTAAGCATCTTCTTCTAAACCAAACTTAATTTCTCTAAAATGTACAGTATAATTGTCATCTTCAAAAGTATCAATTAAACTCATCATATCTTTGTGTGAGTTTTCTTTATCAAAGTAAAATAATTTGTCATTACATTTTGTTAATTCTTCTTTTAATTTATCTACATTTATTTTTTTTGGTTTTGCACTTATTTCTGTTCTTGCTAATAAAATATCCATTTTAAATCCTTATATAATATTTTTCATTTTATCTTTAAAGCCCTTAATAATTGATAAAGTATATCTTTGCTATAATCCAAACATAACTACACGTTGGACTTTCCAGTAAAATCATATTATTAAAATTCAATGTTAACAAATAAGGAAAATTATGGATAAGATATTAGATATTTTAGATTCTATCGCACACGAAAAAGCTTTAACACTTACGCAAGTTGAAGAAGCATTAATTGAAGCACTTGTAAGAACAGCTAAAAAAATGGGTGACTATACATTAGAATATGGAGCATCAATTGATAAAGAAAATAAAAAATTAAATTTATTTCAAAAAATAGAAGTTTTAAGTAACGATGATGAAAGATTAACAGCTGAGACGGTTAAAGGTGAAAGATTCGATAAAGAAACTAGAAGAAAAGTTGAAGCAGATGTACCAAATAACACTGACAATTTCATATCTTTAGATAATGCAAAAGAACTTGATGAAGACTTAGAAATTGGAGATTTTGTACAGTACGATATGGAATTTGAACATATGGGAAGAAATGCAGCAACAATTTTACATAGTAACTTTGAATACAAATTACAAAATTTTGTATCGGATAACCTATTTGAAAAATATCAATCTCAAATTGGCAATATTATTACTAGTAATGTTACTAGTATTGACCCTCAAGATAATACATTTGTTGAAATTGGTGAAGTTCGTGGAATTATGCCAAGAAAAAATAGAATTAAAGGTGAAAAGTTTAAAGTTGGAGATGTAGTAAAAGCAGTTGTTAAAGCTGTGACTATTGATAAACAACACGGATTAGTTGTAGAAATTTCTAGAACATCTCCTAAATTCTTAGAGGCATTATTAGAGCTTGAAGTACCAGAACTAAAAGATAAAAAAATAGAAATTATGGCAAGTGCTAGAATTCCTGGAGAAAGAGCTAAAATTGCATTATTAGCACTTGATCCTCAAATAGATCCAATTGGTGCTATTGTAGGTGTTAAGGGAATGAGAATTAATGCAGTAAGTGAAGAATTAAATAACGAATCTATTGATTGTATTGAATATTCTGAAATGAAAGAGATGTTTGTTAGTCGTGCATTAAGTCCAGCAATTGTAAATAGTGTAAAAGTTGAAGAAGAAGAATTTATTCAAGAAGATGGATATAAAAAGATTGTTACAAAAGCAACTATTACAATTGGTAGTGATCAAAAAAGTAGAGCAATTGGACGAGCGGGTTTAAATATTAGACTTGCAGGAATGCTTACAAAATGTGATATTCAATTAAATGAAGTAGATGGTGTATCTAACCCATCACAAAGTAATGATGCTAAACCACAAGAGCCTACAAAAGATACTTCAGGATTAGAAGCACTATTTAAATAGGAATATTATGAGTTTGTATTTATATGATTCTGTAAAAAAAGAAAAAGTACTTTTCCAAGCACAAGAGCTTGGAAAAGCTAAAGTGTATGTGTGTGGTCCAACAGTATATGATGATGCACATTTAGGACACGCTAGAAGTGCTATTGTTTTTGACCTTTTACATAGGCTTTTAATTGCCAATGGTTATGATGTAACACTTGCAAAAAATTTTACCGATGTAGATGATAAAATTATTAAAAAAATGGAAGAAACTGGTAAGTCACTAGAAGAGATTACAAGTTTTTATATTGATAGTTATTCTAAAGATATGAAAATTTTAAATATATTACCAAATACTATAGAACCAAAAGCAACTGAAAATTTAGAAGTTATGAAGAAGTTTATACAAAAACTTTTGGATAATGATAATGCATACATTCTTGAAGATGGTATATACTTCGATACATCAAAAGATGAAAAATATGGTTCTATATCCAATAGAGCTAGTGATGAAAATTCTCAAGCACGAGTACAAAGCAATAATAATAAAAAAGATCCAAAAGATTTTGCACTTTGGAAATTTATAAATAATGACACTTTAACTTTTGATACCAAGTATGGAAAAGGTCGTCCAGGATGGCATTGTGAATGTAGTGCCATGATTGATAAACATCTTTCAAATCCAAACCTACCATATGCTGTGGATATTCATGGTGGTGGAGCTGATTTATTATTCCCACATCATGAAAATGAAGCTGCTCAAACACGACAAGCATGTGGACAAGAATTAGCTAAATATTGGATTCACAATGGATTTGTAAATATCAATGGTGAAAAAATGTCAAAGTCTTTAGGGAATAGTTTTTTTCTAAAAGATTCTCTAAAGGAATATGATGGAGAAGTTATTAGATTTTATATGCTAACAACTTCTTATAGAGTTGATTTTGGTTTTAATGAAGATGATTTAATGTCTAGTAAAAAAAGACTAGATAAATTATATAGACTTAAAAAGCGTCTTTATGGTGTGGCTTGTGGGAATATGAATAAGCAATTTAAAGAAGATATACTAAGTTCTTTAAATGATGATATGAATACATCCAAAGCACTAGCTACTATAGATGAATTTATTGCAAATGCCAACGACACGCTTGATAAAGAACCAAAGAATAAAGCTTTAAAAAAAGAGATCATTGCTAATTGTAAATATTTAGAAGATATACTTGGTATTGGATATCAAGATCCATATTCATATTTTCAGTTTGGACTATCAGCAGATGAAAAAAATAATATTGAAGATCTTATTTTGCAAAGAAAAGAAGCTAAAATAAATAAAGATTTTACATTGTCGGATGAAATTAGAGATCAATTATCAAGAATGAATATTGCTCTTATGGATACAGTTAATGGTACTATGTGGGAAAAACTATAGTTGTTTAATTGAAAAATAAACAACTATACACTATACTTAGGTACTTAAAAAATAAATAACAATTCAAAACTACACTTGTAGTGAAAATCATATGAAGGTCATATCACAAATGTCAGAGCAAGAAAAACCAAAAAAAGTTCCAGCTAAGCAAAAAAAAACAAGAACACATACACCAGTAAACGGATTAACAGTAGAACAATTAAGATCACTACCTACAGATGAACTAATTGTAATTGGTAATGAAAAAGGTGTTGAAAATCCTCAAGAATTAAAAAGACAAGATCTTATATTTGAAATTTTAAAATCACAAACAAATGAAGGTGGATTCATCTTATTTACAGGTATTTTAGAAATCCTTCAAGGTGGTTTTGGATTCTTACGAGCTATGGATGGTAATTTCTCTGATACATCAAATGATTCATATGTAAGTGCTACGCAAATTAGAAAATTTGCATTAAGAACTGGAGATATTGTATCTGGACAAGTTCGTCCTCCAAATAATGATAAAGAAAAATACAATGCTTTATTAAAAATTGAAGCAATTAACTATTTACCTGTAAAAGAATCTAGAAATAGACCATTATTTGATAACTTAACTCCTTTATATTCTCTTGATCAATTTAAATTTGAATATGATCAATCAAAATTAACAGGTAGAATTTTAGATATCTTTGCACCTATGGGTAAAGGACAAAGAGGTTTAATTGTTGCATCTCCTAAGTCTGGTAAAACAGAACTTATGAAAGAATTAGCACATGGAATTACTGCAAATCATCCAGAATCAGAATTAATTGTTTTACTTGTAGATGAAAGGCCAGAAGAAGTTACTGATATGCAAAGAAGTGTAAAAGGTGAAGTGTATAGTTCTACATTTGATTTACCTGCTCAAAACCATGTAAGAGTTGCAAATATGGTTATTGAAAAAGCTAAAAGAATGGTAGAGATGGGTAAAGATGTAATTATTTTACTTGATTCTATTACTAGACTTGCTCGTGCTTATAATACAGTTACACCATCATCTGGAAAAGTACTTTCTGGTGGTGTTGATGCAAATGCGTTACATAAACCAAAAAGATTTTTTGGAGCTGCTAGAAACATTGAAGAGGGTGGCTCTTTAACTATTATTGCAACAGCACTAGTTGAAACCGGTTCAAAAATGGATGAAGTTATTTTTGAAGAATTTAAAGGTACAGGAAACTCTGAAGTTGTATTAAGTAGAAAAGCAGCAGATAGAAGAGTTTACCCAGCTGTTAATATTATTAAATCAGGGACTAGAAAAGAAGAATTATTATTAGGTGCTGAGCAATTACAGAAAATTTGGATCTTAAGAAATGCTGTTGCTTCAATGGATGAAGTTGAAGCACTTAAATTCTTATATTCAAAAATGAGAAAAACAGAATCTAATGATGCTTTCTTTGCATCTATGAATGAGTAAAGTAAAGACTTAGTATATGAGAGTAGGTGTATTTGATAGTGGTATTGGTGGACTTACAGTAGTAAAATCTATTTTAGAGCATAATCTTTTTGAGGAAGTGATCTATTATGGTGATACAGCTAGAGTTCCATACGGTAGCAAAGATAAAAATACCATTATTAGATACTCTCTTGAAGCATTAGAATTTTTTAAAAATTTTGATATTGATGTATTAATTGTTGCTTGTAATACTGCAAGTGCATATGCTCTTGATGAACTAAGAGCAAATACTACAATTCCAGTTGTTGGTGTAATAGAAGCTGGAATTTTATCTTTAGAAAATAAATTATCTAATAATGACTCAAATATATTAATATTAGGTACAAAAGCAACAATATCAAGTAAGAAATATGAAGTAGCATTAAAATCATATGGATTTAATAACCTTACTTCTATTGCAACTGGATTATTTGTACCTATTGTTGAAGAACAATTAGAAAATACACAAATATTAGATAAGACATTTGAGCATTATTTCAAAGACTTATCTCATATTGATGCTGTTATTTTAGGATGTACACATTTTCCACTAATTGAAGAGAAAATTGGAAAGTACTTGGGTAACGCTATGACAATACATAGTGGTGAAGCAATTGTAGAATTATTAAAATTAAAATATAATTGTAATAATAAATTCACTAAAACAGACATAAAGTTTTTTGCATCTGAAAATCCTGATGGTTTAAAAGATGTAGCAAAAAAATGGTTAGGAGAATTGATATAATGAGTCAAGTATTAGCATTAAAATATAGACCAAAAAGATTTGAAGATTTAATAGGTCAAAGTACAGTATCTCAAACTTTATCTTTAGCTTTAGATACGAATAGATTGTCACATGCATACCTTCTTAGTGGACTTAGAGGAAGTGGTAAAACAAGTACAGCAAGAATTTTGGCAAAGTCTTTTCTTTGTGATCAAGGACCAACATCAACACCATGTGAAGTATGTGATAACTGTTTAAGTGCAAATAATGGAAAACATCTTGATATTATTGAAATGGATGCAGCATCTAACCGTGGTATTGATGATATTAAAGATTTAATAGAACATATAAAATATAAGCCAAGTAGTGCAAAATATAAAGTATTTATAATTGATGAGATTCATATGCTTACACCTCAAGCATTCAATGCACTATTAAAAACACTTGAAGAACCACCTGAGTTTGTTAAATTTATACTTGCAACTACAGATCCTTTGAAGTTACCAGCTACTATATTAAGTAGAACTCAACATTTTAGATTTAATAAGATTCCGCATAAAGATGTATTACATCATTTAATACATATATTAAATCTTGAAAATATTAAATTTGAGAATGATGCATTAGATATATTAAGTAGAAGTGGACAAGGTAGTTTAAGAGATACATTAACAATGCTAGATCAAGCAATTATATTTTCAAAAGGTGATATAACTACAACAGCAGTTGTAGATATGCTTGGTTTACTGGATCCTAAAGTTTTAGATAAAATTTTTGACTTAATTGTGGAAAACCAAGATATAACAGAAGCTATGACTATGCTTGAAAATTTTGAAGCTTCATTAATAATTGATGAAATGGCTATATATTTAAAAGATAGAATGTTAAGACGTGATTCAAGATTTAACGTATTAATCTACGATAGATACTTTAAGATACTTAGTGATTCTAAACATCTATTATATTTAAATAGTGATGGTGAATTTGTATTACTTTTAACACTTTTAAAAATGCAAGAAGCAGTAAATTTAAAATCTATAGATGATATTCTTGATGAGGTAGAGCAAGTTCAAACTAAAACTCAAAATATTGAAGAAGTTGTAGAAGAAGATCATATTTCTCCTGTGATTGATACACCAATTCCACATGAAACAGAGATAGTAGAAGTTGTTAATGAGGAAGATTATGACTATAATATTGATTATAAAAAATTAACAGATAAAATATATGATAAAAATTATGATTTAGGTGAATGTTTTGAGCAAAGTTTTAAATTTATTTCATTTATTGAAAATACATTATTAATTGCTAGTATTGCTCAAGGTGAGTGTAGAAAATTATTACATAAAAATTTTGCACATATAAGGTCAATGAGTGAAGAAGTTTTTGGTAATGATATTGAAATTGAGTTTGAAAAAGTAGAACCAAAAGTAGTATTAATTGAACCAATTGAAGAAGTTGCTAATGATGGTTCAAGCTGTATGCAAAATACTATTGCTCCTACAATAAATAGCATGACAGATGCACAGCATGAATATCAAATTGAAGATATAGAGCATAGTGATATGTTTAACAATGCAAAAGAATTATTTAAACCTACAAAAATTGTAGTAACATCAAAGGCATAAAATGAAACGAATAGTATTAAAAGTTGGAAGTGCAGTACTAACCAACATCGATGAATTGGCTTTAGATAGGTTAATGAATTTAGTAGATTTTATTGATAAATTAAAGCAAAAAAATATTGAAGTTATTCTAGTTAGTTCTGGGGCAGTTGCTGCAGGATATACTTTACTTCCACTTGATAAATCTATTCTTGAAAATAAGCAAGCATTAGCATCAATTGGACAGCCATTATTAATGGATACATACCGTAGACAATTTGGAAGATATAATATACTGTGTGCTCAAGTTTTAATGGAAGCATCAATTTTTAAAGATAACAGTAGATTAAATCATGCAAGAGATACTATTAGTAATCTTTTAAAAAATAATGTTGTACCAATTATAAACGAGAATGATGTAACAGCAATTGATGAACTTGTGTTTGGTGACAATGACCAACTTGCTGCTTATGTAACACAATATTTTGATGCAAATTTATTAGTAATACTAACGGATATTGATGGATATTATGATGATAATCCAAAAATCAATGAAAATGCTAAGCTACAAAAAATTGTTAATAGTTTAAGTGATGATGAATTGAATATGAAACATAGTGCAAATAGTGAATTTGCTACAGGTGGTATTGTAACGAAATTAAAGGCAGCAGACTATTTAATGAATAATAATTTAGATATGTATCTTGCAAGTGGATTTGATCTTACAAATGCAAAAAATTATTTACTAGATAATAATCATAATGGTGGTACTTTATTTACAAGGGATAACAATGAATAAAAGAATTATATTTATGGGTACCCCAGATTACGCAACACATATTTTTAAGAAGCTATATGAATCTACTAATTATGATGTTGTAGGTTTGTATACACAACCAGATAAAAAAGTTGGTAGAAAACAACTTTTAACACCACCTCATATTAAACAACATTGTATTGATAATGAGTTAGAATTACCAATATATCAACCAGTATCATTAAAAGATGAATCAATAGTTTCAGATATTAAAAACTTACGAGCAGATTTTATTATTGTTGCAGCATATGGACAAATTTTACCTCAGTCAATATTGGATTTAGCTCCATGTATTAATCTCCATGCTTCTTTATTACCTAAATATAGAGGTGCTAGTCCAATACAGCAATCAATATTGAATAATGACAAGTATAGTGGTGTAACAGCTATGATGATGGAAAAGGGATTAGATAGTGGAGATATTCTTGGTTTAGAATATGTTTCTATTTTAGATGATATGGATGTAGGAGAGTTATTTGAAAAACTATCACAAGTAGCAGCGATACTAACAATTAGTACATTAGAAAACTATAGTAATATTTTACCTAAAAAACAAAATATATCTAAAGTTAGTCATTGTGCTAAGATTAGTAAGGATGATGGACTTATTGAATTTAATGATAGTATTGAAGTGTATCAAAAATTTAAAGCATATAAATATTGGCCAGGAATATTTCTTAAGTCAGGACTAAAAATAAAAGAATGTAAATTTATAGAAAATAGTTCTATTAATAATACAGGTGAAGTTCTAGAAATAAATAAGAATAGTATAATTGTTGGATGTAATAAAGGTAGTATTGAAATCATGATGGTACAACCAGCGTCTAAGAAAGCAATGAATGTTGTAGACTATACTAGAGGTGCAAGAGTAGAAATTGGAAATACTTTATCTTAAGAGTGTTAACTCAACTCAAACATATATAAAAGACTATATTAGAAAAAATGGATATAATCATCCTGTTGCAATTGTTACTCAGAATCAAACAAATGGTATAGGTAGTCAAAATAATAGCTGGGATGGAAAAGAAGGAAATCTTTTCTTTTCATTTGTTATTTCTAGAAGTACATTACCAGAAGACTTACCATTACAATCAGCATCAATTTATTTTAGCTTTATGTTAAAAGAGATACTTGAAGAACAAGGATCTTATACATGGATTAAATGGCCAAATGATTTTTATATTAATAATAAAAAAATTGGGGGGACAATTACTAGTGTTAATAAAGACTTGATTTATTGCGGTATAGGTATTAATCTTAGTAAAGTAGATGATAATTATGGTTTTTTAGATATTGATATAACTATTGAAAAATTATTAAATAGATACTTTCAATATATAAAAAAATCACATTCGTGGAAGACAATATTTAGCAAATTCGTGATAGAATTCGGAAAGAATAATAATTTTACAACTAATATAAATGGTAGTAAAATTATATTAAAAAGTAATATGTTGCAGCCTGATGGTTCGCTCCAAATAGATGATAAAAAGGTATTTAGCTTAAGATGACAGAGATAATTACAATTGCAAATCAAAAAGGTGGAGTAGGTAAAACTACTACAGCTGTTAACTTAAGTGCAGCACTTGCAATAGAAGGTAAAAAAGTTTTACTAATTGATGCAGACTCTCAGGCTAATGCTACAACAAGTTTGGGATTTTCTAGAGATCAGTATGAATTTAATATTTATCATGTTATGCTAGGTACGAAAGAGCTTAAAGATATTATCTTAGATACAGAAATTAAAACATTAAAACTTGTACCATCAAATATTGGCTTTGTAGGATTTGAAAAAGAATTTTATAATAGTAGTAAAGACAGAGAATTAATATTAAAACGAAAAATAGATACTGTAAAGTCTGAATATGATTATATAATTATTGATTCACCTCCTGCTTTAGGTCCTGTGACAATAAATACTCTTAGTACAGCAACATCTGTATTAATACCAATACAGTGTGAATTTTTTGCTCTAGAAGGATTAGCTCAGTTATTAAACACAATTAAGTTAGTAAGACAAACTACAAATAGACAACTTGCTATTAAGGGATTCTTACCAACTATGTATGGTGTACAAAATAATTTATCAAAGCAAGTATTAGCAGATTTATCAAGACACTTTAATGATAAGCTATTTAAAGTTAATGAAAAATCATATATAGTTATTCCAAGGAACGTTAAGCTTGCTGAATCTCCAAGTTTTGGTAAGCCAATTATGTTATACGATAAAAATGCTTCTGGATCTAAGGCATATACAAATTTAGCAAAAGTAATAATAGGATAGTTTATGAAATCAGCATTAGGAAGAGGATTAGGTGAATTATTAGGTGAAATTGATATTGCATATGATAATGAAAATAATATTACTTCCGATAGTATTGAAGAGATTAATGTAGATATTATTATACCAAATCCAAGTCAACCAAGAACAGTTTTTGATGAGTCTAAAATAGAAGAATTAAGTGAGTCTATTAAAGAGCATGGCTTACTTCAACCTATTAATGTTACACGTGATGGAGATCAGTATATATTAATTGCAGGTGAACGAAGATTAAGAGCCACTAAAATGGCAAATATGGATACTATTAAGGCAATAGTAATAAATGTAGATGATAATAAACTAGCTGAACTTGCTTTAATTGAAAATATTCAAAGGTCAGATTTAAATATAGTAGAGTTAGCTAAATCATATGCAAAACTTATTAATGAATATAATATAACACATGATGAATTATCAAAAAAAGTATCAAAAAGCCGTAGTTCAATTACAAATACGCTCCGATTATTAAACTTAAGTAACTATGTTCAAGATAAACTAAGTTCAAACACTATTACCTTAGGACATGCAAAAACAATGCTAGGCTTAGATGAAAATAGTCAAAAAAAGATTATTGATACGATTGTTGGACAAAAATTAAGTGTAAGGGATACTGAAAACCTAATTAAAAATGTTAAAGAATCTAATAAATCAGTAAAAACTGTATCAAAAACAAAACTAAATATTGAATTATTAGATAAAATTATACAAGATTTAAAATCAAAAAATATTAAATCGTCACTACAAAATAATTCAATTAAAATAAATTTCAATTCTCAAGAAGACATTGAAATAATTTCTAAATATTTCATTAAATAATAATCTTTTTAATCTTTCTTTATAGAACATTTTGCTATCATTGAGCTAGTTTAAATATAAACTAAACTGTAAATTACGGAGGAGTCAATGTTAGACATAAGTCCTGTCTTACTACTTAGTTCAGCTATTATCTTTTTATTAGTATTAGCTAGATTAAATAGTTGTCTTTATAAACCACTTATGAAGCATATGGATGATAGAGCACAAGATATACAAAATGATCTTGATGCAGCATCAGACAATAGTGCAGATGTAGATGGTTTAATAAGCGAAGCGAATGATGTTATTTCAAAAGCAAAAGTTCAAGCTGCTTCTATTAGAGAAGAAGCTACTGCTAGTGCAAATGAGATTGCACAAGTTAAATTAAATGGTGCCAAAGGTGAAATAGAAGAAAAATATAATTCTTTTGTTGAATCAATGAAGGTTGAGAGAGATACATTAAAGCAATCACTTGCAGCTTCAATGCCTCTATTTAAAGATAGCTTAAAAGCTAAAATCAGTTCAATATAAAGGCATAGGAAATGAAGAAATTATTATTTATATTATTATCATTATCTCCAGTTGCTATATTTGCATCTGATGGTAACACTGATATTATTGAAAGAACGGTAAACTTTATTATTTTTGCTTCAATTGTATATTATGTGTTAGCAGATAAAGCAAAAGCTTTCTTTAGTGAGAGAAGTGCTGGAATTCAATCTGAACTTGAAAAAGTAAAAGATTTAAAAGCTCAAAGTGAAGCTAAAAGAGCTAATGCACAAGATAAACTTGATAATGCAAAAGAATTAGCTGCACAATTAGTTGAAGACGCAAAAAATGATGTAGAATCAATTAAAAAGCAAATTGAAGCTAATGTTGAGAATGAGATTACACAATTATCAAAAGGTTTTGATGATAGATGTGATATAGAAACTAAAAAAATTAAAAAAGAAGTTGTTGAAGAGATTCTTAATGAATTAATGAGTGATGAAAATATTGCTATTAGTCAAGATAACTTAACTTCTATTGTATTAAATAAGGTTGCCTAATATGAGTAATTTAGTAGCCAAAAGATATGTTAAAGCACTTATGAGTAGAGACAATGCAAATGATGTTTGCAATGAATTATCACAAATTGCAACTGCTTATAATGACGATAAATTTTTATCTATTATTGAATCTACAGATATTAAATCAAGTGCTAAAGTTAGTTTAATTTTATCATTTATTGATAACTGTAGTACAACTTCTATAAATTTAATTAATTTACTTGATGAAAATAAAAGATTAAATATAATTCCTGATATCGCTAATGAAATGAAAAAAGAATTAGCTGCATTAAGTAATATCTATACAGGTGTTGTTTATACAAATCAAGAATTAACAAGTGATGTTATAACTAAAATAGAAAATAGTTTTTCTAAGAAGTTTGATACATCATTAACATTAACACAAGATATTTGTAATTATGATGGAATTAAAGTTGATATTGAAGGACTTGGTGTTGAGATTGCATTCTCAAAAGAAAGATTAAAATCACAAATGATTGATCACATTTTAAAAGCAGTTTAGTAAGACAATAGTCTTAATTAAAAAATAAAGGAGAAAATTAATGAGTACAAAAATTCAAGCAGATGAAATTAGTTCAATCATAAAAGAAAGAATTGATAATTTTGAATTAAATGTAGATGTAAGTGAGACAGGTAAAATTATCTCATTTGCAGATGGTATTGCAAAAGTTCATGGTCTTAACAATGTTATGGCTGGTGAAATTGTAGAATTTGAAAATGGAGCACAAGGTCTTGCTCAAAACTTAGAAGAAACATCAGTAGGTATTGTTATTTTAGGTTCAAGTGAAGGTTTAAGAGAGGGTACATCTTGTAAAAGACTTGGTAAACTTCTTGATATTCCAGTTGGTCCAGCATCTCTTGGTAGAGTAGTAAATGCACTTGGTGAGCCAGTTGATGGTAAAGGTGTAATTGAAGCGACAGAAACTAGATTAGTTGAAGAAAAAGCTCCTGGAATTATGGCTAGAAAGTCAGTACATGAGCCATTAACAACTGGTATTAAAGCAATTGATGCACTTGTACCAATTGGTAGAGGGCAAAGAGAGCTAATTATTGGTGATAGACAAACTGGTAAAACTACAGTTGCAATTGATGCTATTATTAATCAAAAAGGTCAAGATGTTAAATGTATTTATGTTGCAATTGGTCAAAAAGATTCATCTGTAGCTAACATTGTTGGTGCATTAGAAGCTGCTGGAGCAATGGAGTATACTACTATTGTTACTGCTGGTGCTTCTGCATCTTCTGCACTTCAATTCCTAGCACCATATGCTGGTGTTACTTTAGGTGAGTATTACAGAGATAACGGTCAACATTGTTTAATTGTATATGATGATTTATCTAAGCATGCAGTTGCATATAGAGAAATGTCATTACTATTAAGAAGACCACCGGGTCGAGAAGCATATCCAGGTGATGTATTCTACCTACACTCAAGATTATTAGAAAGAGCTGCAAAAGTTAATGATGAATTAGGTGCTGGTTCTATGACTGCACTACCAATTATTGAAACACAAGCTGGTGATGTTGCTGCATATATTCCAACAAACGTAATTTCTATTACAGATGGACAAATTTTCCTAGAAACAGATCTATTTAACTCAGGTATTAGACCAGCAATTAATGTTGGACTTTCTGTATCTAGAGTTGGTGGTGCTGCACAAATTAAAGCTACTAAACAAGTTGCAGGTACATTAAAACTAGACCTTGCACAATTTAGAGAGCTTGAAGCGTTTGCACAATTTGCTTCTGATCTAGATGCTGCTACAAGAGCACAACTTGAAAGAGGTCAGAGAATGGTTGAGCTTCTTAAACAAGGTGTTAATAAGCCATTAGTAATTCAAAAGCAAGTAGCAATATTATATGCTGGTGTAAATGGATTTATTGATGATATTGATCCTTCTGATATTGTTAAATTTGAAGATGAGTTCCATACGTTTATGGAACAAAAACATTCAAATGTTTTAGATGCAATTGCTGCAAAAACTAAAATTGATGACGATATTAAAGCTGATTTAGAAAATGCTATTAATGAGTTTAAAACTATTTTTAGTGCAAAATAAGGGATAAGTCATGGCTAATTTAAAAGATATAGCAAGACAAATTAATAGTGTTAAAAATACTGCGAAGACTACAAAAGCTATGAAGCTTGTGTCTTCAGCAAAGCTTAGAAAGGCTCAGCAATTGTCTGAGCAATCAAAAAGCTATGCTACTAAGATCAGTGGAGTTTTATCTGAAATTGCGGCAAGAGTTGCATTAGTTCAAAATGATGATAATCAAAGTAGAGCATTTACAGAAAATAAATCTCCGAAAGTTGTAGATATTGTATTTGTAACTTCTGATAAAGGTCTTTGTGGTGGTTTTAATATGACTACTATTAAGGAAGTTAGAACTTTAATTGAACAATATTCAAATGAAGGTGTAGAAGTAAGATTAAGAGCTGCTGGAAGAAAAGGTATTGATTACTTTACGTTCCAAGGAGTAGAGATTTTACAAAAAGAGCTTGGTTTATCAGGTGCACCTACTTATGATAAAGCTGTTAAGTTTATTAAATCTGCATTTGAAGATTTTAATAATGAAGTAACAGATAAAGTTATTGTAATTCATAATGGTTTTTTAAATATGTTATCTCAAGAGTTAAAAACTCAAGAGTTATTACCAATTAGCTTAGATTCTGTTTCTATTGATGAAACGGGTTCTATGCTTGATATTGAACCAGATGATAATGAAGAAGTGTTAGAAGAATTAACTTCAAAATATGTTGACTTTACAATGTATTACTCTTTAATCGATTCATTAGCTGCTGAACATAGTGCTCGAATGCAGGCTATGGATAATGCAACAAGTAATGCAAATGATAGAGTAAAAGATTTAACAGTAGAATATAATAAAGCAAGACAAGCTGCAATTACAACAGAATTAATTGAAATTATTTCTGGTGTAGAAGCTCAAAAATAAAAAGGATTATGAATATGGAAGGTAAAATTATTCAGATTATGGGTCCAGTAGTAGACGTTGAGTTCGACGGATACCTGCCTGCAATTAATGAAGCAATCGAAGTACCAGGTACAAAAGAAAGATTAGTATTAGAAGTTGCTGCTCACCTTGGTGACAGTAGAGTTAGAACTATTTCTATGGATATGACAGAAGGTTTAGTTAGAGGTTCAAAATGTATCTCTACAGGAGAACCAATTAAAGTTCCAGTAGGTGATGAAGTTCTAGGTAGAATTTTCAATGTTATTGGTGATCCAGTTGATGACGGTGCACCAATTCCTGCAGATGTAGAGAGATGGTCTATTCATAGAGATGCTCCAACATTTGAAGAACAATCAACTTCAACAGAAATGTTTGAAACTGGTATTAAAGTAGTTGACTTACTTGCACCATATGCAAAAGGTGGTAAGATTGGACTATTTGGTGGTGCTGGTGTTGGTAAAACAGTTAACATTATGGAGCTTATTAATAATGTTGCTCTAAAGCATAGTGGTTATTCTGTATTTGCTGGTGTTGGTGAAAGAACAAGAGAAGGAAATGACCTTTACTACGAGATGAAAGAATCAAATGTACTTGATAAAGTTGCATTATGTTACGGTCAAATGTCTGAGCCTCCAGGTGCAAGAAATAGAATTGCCTTAACTGGTCTTACTATGGCTGAGTACTTTAGAGATAAAGAAGGTAGAGATGTACTTATGTTTATCGATAATATCTTTAGATTTGCACAATCAGGTTCTGAAATGTCAGCACTTTTAGGAAGAATTCCATCAGCTGTTGGTTACCAACCAACATTATCAAGTGAAATGGGTAAACTTCAAGAGAGAATTACAACAACAAATAAAGGTTCAATTACTTCTGTTCAAGCGGTATATGTACCAGCGGATGACTTAACAGATCCAGCTCCAGCTTCAGTATTTGCTCACTTAGATGCATCTACAGTTCTTAATAGAAAAATTGCTGAAAAAGGTATTTATCCAGCTATTGATCCTCTAGATTCGACTTCTAGAATATTAAGTGAAGATGTACTTGGTGAAGAGCACTACGGTGTTGCTAGAGGAGTACAGTCAATTCTTCAAAAATATAAAGATCTTCAAGATATTATTGCAATTCTTGGTATGGATGAATTATCAGAGTCTGATAAAGTTACTGTTGATAGAGCAAGAAAAATTGAAAAATTCTTATCTCAACCATTCCATGTTGCAGAAATATTCACTGGAGCTCCAGGTAAATATGTAGAGCTTAAAGACACTATTGCAGGGTTTAAAGGTATTATTGCTGGTGATTACGATCATATGCCAGAAAATGCATTCTACATGGTTGGTGATATGAATGAAGCAATCGCAAAATACGAAGGTATGAAAAAATAGAAGGCAAAAATATGAGTACGATTAAATTATCAATTGTTACTCCTACTGGTGAAATTTTTAACGATGATGTTAAATCTCTAACTCTTCCTGGTAAAGAAGGAGAGTTTGGGGTTTTAGAAGGTCATGCTTCTTTAGTTTCATCTTTAACTGTAGGTGTAATAGTTATAGAAAAAACAGATTCTTCAACTGAAGCTATAGCAATTAACTGGGGATATGTAAATGTTTCTGAATCTGCTGTAGATGTTTTAGTTGATGGAGCAGTTTCATTAAATCCAAGTGATTCATCGACTACTGCTGCTAATATAGAAACTGCAAAAGAGCTTGTAAATTCAGTTCAAGATTCAAATGTATCAATGGCTGCGGTAAACGCAAAAATTAGTTCATTTGCATAATTAAATAGAGGAAATAAAATGATAGATTCAACACTTGATTACCTAGGGAATAGTGGATTAATTGCTATTTTAGTATTAGTTGGTCTTTCATTTTACTTTATTTTAACTTTTGCAATTTTCATTTATAAATTCAAAACATTACAACAACTAATTGAAGATGAAAAAAAATCATTAGAAGTGTTAGCTTCAGGTGGTAATTCTCAACGAGTTTTATCTAAATTAAATAAATGTGTTGGTTCATCTCCCGTTTCGAAAGAACTATTGAGTGCCTGTGAAATTTCTCTAATTAGAGAAGCAAGTAACGGTATATCCTGGCTTTCAATAGTTTCTTCAACAGCTCCTTTTATTGGATTATTTGGAACTGTAGTTGGTATCTTAGAATCATTTGCAAAATTTTCATCGCAATCAAAAGTGAGTTTTAGTGTAATTGCTCCAGCTATTAGTGAAGCATTAGTTGCAACAGCAGCTGGTATTTTTGTAGCAATATTTGCATACACATTTCATCAAATAATTACGCGAAAAGTATATGAATTAAATACATATATAAAGGCTCAATCAGAAATATTAATTCTGAAAGCATAAGGATGTAATCATGTATGATTACAATAATAAACCAGAACTAAATATTACTCCATTAGTTGATGTTATGCTAGTATTATTAGCTATATTAATGGTTACTGCACCTGTAATAGAATATGAAGAAAAAATAAATCTTCCTAAAGGTAGTCATTCCTCTAAAGTAAGTCAAAGTAAAAAGATAGATATTTTATTGACTAAAGATGGTAAAATACTTGTAAATAAGAGTGAAATAAAATTAATTAATTTTGCTGATAGTTTTGTTTTGTTTTCCAAAGATAAAAGTAGAGATATTCCTGTTCATATAAGGGCAGATAAGAATTTAAAGTATGATAATGTAATATTTATTCTTAAAACAATAAAAGAGACAGGCTTCTTAAAAGTTGCATTAATTACAGATGGATAATAAAAAACTTTATATAGTATCAATTAGTATTGCACTAATACTGTATATAGCTATTATATTATTTATCTTATATTATATTTCATCTCAAAATGTAAAATCATATGATGCTGCAACAAAAGAAACAACTATTGAATTAGATCTTGTATCATTACCTGTAAAAAAAGACATTAAAGATACAGTTCAACCTACTATAAAAAAGACATCAACAAAAAAAGCTAAGAAAATTGTTAAAAAATCAACTTCTAGATCTTCAAAACGAACTGCAAATATGAAATCACTTTTTGGAAAAGTTAAAATAAAATCTGCAAAAGTTGTAAAGCAAAATGTATTAAATATTAAATCTAGTATGACAAATAGTAGATATAAATCAAAATTTGAGAAAGAAAAAAAGACTGAAAATGTTAAGGTATCAAATAGTTTAAATAAAATAAAAGATATATCTAATAAAAAAATATCCTTAAAATCTATTAAGGAAAACGATCCATATTATTCTAAAATATATCAAATATTATCATCTAGATTTATTCCAAGACAAATAGAAGAAGATCTTTCTGCAAAGGTACTAATTACAATTACAAATGATGGAATCTTTAGTTATACTTTTGTTCAGTATTCAAATAGTGAAACATATAATCAACAACTTATGGTTTTTTTAGATTCCCAAATTAATGAAACCTTCCCTTCCCCTTCTAATAGAAGTAGTGTTGATATTGAAATTATATTTAAAACAAAAAAATAAATAGGAGTTAGGATGAAAATATTGTTAATATTATCACTTATATATTTAAATAACTTACTTGCAATAGATGCAACAATGGAAATTATTAAAGAAAGTAAAAATTTACCAAATGTTCAAATTAATGTAACATCTTCTCATGAAAAAAGTATTTCTAACAAAATTAAAAAAATATTAAATCAAGATTTATTGGTTAGTGGACACTTTGTACCATTAGATTTAAAATATGAAAATAGTTTTAACAGTCAACCTAATTATGTAACATTGAAGAAAAATGATGTTGATTTATTTTCAAATATCTTAATAAAAAAGAATGGTGTATCAGGAATTTTATTACATTTAAAATTATATGATATTAACTCAAAAAAACTAATTTTAGATAAAGTATTTAATACAACAAATAAAGTAAGATATCCATTTTTAGCGCATAAAGTTGCAATTTCAATTAATAAAAAATTTAGTGCACCGTCTATTGATTGGATGGATAAATTTATATTATTTTCTAAATATACAGGTGCAAAGAAAAGTGAAATAATTATTGCTGACTATACATTAACATATCAAAAGGTGATTATAAAAGGTGGTCTAAATGTTTTCCCAAAATGGGCTAATGTAGAACAAAATAGTTTTTATTATACATCTTATCATGGTGGTATGCCTTCTTTAGTTAAGCAAAATATTTATACTGGGGAAAAGAAAACTATTATAAAAAGTGAAGGTATGATTGTATGTTCTGATGTAAGTAAGGACGGAAATAAATTACTTTTAACAATGGCACCTAATTCCCAACCTGATATTTATCTCTATGATATTAGAGAAAATATTAAAACACGAATTACAAAGTATAAAGGTATTGATGTTGGAGGTAGTTTTGTTGAAAATGATACAAAAGTTGTCTTTGTTTCGGACAGATTAAAATATCCAAATATATTTGCAAAAAAAATTGGTTCAAAAGGTATAGAAAGATTAGTTTATCACGGTAGAAATAATAGTGCCTGTAGTACTTATAAAAATTATATTGTATATAGTAGTAGAGAAACAAATAATGAGTTTAGTAGAAATAGTTTTAATTTATATTTAATATCCACAACTAGTGATTTTATTAGAAGATTGACTACTACTGGATTAAATCAATTTCCAAAATTTTCCTCAGATGGAGAAACTATCCTTTTTATTAAAAGATATAAAGGCAAAAGTTATTTAAATCTTACTAGATTAAATTATAATAAGAGTTTTAAATTTCCATTAAAAAGTGGTAAATTACAATCTATTGATTGGTAATTAAACACAAATTAGATAAAATCTTGTAATTTACAATAATAAGGATATATTATGATTAAAAAACTTGGATTGTTTTCATTTTTAGCAGCAGCATTATTATTTACTGGTTGTAGTCAAAAAAATGTTGGCTTTGAAGGACAACAAGATAAAGGTACTGAACTAGTAACTGAGAAAGTTATTGCTGGTACAGAATATGAAGCAGTAGCAACTGGTATTGATTCTTCATCTACAAATAATTTAAAATCTACAGATTTTGATTACTATAATGAAGAAGTAACTTTAGCCGATGGTACAAAAGCTACGGTAAAACAAATATTTTTTGGATTTGATAAATTTAATTTAACTACTGAAATGTTAGATAGAGTTAAGAATAATGCTTCAGTTTTTTCTAAATTAAAAGCGAATGCAAAAGTTAAATTAGAAGGTAACTGTGATGAATGGGGTACTGATGAATATAACTTTGCACTTGGTTTAAAAAGAGCAAAAAGTGTGAAAGATGCTTTAATTACTGAAGGTATAAATTCTGATAGAATAGTATTAGTTAGTTTTGGTGAGAGTAATCCTCTTTGTACAACAAAAACTAAAGATTGCTGGAAGTTAAACAGAAGAGTTGAAAATAAAATACTTCCGTAGTAGTTTATGTTAAATAAATTATTAATAACTATTTTCCTTTTATTCTCTTGTCTTGAGGCAAGAGAAGTTTCTGCATTTGGTGCAGGTGATATTTCTTCGCCTACACCATATGGTTTAACATCTGCTGAAAAACACATACTTAAAAATAAAAATAAATTAGAAAGTTTTGACACAAATGTAAAAGGTGTGAAAAATTCTATTGAGATGGTTAGTGAAAGAATCGATGGTCTAGAGTCAATCATTGACGGTGATAGCAAAAAACTTCATGATACAGTTATCCATTTAAATAAATTAATTAAACAATATAATTTAGATATAGAAAAAATCACTACATCAAACGATAATATTAAATTAGTAATTGAGAAGTTAGTTGAAGATCAATCTATCATAATTCAAAATCAAGAAAGTTTAAAACAAGATTTTTTAATCTTAAAAAAATCGCATGATAACTTAACCAAATTAACTAATAATATTAACTCAACATATATTTCTCAAAAAGAGCTAAAATCTAATATGTCTCAATTTGTGACAAAAAAAGAATTTGATAAGTTAATTTCTCTTTTAGATAAAAAATCGAAAACATCAAGTAAAGTTTCTAAATCTAAAAAACAAATGATGACAGAAGCAAAAAAATTATATGATAAACAGTATTTTACAAAAGCTATCCCTATATATGAAGAGCTTGTACGGTTAAATTATAAACCAGCAGAATCTAATTATATGCTTGGGCAAATGTGGTTTGTTAGAGAAGAATATAAAAAAGCAATATCTTATTTTAAAACAAGCGGTATGCTTTATGATAAAGGATGGTGGATGCCAAACTTATTATTAAATAGTGCAATATCATTTGAAAAAATTGGTGATATTGATAATGCAGCATCTTTTTATAGTTCACTTATAGATGTATATCCTGAAACAAAACAGGCAAAAATAGCACAAAAAAATATTTTAAAATAATAAAGGAAAATAAAAATGACAATTAAAAATGATATGGTAGTAGGTATTGAATATACTTTACAAGATGCAAATACAAAAGAACAATTAGATACAAATGTTGGAGGAGCTCCATTAGAATATATTGCAGGAAAAGGACATATTATTCCTGGTCTTGAAGCAAAACTAGAAGGTCTAGAAAATGGTTCTAAAATTGATGTAGTTGTACAACCAGCAGATGGTTACGGTGAAGTTAATCAAGATGCAATTCAAACATTACCAATTGAGCAATTTGCTGGTATTGAATTAGAAGAAGGAATGGCACTATATGGTACTGGAGAAAATGGAGAAACTGTACAAGTTACTGTTAAATCACTTAGTGAAAATGATGTAACTATTGATTACAATCATCCTATGGCTGGTAAAACATTAATGTTTACTGTTGCTGTTTTATCTTTAAGAGAAGCTACTGCTGACGAAATATCTGCAGGTATGGTTGGTGGTCATCAACAAGATGGTGGTTGTTGTGGTGGTGGACACTGTGATGATACTCCAGAACCTGCACCAAAAGAAGAGTCAGGTTGCTGTGGTGGTGGACACTGTAGTTAATTAAAACTAACTAGATTAAAAAACTCCTATTTATTTTAAATAGGAGTTTTTTAGTATATAATACATTAAATTTAAAGGATAAATATGAGTAAAATAGCATTTATATTCCCAGGTCAGGGAAGTCAAACAGTTGGTATGGGTAAAGATTTTTTTGAAAATAGTGATATTGCAAAAGATATGGTTTCTAAAGCTAGTGAAAGATTAGGAATTGATTTTGAAAACTTACTATTTGAAGAAAATGATAAGTTAAGTCAAACACAATTTACTCAACCTGCTATTTTGCTAGTAAGCTGTATTGCATTAGAAATTTTTAAATCTAAATGTGATATTAAGCCTGAATTTGTTTTAGGTCATTCACTTGGTGAATTTTCTGCATTAGTTGCTAGTGGTTCGATTAACTATCTTGATGCAGTAGAGCTTGTATATAAAAGAGGTTTATATATGACAGAAGCATGTTCTGGAGCAGGTGCTGGTATGATGGCACTTGTAGGACTTGATGATGCAACTGTAGAATTAATGACAGCTACTCAAAGAGAAGATGGTAAATTAATTTGGGCTGCAAACTATAATATGGATGGTCAAATTGTAGTTGCTGGTAAAAAAGCTGATTTAGAATCTCTTGTAGATACATATAAAGAAGCAGGTGCAAAAAGAGCAATTGTTCTTGATATGAGTGTTGCTAGTCATTGTGAATTATTAAATAGTGCAGTTGAAAAATTAAATCCATCATTAGAAGAATATATTACAAATGATTTTAATGTATCAGTAATATCAAATGTAACAGCTAATGCATATAGTACAAAAGATGAAGCCGTTGATTTGTTAGGTAAACAATTAGTTTCACCAGTTAAATATAAACATTCTATATTAGCAAATTCTGAAAATGTTGATATGTTTATTGAGTTTGGAAATGGATCAGTTTTAAAAGGTATTAATAGAAAAATAGTAAAATCTATCCCTACATTAAATGTATCAGATTTTAAAACACTTGAATCTACATTAGAGCAATTAAATGACTAAATTAGCAATAATGGGAGCAATGGAAGAGGAGATTCAACCTCTTTTATCTTACTTTACAGATATTAAAGTTACAGAATTTGCAAATAATAGATATTATGAAGTTAAATATAATGATTTAGATATTGTAGTTGCTTATAGTAAAATAGGAAAAGTCTTTTCAACTTTAACTGCAGCAACTATGATTGAAAAATTTGCTTGTGATACATTATTATTTAGTGGGGTTGCTGGTGGAATTAATCCGGAACTTAAAATTGGTGACTTAATTGTTGCTAATAAATTATGTCAGCATGATTTAGATATTACTGCTTTTGGACATCCAAATGGTTTTGTTCCAGGTGGTGATGTTTTTGTTAAGACAGATGAAAAATTAAAAAATATTGCACTTGATGTAGCTAATGAAAATAATATAAAAATTATTGAAGGAACTATTGCTACTGGTGATCAATTTGTAGCTAATGAGACAAGAAAATCTTTTATTGAAAATACATTTAAAGCTGATGCTTTAGAGATGGAAGGTGCCAGTGTTGCTGTTGTATGTGATGCATTGAATGTTCCATGTTTAATATTAAGAGCAATAAGTGATACTGCTGATATGGATGCAGGATTTAATTTTGATGAATTCCTAGATAGCTCAGCAAAAAATTCAGCAAATTTTTTAATTAAAATTATAAATAAAATAAACTCTCATTAAGCTAACTTTCTATATTTCTATCATAGTATAAATGTAAGATATTTATACAAGGTGGTAGAATTATGAAACAAGCAATTCAAATATTTAGAACACATAAAAAATCAATAGAAAATTATTTATATGATAATATAAACAATAATCATATAGATCATTTTAGTGATAAAACATTAGAAAAATTTTTTCATTTATTTAAATCTTTAGAAGCTTTATTTGTGGTAGATATGAATCATTCACAAATCACACCTCGATATACAAAAAATAGTAAAGATGCAATGCACTTAGGAGAAGATAGATCCGTTTTATTTGATAAGGTTACATATAATAGTAATGGATATTATATTAGTTCTCCATATATATGTGCACACACAGGTCATTCAACTATTACTGTTGTAAAAAAGATACATAACCATTTAATGGTAATGGATTTTAATTTAATGAGATTACTTTCTGAGTTAGATTATATGGGTAAAAATATATTTTTTGATAAAATAACAAAATATATATACGGGGCTATTGGTTATGGTTTAGCTTTATTTGCTCTTGTATTAGTAGGGTATTCAGTATTTAGTTTTGGAAGTTTTATATTATTTGGTGAAAGTAAATTACTAGAAACAATTTTTAAATCCATAATTGCATTAACATTAGGTTTAGCTATTTTTGATTTAGCTAAAAATTTACTTGAACATGAAGTTATATATAAAAATAATTCTTCAGCTGAGCATGATGATAATAAAATATTAACTAAATTTCTTATATCTATTATTATTGCATTGTCAATTGAAGCTTTAATGGTTGTTTTTAAAATTGCACTTCAAGATTATACTCAAATGCATAATGCCGTGTATTTAATTGCTGGAGTATCTTTAATGATTATATCTTTAGGTTTATTTTATAAATATTCAAAAAAGTAGTCAAATTTTAATCTAAATTAAATAAGTCCTATTCTGTAGGACTTGTCCTTATTATGTAATAACATATAGTTATATCATTTAAAAAACATTCCAAATTTTTCCAACATTTCCCAAAAAACTCTTGACATTTAAAGAGAAACCTATTATAATTCCATCCACAAAACAAGCAGGGTTTTAAGAGACGATGTTTGAGATGTAAGTTATTTAAAATTCAAGGTTAAA
>JABJGE010000084.1 GCA_018662405.1 Campylobacteraceae bacterium
AATTAAAATTATCTAAATCTTAATTAGAATCTTATCTAACATTTTTGTAGATAAGATTCTCTTTAAATATCCTAATAAATAAGTAGCATTTGTAATATAATACCTAGGAGCAGGATTATTAGTATTTGCTATTTTAAATACTACTTTTGCAACTGCATCTGATTTTAATGTAAACGGTACATCACTTTTATTTGCTTTTAAACTTTTGATATAACTTTCTTTAAATCTTGAATTATTAATATCAATATTTTCCTCAACTTTTTTCTTTGCATTGTTTCTAAATTCACTAATTATTGGACCGGTATTTAATAAGCTTACGCTAATATCAGTATCTTCAAGTTCTAATCTTAATGTATCACTTAAGCCTTCTATTGCATATTTACTTGCATTGTAAGCACCTCTAAGTTTTAATGATACAAGACCTAAAACAGAACTATGATTTATGATTTTTCCATAACCTTGGGCTTTCATTATAGATAATACTTGTATTGTAACTTCATGTAATCCAAATACATTTGTTTCAAATTGATCTTTTAAAGTTTGTGTCGTTAAATCTTCTACAGCTCCTGGTTGTCCAAAGCCAGCATTATTAAATAATATATCCAATGTTCCATTGGTTTGTTTTAATACTTCATCTAAACAATCTTTAATTGTATCTGGTTTTGTTACATCTAATAACAAGCAGTTTAAGCCTAATTCTTTTAAATTTTCAATATCTTTTTTTTCTCTAGCAGTTGCATATACATCAAATCCATTTCTTTGCATATATAATGCACTTTCAAGTCCTATTCCAGTTGAACAGCCTGTGATTAAAATTGTTTGTTTTTTAGTTGTCATATATTAGTACCTCTTTTAATGATTTTTTAGGAACACAATGGTTGTCATCTTTGTCTCTATAATAGTTTGTATCATTATTTTTAGTATTTACAATTTTGATTTTCTCATTACAAATACCTAAGGCTATTATAAACATTGGTTCAAGATTATTTTCTAATTTTAAAATATTTTTATACTTTTCTTTATCAATGGATGCCATCATACATCCAGACAAACCTTTTGTCTTTGCTCCTAACATTATTGTTTGCATGGCAATTCCAGAATCAATTGCACAAAATCCATCAATAGATGTATCATTTATTAATAAGATATAAGCAGATGGTTTTTCATATTTATTTTGTTCCCAATCTTTCAAATGAGCAGCCCAAATAAGTGGTTTATATATTTCATCTTTTATAATATCATCAGTAATTATCGCATATTTTAATGGTTGCATATTTTTACCACTTGATGTTTGTCTTGCCAAATTAATTAGATCAATTAAATCATCTTTATTAATATTATAGCTTGATTTAAATCTTCTTGTACATCTTGTATCTTCTACAATTTTTTTAAATTTATTAAAATTCATATATCTTTCCCTTAACTTCTTTTATTTCTTCCAACTAAAATTCCACCTAATATAATTAAGCCAATTCCAGTAAATGTCCAGAAATCTGGAAATAAATCACCTAGCATCCATCCAAATCCAATAGCAAATGGGATATTAGTATAACTAACTACACCAATAATACTTGCGCTACTCAGACTATACGCTTTAGTAAGTAGCCATTGAGATAATGTTGATATTACAGCCATAAATATTATTAAAGTCCAAATTGTATAATCAGTATAAAATTTTAATTCTATAAAGAAAAATGGTATTAAGGTCCCAATACCCATAAATGAAAGCATAATAACTCTTGTATCATAAATATCTTTTATTTTCTTTATCGTGGCATATGCAGCTGCTGCAAAGAAACCACCTAAAATACCAAGAATATGATCATATGAAAATACCATTCCAAAAGGCTTGACTATAAGTACAATACCAATAAATCCAATAATTAAGGCAAATATAGTATTAATATTTATCTTTTCATTTACTAAGTAAAATGCCAATATAGTTACAAAGAATGGTGATGTTTTATTTAGAGTAATAGCTTCTCCTAGAGGAATTGCTGTTATTGTATAAAAGAATAAAAGCATTGCTATAGTACCAAATAAACCTCTTAGAAATAAAAGATGTATTTTGCCACCTTTTAATATAGGTGGAGTATGTTTTAAAGCATATAAAATAATAATAATACCAATTAAATTTCTATAAAATACCATTTCAAAAGCATCTATATTATCTGATAATAATTTAGCAGTTGCTCCATTAAGTGCTGATATTAAAGCACTTAATAGCATGAAAAGTATACCTTTATCTATTGATTTTAATTGTGTCAAATATATTCCTATTATAGATAATTTTTGATATTATACTATATGAATAAAAATTTAAGCATAAAAAAACTTCTAGATGAAGAAGTTAAGAATAGAAATACAAATGAAGAGCTTAGTGAAGATAAATTAGATCCATTAGTTGTTGCAAAAAAATATAATGATGAATATATTTCCCTAATCTGTGCATTGTTTGCCTATGGTAATGCTAAACTTATTGTGAAATTTTTAAGAAGTTTAGATTATTCTTTGTTAGATTGTGATGAAGATATTATAAAAGAAAAATTACAAGGAAAATATTATCGTTTTCAAAAAGAAAATGATGTAATAGCAATTTTTATTGCACTTTCTAGACTTAAAAAAGAACAATCATTAGAGTCGATTTTTAAAGTAGGATATGATAAAAATAATAATGTACTAGAAGGTATTGAATCAATGCTTGTAGCTATATATAGTGCTTATGAATATCATAGTGATGGATATAAATTTTTAATTGGCTCTACTCCTAAAAAAGATAAAAAAGGAGATATTAAACTTATAGGTAATTCTCCTTATAAAAGATATAATATGTATCTTAGATGGATGGTACGATATGATAATCTTGATATGGGATTATGGCAAAATGTTAATAAAAAAGATTTAATATTGCCACTTGATACACATACTTTTAAAGTAGGGCAAAGACTAGGCTTGTTAAATAGAAAAACTTATGACCTTAAATCAGCAGTTGAAATTACTGAATCTTTAAGAAAATTTGATGAGAAAGATCCAATGAAATATGATTTTGCTATTTATAGACTAGGGCAAGAGAAGCTTTTATAAAATAAGAAATTTTTGGATATAATCCATAAAATATAACAAAGTTATAAAATTGAAATCATTACTTCAAGGAAACAAAATGTCAGAACAAAATTCATGTAAAAAAATACTTATTACTACTCCAATTTATTATGTAAATGATGTAGCACATATTGGTCATGCATATACAACTATTATAGCAGATATGCTTGCTCGTTACTCAAGATTAGTAGGATACGATACATTCTTCTTAACTGGAACAGACGAACATGGTCAAAAGATTGCTCAAAGTGCAGAACAAAGAGGTAAAACTCCAAAAGAGTATGCAGATGAAGTAAGTGGTAAGTTTAAAGCTTTGTGGGATGATTTTGATATTTCTTATGATAAATTTATTAGAACTACAGATGAAGATCATAAAACTGGTGTTCAAAAAGCTTTTAAAAAGATGCTAGAAAAAGGTGATATTTACAAAGGTAATTATGAAGGTAATTATTGTGTAGGTTGTGAAACATTTTTTACAGATGCTCAATTAAATGATGATGGAGAAGGTTGTCCTGATTGTGGAAGACCAACTACTGTTGTAAAAGAAGAAAGTTATTTCTTTAAGCTTTCAAACTATGAAGATAAACTTTTAGAATTATACAAAAATAATCCAGATTTTATTTTACCACGAGCAAAAGCAAAAGAGATTGTTAATTTCGTTTCTAATGGCTTAAATGATTTATCTATATCAAGAACATCTTTTGATTGGGGTGTAAAATTACCTGATAATATGGATGATGAACATGTAATGTATGTTTGGCTTGATGCACTTATGAACTATATTACTGCACTGGGATATGGAACAGATGAAGCTAATATGGATTTTTGGCCTGGTAAGGTTCATCTTGTAGGAAAAGATATTTTAAGATTCCATGCTATTTTCTGGCCAGCATTCTTAATGAGTCTTGAATTACCACTTCCTGATCATATTGCTGCTCATGGTTGGTGGACTAGAGATGGTGAAAAAATGTCAAAATCAAAAGGTAATGTAGTTAATCCAAAAGAGATTGCTGATGCTTATGGTCTTGATGGATTTAGATATTTTATGCTTAGAGAAGTGCCTTTTGGTCAAGATGGTGATTTTTCTCAAAGAGCATTAATGGATAGAATTAATTCTGATTTAGGAAATGATTTAGGAAATTTATTAAATAGAATTCAAGGTATGAGTGGAAAATATTTTGATTTTAAAGTAACTAGTAAAGATGTAGTTAAATATCATCAAAAAGAATTAGCTGAAGTTGAAGTGATCCTTGAAAATACTGAAGAATATATTTTCAATATGCAAATTAATAGATATTTAGAAGATATTTGGAAAGTATTAACAGTTGCTAATAAAGCAATTGGTGATTATGAACCTTGGGCTATGATGAAAAATGGAAGAGAAGAAGAAGCAATGGCTTTAGTAGCTCTTATTACAAATATTATGGCAAGAGTTTCTGTACTTCTTGAATGTGTAATGCCAGAAAAAATTTCTAAAATTGCACAATCAATTGGTATTACTATTGATAATGATGCATACGTATCTTTAATTAAAAATAAAGAGATAATTGCAGATACTGTTATTACTAAAATAGATGCACTTTTCCCAAGAATAGAAGCTGAATTATTAGTATCAGCAGATGTTCAAAAAGCTGAAACAGTTGTAGAAAAACCTAGAAAAGAATCATTAAAAGAAAAATCAACAATTGAAGAAGATAATATTATTACAATTGATCAGTTTTTTGGTACAACATTAAGAATTGGTACAATTGTAGAAGCTGAAGAAGTACCAAAATCTAAAAAACTTTTAAAGCTACAAGTTGATGTAGGTGAAAAAGAAAATAGACAAATATTAGCAGGAATAAAAGAATTTTATTCTGCTAAAGAATTAGTAGGAACACAAGCTTGTGTAGTTGCTAATTTAAAACCAGCTAAATTAATGGGTATGCTTAGTGAAGGTATGCTTTTAGCAGCAAAAGATGATAATGGATTATCACTAATTAGACCAGAGAAAGCAAAAACTGCTGGGACAAAAATTTCTTAAGTATATAATACAGTGCAAATAAGAACACTTGAAGGTATATTTGAAGGGGAGTTGCTTAACTCACCTTCTATATCATTTATTACTCAAATACAAACTATTTCAAAAAAAGTTAATGAAGGTGATCTTTTAATATCAAATAATTTGGATGATATTAAAATTGCTATAAAAAATGGAGCTTATGCAATCGTATTTGATTCTAGTTTAATTGATATCTCTATAGATAAAGAAATAGCATGGATTAGAGTTGATGATATTTTTCATGCGACTACAAAATTAACTAGATTTCTATTAAGTGCACAAGAGCTTAAGAGTTATTATTGTGATGATATCTTATTTGAATTAATTAATGTAATAACAACAAATAAAAAAAATATAAAATTACTAAGTGGTAATATAATTGAAGATTTTGAAATAATTAAAACTATTACATTAGATGATATAATAATACATACAGATAAAAATTATATGACTAGTCTTATCCCTATGACTAAGGCTATAGATACTAAAGAGAACTTTGGTATTAAAAATCTTACGATTCATTCACTATTTAAGACAAGCTTCTCATATAATAATTATTTTTTTGATAATATAAGATTACCATATTTATATATAAATCAATTTTTATCTTTGATTGAATTTATAAAATTAAATCAAAAGATAAATACTAGTATAGATATTAACTTACTAAAAAACATAAAATATTTATCTCCTATATTTATTGATAGTTATTATAAAGCTGTAGATTTTGGTAAATCAAATAGATTTATAATTTGTAATTCAAATAATAATTTATTAGATTTGGAAATCAATTTTTTAAAATCGCAATATGAATTTGCAAAGATTGATATTATTAAAGATTATAAGAATGATGAAGATTTAATTAAAATAATTAAAAAGTCTATATTTAATGCATTGTATATTGTGGGAAAATCAAGAAATGATATGGAAGTAATTTTAAATAATGCTCAAAAAGAGCAACCAGCATTATTTAGCTAGTTTTCTTTTTGCTCTCATTTTAGCAGATGCTAATTTTCTCATATCTTCTGTAGTATCTGATTCATCCATGATTTCTAAACCTAATAGTGTTTCAAGACAATCCTCAAGTGTAACAATACCTTCAGTTTGATCATATCCATCAGTTACTAATAGCATATGAGCTTTAGACTTTGTGAATGAACTTAGAGCTTTTGATACAGGTATATTTTCATTTAGACTATCTATTGGGAACATGATAGATTCTATAGTAACTTCACTATTTCTAATTGCATGTTTGAATAATTTTTTAGTAAGTATCATACCTACAATATGATCTATGTTTTGATCGTATACTGGAACTCTAGAAAATTTATATGTTCTTGCGTCATCAAGTAAATTTTTAATTATAGTATCTTTATTAACTGCAAACATTACACTTCTTGGAGTTAAGATATCTTTTAATTTAACCTCTTTTAATTTTAGAGTATTCTCAATAATATCAGATTCTAAATCATTAATGATACCATCCTCTTCACTTAATAATGCACTATGAATTAATTCTTCTCTTGATACTGTTTCATTTGCACCATTTTTATTAATCTTTTTTGTTACAAATAAGGTAATTAATATAATTGGGTAAGTAATAAATACAAAAAATTTAATAAGTATTGCTGCTTTAGGAGCAAGTTCTTTCCAATAAATTGCACCAATTGTTTTTGGAATTATTTCTGCAAAGAATAAAATCATAAAAGTTAATGCAATTGATGCTAATAATACTAAATTACTATCATTGTCAAATACTATTTGAGCTTGAACACCAATAGCTGTAGCACCAAGTGTATTTGCAAATGTATTTAGAATTAATATTGATGATATTGATTTATCTATGTCGGTTTTTAATTCTCTTAAATCTTTACCAGCTTTTGGATTATTATTTTCAAGCACAGAAATATATGTAACATTTACTGATAATAGTATTGATTCAAGTATAGAGCAAAGAAATGAGATTGTAATTACAAGTACAAATAAAAATATTAAATATTCCATAATACCTGCTTAGATTCTGTATAATAAAGGGAGTAGGGGTCCAATTAATTATCTCCTGAGTTAATTTTGATGATTATAGCATATATTTTAAAAAATACTACCAAATGAACCAATAACTTTACCATATATTGTTAATTCGTCCCTAGATATCGCATAATTATTGTATATATCATTATCAGAAATTATATCATATGTTCCATCTGTTAGTTTTTGAACTCTTTTTACAAGAAGACCATCTTCTGTATTAATTGCATAAATACCATCTCTACTACAATCTTTTTTACTTATATCTACAAAAATAATATCATTATCATTTAGTGTAGGCTCCATACTTTCACCTGTTACATTAATAGCTTCTATATTTTTTATATTCTCTTTTCCACCCAAACTTGATATGAAAAAGTTAGGAATATCTAATTTTTCAAAATTTTCATTTTCTAAATCAGACCCACCGCCAGCACTCATTGCTATACCTGGATAAAATTTAATCCAATATTTATCAGTACTATCCACTAAACTACTTGGATCTTGTCCATATAAAAGCCAATTTATTGATATTTTTTTTATTGCACAAAAATCTAAAATTCTATCAAATGGAATTTTATCTCTTTTTTTCATAGTGGCAAAATTTATTTGTGTCATGTCTAGTGCATCTGCAACATCTTTGTCATAAACTTTACCATTTTTACCATCTGAGCTAATGATATCTTTTAATTTTTCTATAATTTCACTTACTAAAAGCATGCAATTTCCTTTATTTTGTTTAAAAATATTGCAAATTGCAATATTTTTAAAGATATATCAATAATTATATTACAATTTGACATAAAAATCAAGAAAAGGAAATAAAATGATTAAATTTATTACAGAAACTATAGATAAAATAGATAATATTATCTATGTAATAAGTGATACAATATTGTAAATTAAATAATTTATTGTAAGTTTTTTGTAAAACAAATAATTACTAAAGCTAAATTGCTATAAAATACACATAACTTTATTTGTGATAACACAAAAAATGGGGTATAAAATGGAAATAAATTTAGTAGCAGAAGCACTGAAGTTTATGGTACTTGGTATGGGAATTGTATTCATATTCCTTACTATTATGATCTTTGTATTAAAAGCGCAAGCTTATCTAATAGCAAAGTATGTACCAGAAAATGATGATAAAGCATCTAATTCAAATGAGTGGCAACCAGCCAAAAAGTCTAATGACGATATAATTGCAGCAATTACAGGTGCTATTATTCATCACTCAAAATCAAACAAAAAAGGTTAATAATGTCAAAAAAATTTATTGATATAATGGATACTACTTTTAGAGACGGATTTCAATCTGTTTTTGGTGGTAGAGTTCTTATGGATGATTTTTTTCCAGCTGTTGAAGCTGCAAAAGAAGCAGGAATAACACACTATGAATTTGGTGGAGGAGCAAGATTCCAATCGTTATACTTCTATCTACAAGAAGATGCATTTAAAATGATGGATAAATTTAGATCTATTGTTGGTCCAGATGCAAACCTACAAACTTTATCAAGAGGTATTAATACAGTAATGTTAGATACAGGTAGTAGAGAGTTAGTTGATATGCATGCTAGAATGTTTGCTAAGCATGGTACTACTACTATTAGAAACTTTGATGCACTTAATGATGTTCAAAATCTTGAATATTCAGCAGCTTGTATTAAAAAACATGGATTAAAGCATGAAGTAGTTGTAACAATGATGGATCTTCCTCCTGGCTGTGAAGGTGCACATGATGTAGCATTTTATGAAAAAACTTTAAGAGATATTTTGAGTAGTGGATTACCATTTGATTCTGTATGTTTTAAAGATGCTAGTGGTACTGCTAACCCAATTAAAATTTATGAAACAATTAAAATGGCTAGAAAACTTCTAGGTGATGATGTTCATATTAGACTTCATACTCATGAAACTGCTGGTGTATCTGTTGCTGCTTATTTAGCTGCATTAGAAGCTGGTGCTGATGGTATTGATTTAGCTAACTCACCTGTAAGTGGTGGAACAAGTCAACCTGATATTTTAACTATGCTTCATGCAACAAA
Source organism: Campylobacteraceae bacterium (assembly GCA_018662405.1). GTDB lineage: Bacteria > Campylobacterota > Campylobacteria > Campylobacterales > Arcobacteraceae > JADHTT01. The sequence goes on from JABJGE010000084.1 coordinate 9,220, forward strand.
AGGATCAAACTATGATCTTGGTGGATTAGAAATTGATAAAATATTAAAATATCAAGAAGTATTAAAAGATCAATTAAGTGATTATATGATGCCTCCAGAAGCTACACAAGTATCTCCATTAATTCCATTTTCACCTATGCCAGGTGGTGCATTAACTGCAAATACTCAAATGATGAGAGATGATAATACTTTAGATAAATTCCCAGAAGTTATTAAAGCAATGCAAGAAGTTGTTGAAAAAGGTGGATACGGTACATCTGTTACTCCTGTATCACAATTCTATTGGCAACAAGCATATGCAAATGTAATGTTTGGACCATGGAAGCAAATTGCTCCAGGTTATGGAAAAATGGTACTTGGTTACTTTGGTAAAACTCCAGTTGCACCTGATGCTGATGTTGTAAAACTTGCAAGTGAAAAATTAAAGCTTGAACCAACTACAGAAAATCCATTAGATATTGCAGACAGAGATGTAACTAAATCTATTTCAGCTTGGAAAGAAAGACTTGAAATAGAAGAATTAGATGTAAATGATGAAAATATTTTTATTGCAGCAGCATGTCAAGATAAGGGTATTGCATTCTTAAAAGGTGAATCACCACTTAATATTAGAAAAATTAGTGAATTAGATGAAAATAATGAAACAGAAGAAGGAAATGAAATGGCAGATGGGAATTATACAGTAGTTGTAGATGGTAAGAAATTTAGTGTACAAGTAGCACAAGGTGATGTTGATATTCAAGTTGCAGCACCTGTAGCTGCAGCAGCACCAGTAGAAACTGCAGCAGCTCCGGCTCCAGCAGCAGGTGGTACTGAAGTTGGTGCTACTGTTAATGGTAACGTTTGGAAAATCCTTGTAAATGTTGGTGATAAAGTTGAAGCTGGACAAGTTGTTTCTATTTTAGAAGCTATGAAAATGGAAATTGATGTTGAAGCACCTTGTTCAGGTACAGTAACAGCAGTTCCTGCTAAGCCTAATGATGCAGTTGAAGAAGGTCAAACATTAGTCGTAATTGGCTAATTGTATATTAATGAAACAAATTTGGAGAAAATAATGAATAAGAAAATAATCGCTTCATTGTTAATTATGTTTTTTAGTATATTAAGTGTGAATTCGTTTGCATCAAGTACTGCTACTGAACCTACTACAGAAAAAAAAGAATATGAATCAAAGAGTCTTAGTCAGTTATTGGGATCTTTCTATGAAACTACTGGGGTTAATGCAATAATTAATCCTGGTGATGATGTTATGACATCTGAACCACATGCTGCTGATGAACGAGTAATGACTACATTTGAACAAACATTTGGTAGACTTATTATGTTTATAATTGTATTTATATTATTCTATCTTGCTATTGCAAAGAACTTTGAACCACTATTATTAATACCTATTGCTTTTGGTGGACTATTAGCCAATATACCTCTTGCTGGTATGGGTGGAGAACATGGAATGCTTGGTATTATTTATAATATGGGTATTGCTAATGAATTCTTCCCTCTGCTAATTTTTATGGGTGTTGGAGCTATGACAGACTTTGGTCCACTTTTAGCAAACCCTAAAACAGCAATCCTTGGTGGAGCTGCACAGTTTGGTATCTTTGGATCATTAGTTGGTGCTGTTGCTATTGGATTTGATCTACAGAGTGCATCTGCTATTTCTATTATTGGTGGGGCTGATGGTCCTACATCAATTTTTATTGCAAATAGACTTGCTCCTGAAATGTTAGGTGCTATTGCAGTTGCTGCATACTCTTACATGGCTCTTGTTCCTGTAATTCAACCTCCAATTATGAAGTTGTTAACTACAGAAGAAGAAAGAAAAATTAAAATGCCACCATTAAGAAAAGTACATAAATTAGAAAAACTTTTCTTACCAATATTAATATTAATGATGGCTATTTTAATTTTACCAGAGTCTACTCCACTTATTGGTGCGTTTGCATTTGGTAACTTTGCAAAACAATCTGGAGTTGTTGATAGATTAAGTGATACTATGGAAAATGCATTAATTAATATTGTAACTATTTTCTTAGGATTAGGTGTTGGTTCAAAACTAGCAGCTGATAAATTCCTTGTACTTGATACTATGGGAATTATGGTAATTGGTTTATTAGCATTTAGTGCTGGTACAGCAGTTGGTGTATTAATGGCGAAATTAATGAATAAAGTTAGTCCAGCTGATCAACAAATTAATCCATTAATTGGTGCAGCTGGAGTTTCAGCAGTACCAATGTCAGCAAGAGTTGTAAGTAAAGTTGGTCAAGAGTATGATAAGTCTAATATCTTATTAATGCATGCTATGGGTCCAAATGTTGCCGGTGTAATTGGTTCAGCAGTTGCTGCTGGTGTATTACTATCAATCTTTAAATAGGAAGAATAAAAAAATATGTCAAATATTAAAAACACATTATCTTTAGAAAATGTAGGAACTATATATAGAAATCTAGATTTAGATACTTTAATTGATCATGCAGTAGAAAATGAAGGGGCTAAAATCTCTTCAACTGGTGCACTAATGATTGATACTGGAATTTTTACAGGAAGAAGTCCAGCTGATAAATATTTTGTAAATGCAGATCCTTCAAATAAATATATTGCATGGGGTGATGTAAATAAACCTATAACTAAAGAAATTTATACTTCACTTTTAGATAATTCAAAAAAGCAATTAAGTGGAAAAGATTTATATGTAACAGATCTTTATTGTGGAGCAAGTGCTGATAGTAGAAAATCTGTAAGATTTATTACTGAAATTGCATGGCAAGCACATTTTGTAAAAAATATGTTTATTGTACCACCAAAAGAAGATTTAGAAGACTTTATTCCAGAATTTACTGTATATAATTCTTGTAAAACTACAAATGAAAACTTTGAATCTCAAGGTTTAAATTCTGAAGTTTATGTAGCATTTGATGTAGAAGAAAATGAAGCTGTAATTGGTGGAACTTGGTATGCTGGTGAAATGAAGAAGGGTATTTTCTCTATGATGAATTACTGGCTTCCTCTTGATGGTAAAATGGCAATGCATTGTTCTGCTAATGTTGGAGAAGATGGTGATACAGCTTTATTCTTTGGTCTTTCAGGAACTGGTAAGACTACGCTTTCTACTGACCCTAAAAGAGCATTAATTGGTGATGATGAACATGGTTGGGATAATAATGGTGTATTCAACTTTGAAGGTGGTTGTTATGCAAAAGTTATTGATCTTGATGCATCTAGTGAACCAGAAATATTTGCTGCTATTAAAAAAGGTGCAATATTAGAAAATGTTGTTGCTGACGAAAATGGTAATGTAGATTATTCTAATAGTTCAAAAACTCAAAATACTAGAGTTTCTTATCCTATTGATCATATTGAAAATATTCAAGAAGGTAGCCAAGCTGGTCATCCTACTAATATTATCTTTTTAAGTGCAGATGCATTTGGTATTTTACCTCCTGTATCAAAACTTACTAAAGAACAAGCAATGTATTATTTCCTAAGTGGTTATACTGCAAAAGTTGCTGGAACTGAAAGAGGAGTTACTGAACCTACTGCTACATTTAGTGCATGTTTTGGTGAAGCATTCCTTCCTTTACATCCAACAGATTATGCAAAGCTTCTTGGTGAAAAGATTGATGAACACAATGTAAATGTATATCTTGTGAATACAGGATGGACTGGTGGTGCCTATGGTACAGGTAAAAGAATGAGTATTAAAGATACTAGATCTTGTATTAATAGTATTCTAGATGGTTCTATATTAGAATCTGAATTTACTACTACAAAAACATTTAGATTTAATGTACCTAAAACTTTAGGAACTATTGATCCTAAAGTTTTAAATCCTAGAGATGCTTGGGAAGATAAAGATGAATTTGATAAAAGTAGAGATCAATTAGCTAATATGTTTATTGATAACTTTAAAAAGTACTTAACAGAAGATAGTGATTTTGATTTTACAGCTGCTGGTCCAGTTGTTTAGATAATATATCTTTTAAGGACAAAAAAGGGGTCTTTCGACCCCTTTTTTTATGGAGAAAAAGAATGAAAATACAAATATTTTTAGATGATATAGAAAAAGAGTGTTCAGAAATAACATTTTTATGTACAAAACATATATTGAAAAAATTACATGATGTAGATAATGATACTATATCTCAAGAAAAATTAGTTGAAATATTTTCAGACTATAAGAATTTTACTATATATTTAAATGATTATGCTGGTGTAATTTATAGAAGATATACATCATCAATCGATGAAATATATATCGAACTTTGTAAAGTGATTAATGTTGAATGGGATAATGAAAAGTTATTTGAACATAGGCTAAATAAGATTGGAAAAATTGATTTAAGAACTATACTAAACCTAGATGATGATGATTTAAAAGCTGATGTAATTGAAAAATATCAAAGACAAATTGATATAATTATGAGATCTGATTTTTATTTAAATAATCCACAAAGACAAAATGAAGTTTTAAAAATAAAAAATTCACTTATCTAGTACTTTATAAATAATGATAAAATTATATATCGATGGTGACGCTTTACCAAACTTGTTAAAACCAATACTATTAAGAGCAATTGAAAAACAAAATATAGATACTTATGTAGTATCAAATAAAAAAATTATAATAGGCAAATCTAAAAATATTAAATATATAATAGTTGATGCTGGAGCAGATGAAGCTGATAATAAAATTGTAGAGATGTTAGAATCATCTGATTTAGTTATTACTGCAGATATTCCATTAGCAGATAGAACTATCACAAAAAATGCTCATGCAATTGATCATAGAGGTGAATTCTATACAAAAGATAATATAAAACATTATCTTGCAATGAGGAACCTTATGGAGAGTATAAGAGATAGTGGTGAAATTACAAAGGGTCCAGCACCATTTGGTCAGAATGACTCCCAAAACTTTGCAAATTCTTTTAATGAGTTTTTACAGAGATATATGTAGTTTATTTCTTATTTTTCTTCTTAGAAGCTTTTGCCATTTTTGCTTTTTTCTTAGCTTTCTTTTTTGCTAATTCTAAATTTGCTGATTTTCTAGCATTTATAATTTGCTCATCTTTATTATTTTGAATAAATGCAACTTTTGTATTGTTTTTATTTTGATTACTAGTTGCAGCAATTTTTTCTGCTTTAATTGATTTTACACTTGATGTATTTAATTCTTTCATAGTTTACCTTAGTCGATAATTTTTCTAATTTTATATAAAAACTAATAAAAAGTATATTATTTTGTTTTTATACATCTTACAAAAAACTTATCATTCATATTTCTTCTATATAAACTTCCTGTTTTAAATGTAATTGTATATGCATCATTACTTGCACCTCTAGAGAAAAGTTTACTTGTCCAGTAAGTATCAGGATTGATGTTTTTAAATTCTTCATATATTGCAGGATTATATTTTTTTGTATTAACAATTGTAAATAATTGCTTTAGGTTAGGAAGTTCCCATCCTTTTATACCATCTAATTCTAAATCTTTACAATAAGAGACTGCCTCTGTGAAATCTCTCTTTATAGTTTTCACCTCTTTTGTATCTTGCCATAAAAAATTTCTTTTATTATCTTGAATTATACTTTTACTTTTATTAATAAAGTCTCCGTTTGCGTATATTGTAAATAGTGTACAACATAGTACGATTAATTTTTTCATTGCCTACCTTTATATAGTATAAGTATTTTTTATTTTAAATTATAAAATGGTAGCATTATTTTAAAATAATGTAAAGATGAACCTGTGTTAAAATAGGATTAGGCTTAATTAAAAAAAGATAAGAGTAGTTTTCTTAAACAAAATTTCCGACTTAATGAAATTTTTTATGAAAAGTGTTACAAGCAAACAATTAAAGATATTGTAAATTGTCGAGGTAATAACAATACAAACTCCGTAGTCCTAGATATTGTGTAATGGTTTAAAAAGGATTATTTATAATGAGTTGTAATAAATAAACGTATCATCAGTAGGTATAGCTAAAAAAAGCTCTAGTATTTGTATTTTTAGTAACTTGTAAATCAAGATTTTTCCCTTGGGAGTATTGTAATACAAAGTTAAGATTTTTTGATAAATACAATTTTGTATGAATGAAATCTTCTTTTGTCAATATATCAGTATGATTTATAAAGTTATCTTTTATATTGTATTTATTTGACGCTATTACAATCACTATTGGTAATTTATATATAGTTAGTGATGTTCCTATGAGATATTGTCTAGATATAGTATTTGCTACAAAAGCATGAGCAGTTTGAGGACCTTTTATCCATCCTAGTTTATTTGAAAAAGGTGATATGATAGTACCATCAAGAACCGCATCTTTATCTGTAAAAGTTTTTGAGTATGTATAAGACCCAAACAGGTTATGATAATCAAAGTTGAGTGATCCTTGATACATTTTACCATTTATTTTTTTATTATTATATTTTTTTGCAAAGTGGTTCTCTCCAATATCTTTTTGAAATATAACGCTAACTCTTGCACTCACTTTTGTTTGTTTCACTTTATATGAATTTTTAGCTTCAAGATAAAATGTATTAAAAAAGTTATCTACATAAAGGTTTTGAACATTTATCTTGGTACCTTGATGACTGTACTCTCCATCAAAAACTATGGCACCTTTAGTATTATGATCTACATTTGTGATATGTTTAGATATGTCAGTAAAGTTACCTACATTGTATCCCATCCCATAACCTATCGCACCATAATGATGGTTAAATGGTACAACATTTGCTACTGTTGATGATGCAATTTTTGTAAAATAAAAAACATTTGTCTTATAATTGTCTTTAGTATAATCAAAATATATACCTTGGTATTGGTTTGAGATAATCTTTTTATTTTTATTTACTAGATTATTATTGTATTGTTGTCTTCCTACTCTTATTGAAGATAGCTTATTTTGGTATGATATATATAAGTTTGAAAGATAAGAAAACTCTTTTTGATCATTATCAAAATATGTAGTATCTATCTTTAGTGGATCATCTTCATTTTTAAGATCAACAACAGAACTACCTTGAATGACAAAATTAAAATTATCATAAGATATGTCTACTCCAAAATCACCACCAACAACACTTGCATCAAATTTGACCTTTTCTACGCCTTTGAGCATTTGACCAATATTTGTATATTTTTCATCATTTGTGTTATATCTAAGAACTAAATCTAATTTAGGTTTTATCTCTATAGCTATGATAAGTGATGAAATATAGATTATTAGTAAAAAAATTCTCATTAAAATTATATATATCCTGTATTATTTATATCAACAGAATATGTCATTTATTCTGTAATTTGGTAATTCCCACCAAGAAATGAAAACTACATATGATATCCAATATAGACTCAATAATAGATAATCTAAATCTA
>JABJGE010000053.1 GCA_018662405.1 Campylobacteraceae bacterium
ATTTTATTACTCATTTAAATTTCCTTAATTTTATATAATTAGCACTCATTTATATCAAGTGCTAATATTATTATAGCACTTGAGTCAATCTTTGTCAAGTTATTCGTATAAAATATATGATTATTTATATTAAATCATATTTATGATAGAGTAAGAATAAAATATATTATAAGGAAAATCTATGAATATTGCACAAAACATAGGTGATTTAGTAGGGAATACACCTATTATAAAATTAAAATCAGGTATCTATGGTAAATGTGAATTTATGAATCCTACAAGTAGTGTAAAAGATCGTATTGGATTTAATATGATTAAACAAGCTATGATAAATGGTGAGATTACAAGTGATACAACTATTATAGAACCTACTAGTGGTAATACAGGAATTGCATTAGCATCTCAGTGTGCATCATTAGGATTAAACCTAATTCTTACTATGCCAGAATCTATGAGTATGGAAAGACGAAATTTACTTAAGGCTCTAGGAGCAAAACTTGAATTAACAGAATCATCTAAAGGGATGAATGGTTCAATTACTAAAGCAATAGAACTACAGAAAACTATACCCAATAGTATTGTTTTACAACAATTTGAAAATAAAAATAATCCAACTATACATGAATCAACTACTGCATTAGAAATATTAGATGCAATGGATAAAAAAATAGATATATTTGTAGCTGCTGTTGGTACAGGTGGAACTTTAAGTGGTACATCAAAAATTTTAAAAGAAAAAATACCTAATATAAAAATAATAGCTGTAGAACCAAAAGATAGTGCTGTAATATCGGGTGAAGACTCTGGTCCTCATAAAATACAAGGTATAGGTGCTGGATTTATTCCTAAAAATTTAGATACTAATTTAATAGATGAGATAATTAAAGTATCAAATGAAGATGCTATAAATACTTCAAGATTATTAGCAAAAGAAGAAGGTTTACTAGTTGGTATATCATCTGGAGCAAATATCTATGCTGCACAAAAGATAGCATCCTTAGAAGAAAACTATGGAAAGAATATAGTTACAATTCTTTGTGATACAGGAGAAAGGTATCTTAGTTCTGGATTGTATGACAGCTAATTTTTATTAATAGCTGTCGTTTTTTCTTTATCTTCGAAAAATTTTTTGATATCTTTTGTATATTTATCTTCTATAATTTTTAATTGAGTTAATTGTTTTCTTATATAAGTTAAATCTTTTGACGCAGGAATTATATACGGTGTAATAATTATTATTAAATTAACTTTATCCTTTATATCTTTTTCATTTTTAAAGAGATCTCCAATAAAAGGTATATTACTTAATCCAGCAACATTATCTTGCATTGTTTCTCGACTAGATTTTGTTAAACCTCCAATTATTACACTTTCACCTGTATTTACAATTGCTGTTGTTTGTATTTGTTTTTTAGATGTATCTGGTTGACCGTTTGTTGTTGTATTTCTTACATCTTCTATTGTTGTTTCTACTTCTAATAATACTTTATTTTTATTTGATATTCTAGGTGTTATAACTAATTTTAAGCCAATATCTTCTCTTTGAAATGATTGATCTGTAATTGTACCAGTTGTATTTAAAGATGAATCTATTTTAAGTGATTTAGTTTGTCCTATATATATTGATGATTCTTTATTATTAATACATAAAAGAGATGGTTGAGATACTATATCTAAAGCCCCATCAATATTTAAAAGATTTATACTTGCTCCAAGAGCTACTCCACTAGTAATACTAGGTATTGCTAATCCAATACCTGAAGTATCTATAGGTATTGCTTCTCCACCTAATGCCGATGCAAATGTAAATAGTCCATTACTACCAGTAATACCACCATTTAAACCATATTTAACACCAATGTCATTTGTCTTAATCTCACTTATTTCAATAATTTTAGCAGTTACATATATTTGTGCACGATAATTATCAAGTTCTAAGACTAATTTTTGAATCTCATTTACATATTTAATAGGGCCTAATAATATAATAGAATTAGATTCATCATCACTTGAAATATAAAGCTTTTGTTTTTTATTCTTTTTAGGTTTCTTATTTATAATTGGTGATAACACTTTTTGGATATTTGATGCTTTTGCATTTTGAAGATGTACTACTTTTGTTATAACTATATATTCTTTTGGAATCTTTTTATTTTTCTTCCTTTTGCTCTTATCAACTTTTATAACTTTTAAAATATTGTTATACTTTATTAATTTATAATTATTTTGTTCTAATACGATAGTCAGTATATCTAGTAAATCATTTTTATTAACACTTGTATTTTGTATTAGATTAATATTTCCAGAAAATTTAGCTGGTAATACAATGGTTTTATTAATAGCTTTTGAAGTTATATTTACGAGATCTATTAATTTTAAATCTTTTGTTTTTATATAAATATCATCATTTCCATAACTAATAGAAATTGTTAATATAAAAATTATTAGATATCTAAACAAAACTTTTCTTTAAACCTAATGTTCTACAAGAGTTTTCTAAAATTGCAATTTTTTTAATCATTTCATTAATATCTCTGTCATATACATATACACCTATTCCACGAATAACCATAATATGACTATCTTGTTTTTTTAAATATTTTACAATTTCTAATGAACATCTATCATACCAAGTACTAAAATCTCCTGGATCATAAACTCTTATTGTACCTAAGACCTCTTTACCAAAAAAATCATCAAATTCCAATACATCATGATCAAGGCTATATGCAGTAGTATAAGGTGGCATTCCACAAGCAATAAATTTAGCTTCATGTATTTGATTATATATTGCATTATGCACATCAGATTCAATACTTGCAAATTTCCAAGAATAATCTTTATGATTCATTTTTAATGTTAAAAGATAATTATCATCAATTTCATCAAAAATTGCATCTTTTTTATTTATTGTGAATGTATCATTATCTATTTTAGAAGATATTGATCCATGATATATTCCAAAGAAATTTTTTCTAAATAAAGCTAATGAGATATCCGCAAGAAGTTTAGTTGTATTTTTTTCAATCATATTTTAAGTACCTACTTCAATTTATTTGGATATTATAACAAAATTAAAATATATTTACTTCAAATTATAAAAGGCTAAACTTGACTGAAGAGATACCACATATACCCGTATTGTTTGATGAAACTATAGATGCATTTAAAGATTGTAATGATGGATATATAATAGATTGTACTCTTGGTTATGGTGGTCATAGTCTAGGTCTTCTTGAAAAATATCCTAATATAAAACTTATATGTAATGATCAAGATGATACAGCATTAGAATTTAGTAAAAAAAGACTATCTAAATATAAAGATAGAATAATATTCAATAAAGGCAATTTTCAAACTGTTGTAGAAAAATTTAAAGATGAAAATATAGTTGGTATACTAGCAGACATTGGAGTATCATCATTACAATTAGATCAATCAAATCGTGGATTTGGATTTGAAAGTGATGTACTTGATATGAGAATGGATCAAGATCAATCATTAAGCGCTATTGATGTAGTAAATAATTATGATCAAAATAGACTAGAATATATATTTAAAGAATATGGTGAAGTAAGAGAATATAAAAAAGCTGCTAGTTTAGTAATTCAAAAAAGACCATTTACTAGTGCAAAAGATTTAGCACACATGTTTTCAAAGAATCTATTTAAAAGTAAACTACATCCAGCAACATTACCATTTCAAGCAATTAGAATTGAAGTTAATAATGAATTAGGGGTATTAGAAGATCTATTTAAAAGTATCGAAAATGCCAATCTAAATAACTGTACAGTAGCTATAATTTCATTCCATTCTCTTGAGGATAGAATTGTAAAAAATAACTTTAAACAATGGACTAAAAAATGTATATGTCCCTCTGGTATCTTTAGATGTGAATGTGGTAATAATCATCAAAAAGGTAAACTTATCACAAGAAAACCAATTATACCTACAAAGCAAGAAATAAAAATAAATGCAAGAAGCAGAAGTTCTAAACTTAGGATATTTAAATTTGAAGAAAACAAGTATTAATTTTTTTAGTAAATTTATACATGAAAATAAACCATTGATCATAGTGCTATCAATACTTATGGTATTATTGATATTATTAATACCAAAAATATTTTTAAGAAATAATATATACTATATAAGTAAAGATATTAATGGTTTATATTCCCAATATATATCATTAAAAGAAGAAAAAAGATTTTTAGAACAACAACTTGAAACAAAAGAATATGAAAATCAAATAACAGATTCTTTACTTTTAAATGATCTTAAATTACTTCCTCAAAATAAATAATTTTTTTATTCATTTCTTAATGTATCTAATACATTAATTTTAGTTGCTTTTTGTGCGGGATAATATGCAGATAACCATACCATAGCTATTGAACCAATCATAATAGTTAAAAAATCAGTAATTGATAAATCTAATGGTAACTTTGAA
>JABJGE010000065.1 GCA_018662405.1 Campylobacteraceae bacterium
AAGGTAAATTATGAGATATGTAGATATAGCAAAAGAGGTTCTTTTAACAGAAGCAAATGAATTAACACTTGCTGCATCAGCTATCTCTGATGAAATTACTAAAGCAGTTGAGCTTATATCAAATGCAACTGGAAAACTTGTAGTAATAGGTGTAGGTAAGTCTGGATTAGTTGGAGCTAAGATGGCTGCAACTTTTGCTAGTACTGGTACAAGTTCATTCTTTTTACATCCAACTGAAGCAATGCATGGTGACTTAGGGATGATATCTAAAGGTGACGTTGTATTGGCTATTAGTTATAGTGGAGAGAGTGAGGAGCTTGTACAGCTTCTGCCACATCTAAAAAGATTTGATATTCCACTTGTTGGTATGGCAAAAGATAAGGAATCTACATTAGGAAGATATAGTGATATATTTTTAAGTGTAAATATTACAAAAGAAGCATGTCCTTTAAATACTGCTCCAACATCTTCAACTACTTTAACTATGGCATTAGGTGATGCATTAGCAGTTTGCCTTATGAAGCATAAAGATTTTCAAAAAGAAGATTTTGCATCATTCCATCCTGGCGGAAGTTTAGGTAAAAAATTATTTATAAAAGTTGATGATCTTTTACGTACGACAAATTTACCAATAGTTTCACGTGAAACAACACTTGAAAATGCAATCGTAGTTATGAGTGAGGGTAGACTTGGTAATGTTATAATTACTGATGATGACAATAAGGTTTTAGGATTATTAAGTGATGGGGATTTAAGAAGAGCATTAATGCAAAAAGATTTTTCTCTAGATCTTAAGGCAATAGATGTATGTACTATGAATCCAAAAACAATTGAAGATAAATTTCTTTTAGCTAGTGATGCACTTACGGTAATAGAAGATTATAAAATTCAGTTATTAATAGTAACTGATACAAATAAAAAATTATTAGGCTTATTACATATACATGACCTAATAGAAGCGGGTATAAAATAAATGAAAACTCAGAATAATGAAGAGTTGGTAAGATTAAATAAATTCATTTCTCACAATAGTAAATATAGTAGAAGAGAAGCGGATAAATTAATTGAGGAAGGAAGAGTATCTTTAAATAATGTAATTGTTACTAATATGGCAACAAAAGTTAATGATGATGATACTATAGAAATTGATAATAAAAAGATTTGGCATAATCCAAATAAGCAATTTACTGTAATTGTATATAATAAACAAAAAGGTGAACTTGTAACAAAGAATGATCCTAGAGGAAGAAAAACAATATTTGATACTATATCAAAGCAGTATGCTCATTATACTCCAATAGGAAGACTTGATTATGCTAGTGAAGGTGTTTTACTTCTTACAGATTCAGTAGATGTTGTAAATAAGTTAATGCATTCAGATTTAGAAAGAACATATAAACTAAAAGTAAATGGACCTATTACTGATGAGATTATAAAGTCTATGGAAAATGGAATGGAATTAACTGATGCTACAAGAGGAGCACATTCTCATACAGATATTACAAGTATGGTTTTTGAACCTTTTATTGGATATCAAATCCAAACTAATACACAAAAATTTTCAAAAATTAAAGTAAAAATTGCTGAAGGTAAAAATAGAGAATTAAGAAGATTCTTTGGTCATTTTGATTTGGATATTGTTGATTTAAAAAGACTTGATTTTGGTGGTATCTCATTAAATTCATTACCTTCAGGAAAACACAGATTTCTTAGTAAGGATGAATATAGAAACCTAAAAGACTTTATATATTCAAATGAAGACTCATATTAAGTTAAATTAATGAGTTTAGCTCAAATATTAAGACCACAAAGTTTAGAAGACTTTGTGGGTCAACAACATATCTTACATAAAGATTGTGCATTATATAAATTAATCACATTAAAAGAAATACCACATATGTTTTTTTATGGAAGACCAGGCACTGGAAAAACTACACTAGCAAGAATAATTGCAAAGAATAGTAATTATGATTTTTATAATTTTAATGCTACTTCACTTAAAATAGAACAACTTCGTGAAATATTCAAAAGATATAATAACAGTCTCTCTAAACCATTGATTTTTATTGATGAAGTACATAGGCTAACTAAAACCCAACAAGAGGTTTTACTACCAGTTATGGAAGACTATAGTGCCATTATTATAGGTGCAAGTACAGAAAATCCTCATTTTGCATTAACATCAGCAATAATTTCAAGAAGCTTTTTATATGAGTTTAAAGGTTTATCATATCAAGAACTTGATGAAGTTATAAATAAAGCTTCTCAAAAACTAGATATTAATATAGAAGATGAAGCTAAAGAGTATCTAATACAGTCAAGTGGACAAGATGCAAGAGCATTATTAAATTTAATAGAATTTTCTTCTAAGTTAGATACAGTTATAAGCTTAAAAAATTTAAAACAATTACGTCCAAATCCAATAAATGAATCTATTAGCTCTTCAACAACACATTATGATTTAGCAAGTGCAATGATAAAGTCCTTAAGAGGAAGTGACGTTGATGCCTCTCTTTATTATTTAGCAAGACTAATAAATGGTGGAGAAAGTGTTGATTATATTACTCGTAGATTAGTAATATTTGCAAGTGAAGATATAGGTAATGCAAATCCAAATGCTCTTAATATTGCAACATCAACTATGATTAGTTGTAATAAGATTGGTTATCCTGAATCAAAGATAATAATGGGACAGTGCATAGTTTATTTAGCTTCCTCTCCTAAATCAAATAGTTCTTACCTTGCTATAGGTGAAGCATTAAAATATGTAAAAGATGGTAAAATATTAGATATACCAGATGAAATAAAAGATAAAAATATAGGATATAAAAATCCACATAATTTTGGTGGTTTTGTAAATCAAAATTATTTTAATTCAAATAAACAATTCTATGATAGTAAAAGTATTGGATATGAAAAGACACTTAATGAGTGGATTAAAAAGATAAAACAATAAAGGTAATATGTGAATATGTATGATGTGATTGTAGTTGGTGGTGGACATGCTGGAATTGAAGCAGCACTAGCTAGTGCTAGAATGGGTAAACAAACTTTACTTGTAACAATGCTTGTAGAACAAATTGGAGCAGCTTCATGTAATCCAGCAATTGGAGGCCTAGCAAAAGGACATCTTGTAAGAGAAATAGATGCTCTTGGGGGACAAATGGGACTATGTACGGATGCTACAGGTATTCAGTTTAGAGTACTTAATGCTTCCAAAGGTGCAGCAGTTCAAGGAAGTCGAGCACAAATAGATATGGATAAATACAGAGCATATATGAAAAATGTATGTTTAAATACTACTAATTTAGAAGTTTATCAAGATGAAGTTTCTGATATTATAATAAAAGATGGAAAAGCATGTGGAGTAAATACGAAATTAGGGGAAACTTTTAATTCTAAAAAAGTAATTATTACTGCTGGTACTTTTATGAAAGGTTTAATTCATATAGGTGAAAAGCAATATCCAGCAGGTCGAGCTTGGGAACAACCATCAACAACTTTATCAGATCAATTAAGAGAATTAGATTTTAAAGTAGGGCGATTAAAAACTGGAACACCAGCAAGAATTAATGCTAACTCAATTGACTTTTCAAAGATGGAAGCGCATGGTGGAGATGAAAAGCCTTTACCATTTAGTTTCAGAACGAATAAAGATACTTTCAATCCAACTCAATTACCTTGTTATATTACATATACAAATGAAAATACACATAATGTGATTAGAGATAATTTTGATAGAGCACCTTTATTTACGGGACAAATAGAAGGAACTGGTCCACGATATTGTCCAAGTATTGAAGATAAAGTAAATAGATTTGCAGAAAGGAGTAGACACCAACTATTTCTTGAGCCACAAACATTAAGTGCTGAAGAATATTATATAAATGGACTAAGTTCTTCTTTACCAATTGATATACAAAAAATTAAAATCCATTCAATTGAAGGATTGGAGAATGCAAAAATTGTAAGATATGCTTATGCAATTGAATATGATTATGTAGACCCAACTGAATTAAAGCATACATTAGAAACAAAGAAAGTTCCTAATCTTTATTTTGCTGGACAGATTAATGCAACAACAGGATATGAAGAAGCTGGGGCACAAGGATTAATGGCAGGAATAAATGCGGCATTATCTGTTGATGAAAAAGATCCATTTGTATTAAGACGAGATGAATCGTATATTGGTGTATTAATTGATGATTTAGTTACAAAAGGCACAAACGAACCATATAGAATGTTTACATCTCGTGCAGAATATAGATTACTTTTAAGAGAAGAAAGTGCTGATCTAAGATTAAGTGAATATGGTCATACATTTGGATTAATAGATGATGAAATATATTCTAATGTTCAACATAAGTCTAAGGTAATAAAAGATGCTGTAAGCTTTATGGAAAGTGAATGGTTTACCCCTAAAAAAGAAAATCTAGCATTACTTGAAAAGCTAGGTGAAGATAAAATATCTGATAGAGCTTTACTTATTGATGTTGTTGGAAGAAATACAATTACAAAGAAAAAGTTTGATGCTTTAGTACCATCATTCAGTTCTTTAAATGATTACCTAAAAGAGCAAGTAATTATTGAAGCTAAATACTATAGGTATGTTGCTAAGCAACAAAAACAAATAGAAAAAATGAAAAAAATGTTAACTCTAAAAATACCTGATAATTTTAAATTTGATGATGTTCCAGGTTTATCTTCAGAGGTAATTGAAAAACTTAAGAGATTTAATCCTCCTACTTTGTATAATGCAAGTCAAATAAGTGGTGTTACTCCAAGTGCAGTAGATATTTTACATTTAAATATTGATATGCAAAAAAGAAAAATAAAAGAAGCTAAGGAAACATAAGTGAAAGTATATATTTATTCAAGTAGTGGACATGCGTTTGGACTAGAAAATGTAAGAAGATGTTCGGCTATTTATAAGCAACTAGAAGAATTTAATCCAACATTAGCAACTGCAGATTATAGGGCAGCAACATTTGCTAAAAGTGAATTAGGTGTAAAAGTTGGACTTGGTGTAGATGTAATTGGAAATCTTCCTCATATGATGGAAAAAGGTGATATCTTAGTATATGATAGTGATGAACCAAGTGAAACTATGACATCGTATATGAAAGAATATTGTACTTTATTATATAAAGTTGGATCTGAAATTCCGGCAAATATTGTAGATCAAGATTTTTTTAATCATGAAGATATAAAAAGAGAAAAAGCTTTTTTCTTTGCTGATGATGATTATGCAAATGAAATTTTAAGACTATGTGAAAATCAAGAATCTCAAGATTTAGCAATTCTTTGGGGACATTATTTTTTCTTTAAAAATGAAGATGCAATAGCAAAAGCATTTGCTGAGGTAATTGAAGAAGAAGATTATATTGAAACTGTAAAAACTACAAGATATTTATTAACATCTACTGTGCATAGTGTATTAGAGTCTTTAGCTGCTGGAAATAAACCAGTATTTTATAAGAGATGTGATAAAGATACTCAAAATGAAGATCTTATTGCAAAGTATAATGTCCCAGTAGTTACTGGTTCAACTATGAGTGAAATAAATGATAACTTTAATAAAGTTTGTGAAAATTATCCAGAAGTTAAACAAATAGAAAACGTAAGTTTAGAAAATATAAAAGATGAGATTGCACCAATTCTTGAAAAGTTTAAACATATTTACGCAGCGCTAGATTATAAATAGAATATTACAAGGAGAGAGATATGGTAGAAACAAGATGTGGATATGTAGCAACAGTAGGACGGCCTAATGCTGGAAAGAGTTCACTATTAAATTGGTTAATTGGTGAAAAAATTGCTATGGTATCGCATAAGGCAAATGCGACAAGAAAGAGATCTAATATTATTGCGATGCATCAAGGTATTGATGAAAAAGAAGAATCTCAAATTATTTTTGTAGATACTCCAGGTCTTCATGAAAAAGAAAAATTAATTAATCAATTCATGCTGGAAGAAGCTTTAAAAGCAATAGGTGATTGTGATTTAATTTTATTTCTAGCTCCAGTTACAGATAAAATAGAGCATTATCAAGATTTTCTAACAAAGAATAAAAAAAATACAAAGCATATTATTGTTTTAACAAAAACAGATTTTGTAACACCAATGGATGTATTTGATAAGATTAATGAATACAAGCAGTTTGAAGATCAGTATGAAGAGATAATACCTATGACAATTAAAAAAGGTCAGAAGCAAAATTTAATTCTTGATGCTGTAGTGAAACTTCTTCCTAATTCACCATATCTTTATGATACTGAGATACTTACAACCGAGCATTTAAGAGATATATATAAAGAATTTATTAGAGAATCAATATTTGAGAATATTAGTGATGAAATACCTTATGAAACTGATGTAAAGATAGAAAAAATTCAAGAAAAAGATGATATAGATGTAATTAAAGCTGTAATTATTGTTGAAAAAACAAGCCAAAAAGGTATGATTATTGGTAAAGGTGCAACAGCCATTAAAAGAATTGGAAAAGATGCTAGAAAAAAGATTGAAAAACTAAGTGGCAAAAAAGTCTATTTAGAACTTTTTGTATCAGTTAAAAAAGGTTGGACAAAAAATAAAGATGGATTAAAAGAGATGGGATACGATATTGATTAATCTTGTAGATATACAAGATATAATAACTATTCAAAAAAGTGTAACAGAAGAAATATCAAATAGGCACTTAAAAGACTTTTTCTTTAATATATTAGAGGAATATGATATCCAAAGTGATACATATGAACTCTTTTATGTGTTTTCAAATCAACGAAAACAATATAATATCTTCCTTGTTAAAAATGAAATAAATAAAACCAATATTCTCATCCCTTATATATTTACATATAATTACTTCTCAAAAAAATTATTAAGTAGTGGTGTAGATTTATTTATTACAAAAGACTTTTTTGTTTTATATATCAATGGAAATATGGAGTGTTTCAAAGATAATGAAGAAACATCAACAGAAGAAGATATTAAAATATTTCTAGAGAAGTATATCGATATGAATATTGATAATACATATAATATATCAGAGGAAGAATTAGAATTAATTAAAAGTAAATATACTAATAATTATAAAAAAATAAAACAAATCAATAAGATAAATAGTAAAAATAATATTAAGTTAATATCTTTTATATCAATAATAATCCTATTAGCTATATTTTCAATAAATATAAAAGAGGAAGAGAATAATAATCTAATTATAGAAGAACCAGTGAATAAGAAAGTGCCTACAAAATTAGATATACAAGTAGTTTTACCCATTATAAAAGCAAGAGTAGATAATTGTATATTAATAGAAAATCAATGGCTTAAAGTAGGGGATACATATAACAAGTTTATGCTTTTAAATATCAATGATACATATGTAGAGTTTAATCATAATGATACTAAATATAGGATTGAAAATGATAAGTAATTATATAATTAACTATGACTTATCAAAGAAAGTTGATATGAGTTATTTACAAAAAAACTATATTTTACCAATTGAAAAACACAATTTATATACAACAGTAGTAGCATCAGATGATTTAACAGCATCATACCTTGAATCAGTATACAATACACCAATTAAGTATATTATATATTCTCAAAAAGATATAAACTATGCATTAGAAAATATATCTATTAAGCAAGAGTTATATGATCTATATAAAAAATCATTACAAATGAATATAGATAATGAACAATCAGATATATTAGAATTTTTTGATAAATTGATACAGTTGTCAATAATTAAGAGTTCTAGTGATATACATATAGAAACATTGAGAGAATCAATGATAATTAGATTTAGAATTGATGGATATCTTGAAACGGTATTTAGATTTAAGTTAGAATTATTTAATATATTAAGTTCTGTAATAAAGCTTCTTTCATCAATGGATATAGCACAAAGAAGAATACCTCAAGATGGTAGGTTTACAAAAAATATAGATGGTCACCATTTTGACTTTAGGGTATCCATTTTACCAACAATAACAGGAGAATCTATTGTATTAAGAATATTAGAAAATAATACAATATTAAATGATATAAATAGTCTTGGAATAAGTAATGATAATCTAAATACTATTAAAAAATCAATTGAAGAGACATCTGGAATGATTTTAGTAACTGGACCTACTGGCAGTGGTAAGACAACTACTTTGTATTCAATATTAGAAAAATTAAATAGTGGATCAAAAAAGATAATTACCGTAGAGGATCCTATTGAATATAATATAGAAAATATTCAACAAGTTAATATAAATCATGAAATAGGATTGACTTTTAGTGATATCCTTAAAAATATATTACGACAAGATCCAGATATAATTATGATAGGGGAAATAAGAGATAGTGAATCATTACACATTGCTATGCAAGCGGCACTTACTGGACATCTAGTATTAGCAACATTACATACAAATGATTCAATAAGTACAATCAATAGATTAATAGACCTTAATGCACCTCCTTATTTAGTTGCTTCTACAATTAAAACAATTATTTCACAAAGACTAATTCGTAAGTTATGTGATACTTGTAAAGAAAAAGTAAAGATTGGAAATGATGAATATTATAAAGCAATAGGATGTAATATCTGTAATATTAAAGGATATAAAGGACGAGAAGTTATTTGTGAAGTATTAAGCATAGATAATACTATATCATCATATATCCTAAGACAAGAAGATGAGGCTAAAACTTTAAAGTATGCAAAGTCAATTGGCTTTAAAACATTATATGAAGATGGCTTATCTAAAATAGATAAAGGATTAACTACTCCAGAAGAATTATATAGATTAGTTTCATGTCAATAAAGCAATTTAAGATTAAATATCAAAAGGATAATAAGAATAGTATTATTCTTTTAAGTGCAAATTCTATATCAGAGCTTAGGGATGATGAAAATTACCCTAAAAATGTAATATCTATTAAGGAAATTAAACAATATCAATGGAATTTAAATAAAAAAAATATATCTAAAGATGAGGTGTTATATCTTTTTAATGAAATAAATATAATGTTGCAAGCAGGATTAACATTGCAAGAATCATTAGAAATTTTACTTTCTAAGTATTCACAAAAAACACAAGAGTATAGTATATTAGAATCTATGTTAAATGCAATGAAGCATGGTATTCCTATTATCAATAATCTGACTAAATATAAGAATTGTTTAGGAGATCTAGTACTGTCATTTATTAAATTAGGTGAAGAGAACGGAAATATTAAATATGCTATTAATTCATTATGTATAGTTTTGTCAAAAGAACAAGTTAATAAGAAAAAATTGTTATCAAAGCTAAGCTATCCTTTTTTATTAAGTATATCCTTGATTATAGCTATTTCAATAATCTTTATCTTTGTTATACCAAATTTTGAACATATGTTTAAGCAATTGGGAGCATCACTTCCAATTATTACACAATGGCTACTTCAAATAAAAGTATTTTTATTTGAGTATATATATTCTATACTATTTATAAGTATTTTTGTACCGTTTGTTATATGGCTTAGATATAAAAAATCGTTAAAGTTTAAATATAATATAGATAAAATACTGTTATTAAAAATACCAGTTATTAGTAACATTATAATGGTACAGCAGATGTTTAGGTTCTTTTTAGTTTTAAAAGTTTTGATTGAATCAGGATATAAATTACAAGAAGCCTTGACTAGTAGTAGATCTATTATTTCAAATAAATATTTTTTAAATAAAATAGAAATTATAGATAAGGCTTTAAAAAGAGGAAAAGATATCAATACTGCATTTAGCATTGTAGAAATATTTGATCCATTTACTACTAGATTAATATTTGCTGGTGAAAAAAGTAATGATATGTTAATGATAATGCAAAAACTTGAGGTGATTTACGAACAACGTTTAGAAAACAGTGTTAAAAAAATATCATCAATAATAGAACCAGCATTAATTGCAATTATTGGATTAATTATATTATTTGTAATGTTAGCTATATTTTTACCAATATGGCAAATTGGGACAGTATTAAGTTAAAGGAAATATATGAGAAAAGCAGTAGAACAAATATTAGAACACATTGGAGAAGATAAGACTCGAGAAGGATTATTGGATACACCAAAAAGAGTTGAAAAAGCATGGGAGTTTATGACTAGTGGATATAAGTTAGACCCTAAAGAGATAATACAAAAAGCATTATTTACATCATCAAATGATGAAATGGTAGTAGTTAAAGATATAGAATTTTATTCTCATTGTGAACATCATATGCTACCTATCATTGGTAAAGCACATGTAGCATATATTCCTAATGGAAAGGTAATTGGCTTATCTAAAATTCCTAGAGTTGTGGATGTATTTGCAAGAAGATTACAAATACAAGAACAATTAACTGAACAAATTGCAGATGCTATTAATGATGCAATTTCTCCAAAAGGAGTTGCTGTTGTAATAGATGCTAGACATATGTGTATGGAGATGAGAGGTGTAGAAAAAATATGTTCTACTACAGTTACCTCAGCTTTAAGAGGACTATTTAAGTCTAATAAAACTACTAAAGATGAATTCTTATCGATTATACAATCAAGTTTTCATAAGTAGTAAGTATGGTAGAAACTAATTTGTTTCTACTAAACTATATTTATATTTTAAAGAATTTTTCTGCCTCTTTTGCTTTTTGAATACCTGAAAAAGATAACTTATCATCTATTATTAGTTTATTATTTTTTAATTCTTTGATTAACTTTTTAGATTCTTTTAGGGAAAATGCTCCTGCATTCTCCAATTGAAACATTACATCTTTAAGTGTTTCATTATTTTCCATCTTTGATATTGCAAGTAGCAATACCATTATATTTATTTCTTCATCATTCAAATTACTTATCCTACCTTTTTAAAAATATTTTTTATACCATAAAGCACAAACAAAAAATAATCCACCTAAAATAAATGTAACTATATTAAGTCCAAGAATAGATGCAAAAACACCTATAAATAATGCAGTTAAAACATTTGTAAGCATAAAAATCATTTCATTGTATGCTAATACTCGTCCTAAGTATTCTGCTTTTGTTTGTTCTTGTAATAAAGCATAAGTATATGACCATATAGTAGAAGTTAAAAAACCAACTAAAAATAGTGATACTAATGATATATAGAAATTATATTGAGTTAATCCCCATATGATAATAAAAATACCTTGTAAAATAAAGAAAATTCCTAAATTATTTTTATTTATAATATTACCAACTACAAATGGACCTATCATTAGTGCTAATGCTCTAACTGCATTAGAGATACCAATTGCAAGTGGAACAGCAATAACGGTTTTATATTCCCAGTCGGCTAAGAGAGTAATTATTGCATCAAAGGATGTAAGACCAACTGTTGCATGTAAAAATATCATTTTAATGATTATAGGACTATTTTTCGTATATATAAATCCATCTTTTAGCATTTCAATAAACTTATTAGTATGATTAGCTACTGGAATATCTAATTTAATGGGTATAAATATAATAAGTGCTAGTATAAAAAAGAAAGCATCAATAATAAAAGCTACATCTGTACCCCATAAGGCTACAACAATACCACTTACAGCCATACCTGAAGTATATGTAAATGACCATATTATTGAATGAATTTCATTTGCCTTTTGTAAAGCTTCTCCGCTTATAACTTTAGGAAGTAAAGTCATCTCTGTAGAAAAGAACATAGATGCACTACCCATACGAATAAAAAGTATTATACAAAGTAGCCATATATCATCTATAGAACCTATAAATAAAAACATTATAGTCATGATTAATTCTATACTTAATAAGGTTACCATAAGCTTTTTTAATGGAAGTCTATCTATTAATGTTCCACTAAATGGAGAGATAATAATAGCTGGTAAAAATAACATTGCTGTTACTAAGGAGATTGTAAATGAACTTGCTCCAAACTCTACAAGCATTGAGAATATTGCTACATTTGAGAACCATGCTCCAAAATATGCAATAAGCTGTACAAGAGATAATTGTCTTACAACCTTTTCTTTTTTGAATAATTGAGAATATGTCATATAATTAAAGTCTTACAATCCAGATTTTTTTATTATTTAAATTCTATTTTGATTAGTTTAGAAAAATTATTTGGTTTATCAATAATTATCTCACATTTATAAGATGAAATATGCTGTGTATCTGCTACTTTATATATTTTATTAATCTTATAATCACTTTTTACACCATTAAGATATATTGTTTGGTTTGAAATTGTTTTTACATCATTAATTGGAATAAAAATTTCTAATTTTGCTGATGATAAATCATGTGCATAATATAGTATAGATCCTGGATTTACATAATCACCATTTTTAATAGCAATATCATATATATAATCACTAGTATTATTTAGTGTCTTATGTTTTATTCTATCTCTTAATGAGTGTATTTTTATTTGTAAATCTGTGTTTGATGACTCTAAAGTAAGTACTTTAAGTTTTTGATTGTCTTTTTCAAATTTTGATTTTGAAGATATTTTTGAAATTCTTTTATAATTTTGTGATTCAATTTTTATCATTTTATTAATAATAAGTGATTTTGCTTTAAGTTGCTCTAGTTCTAAACGATCTAGTTCTTTATCTATTTCTATAATAGTACTATTATTTGCAAATTTACCTTCAATTTGGCTATTTACATATACTATTTGTCCACTTACTGTTGATTTTATTACATATTGTTCTAGCGGTAAAACTCTTGAGAAAAACTCTTTATCACTAATACTATTTGCATTAATAGATAGTGATAAAATAATTGAAATAAGAGAAATGAAAATAAATTTCATGAAAATCCTTTAAATATTAGTAATTATATATTATCTAAATATTGATATATTTTTAATATATAATGATCCAAAAGCAAATAGGGCAATTAGTGCTGAATATAGAAAAATGTATTCTCCGTATGTCCAGCCTGCAATTATTGCACCTATAAAACCACCAAGTCCATATGCAAATCCAAACATAAACTGTTGTGCTAATTTTTTATCACTATATAATGTATATAAATACATAATAACAGCACTGTGGTATAGTCCAAAGCTCAGAGCATGTATTGATTGTGATATAAATGTCATTGTAAGTGAATCAGGATAGAGATATAGTATTAGCCATCTAATAATTGTTAGGAATATTGATATCTTAATTACAAGTATTAGATTATTCTTTAAAATAGGTGCTTGAAAGTATAGCATGATAATTTCACATACAACACCAAATGCCCATAAGTAACTAGTCATCTCTAGTGATATACCATGTGCCGTTTCATATATTGTGAAGAAGTTATAAAATCCACCAAAACTAACTTGCATTAAAAATAGGCTTAACCAAAAAGGCCAATATGTTAAAACTGAGAATTTATCTTGTGCTGTATCATCTGCTTTTATAGAATTATCTTCACTCTTGATAATTAAAATAGAGAAATATGCAGTTAGAATTGTAGCTATTAAATAATAGTGTAATGCAACATTTGGATTATCTAAGAATCTAGCTAACACTAATGCAACTACCATGAATCCAATTGAACCATATAATCTTGATTTACCATATTTACTTTTACCAAGCTGTGTAATAGCATAAACTTCTATATATGGTAATACTAAACTAAGGCAAATACCTAAAATTAAATTGTTAATAAGAAATAATGTAAAATCATTGATAGTAATATAAAATAATAATGATGATAAGACAGATAGGTATAAAGACCATTTAAATATATTTTTTGTAAGTTCAATATGTTTTAAAAATAAAAATGGTGTTAAAAATCTCATTAAAGGAGCTAGTGCAAATAGCATTCCAATATCACTTGGAGTATATCCAATATCATGTAGTACTTTTGGTAAAAATATTATATATACACCAACTGCTGCAAAATAAAAAAAATAAAATGCAGATAGATTAAAAAATGCCATCCTAAATAGTTATATTATTTTTCGTTTGGATAGTTAATTACGGCAGTAGATGCTAATAAATCTTGAATTGTTTTTGAATCTTTTCTAAATAAAGGTATTAGAACACCAATAATACTTATAATAGATAATACAAATAATAGAAATCTTAAAGTAGCTGTAAATATACTAATATTTTCATGTGTACGATTATCTACTATTTTAATTTCATATGCTTTTAGTCCTGGTGTTTGTCCTTTAATTACAATGAATAATACTGTAATTATTAAATAAGGAACAAGTATAAATAGCCATCCTAAAAGCATATTTTGTTCAAATAGTTCTCTTCCACCCATAATTAAATAAATAGAAAGATACATTAATGGCATAACTATCATAAATGAATCAGTAACAAATGCCTTTACACGACTTAGTAGAGTTGCATTTATAGTATCTACTTCCTCTATGGATAAAGTTGTATTATCTTTTGATGTATCTTTACCTTTTTTTGTATCTCTCCATCTACTCATATGTATACTTTAATTTCCTCTACTACCTGGTTTGATAGCTTCAGACTTTCCTTCTTTGCACATAGGACAATCTTCAGGAGAATACATTTCAAATGTAAAATCAGCTAATGCAAAAAACGGAACATCTTTAGGTAATTTACAATTTGGCTTTGATGAGATATCACTATTCTCTCTTTGACAGAAACCTCTATTTGCTAATGCTGCATATCCTACAATCTTTCCACCTAGTGCTTCAACTTGATCAGCTGCTTCTAGTGCAGATCCTCCAGTAGTAATAATATCTTCACATACTAATACTTTTTCACCAGATGAGACTTCAAAGCCTCTTCTAATTGTCATCTTTTTATCTACTCTCTCTGCAAATATAAATCTAACATCAAGAGCTTGTGCTAATGCATATCCTGCAATTAATCCACCAAGAGCAGGAGCACAAACTGTATCAATTTGTAATCCTGAAGCTTTAATTTGTTCTGCTAATGCAGTTGCTAATTTTGTTGCAGTTTTTGGGTCTTCTAAGACTTTAGCACTTTGTAAATATACAGATGAATGATTTCCACTACTTAATAAGAAGTGACCATTTAACATTGCTTGAGAATCTTTATAAATTTGTTCTACATTCATAAAATTAAACCTTTAGAACTTCAGCTTCTTTAGCCTTAAAGGTATCATCTGCTTTTGCTACAAAAGTATCAGTTATTTTTTGAATATCATCTTGTGCTTTTTTTGATTCATCTTCTGTAATTTCTTTATCTTTTAAAAGCTTTTTAATTTTATCATTTGCACTTTTTCTAATATTTCTCATAGATACTTTAGCATTATCAGTCATACCTTTTGCACCTTTAGCTGATTCTTGTCTTTGTTCAACTGTCATTGGAGGAAAGAATAATTGTACTGATTCTCCATTGTTGTTTGGATTTACTCCAATATTAGCTGCAGAAATAGCTTTTTCAATATCTCCAACTAAATGCTTTTCCCATGGAGTAATATTAATTGTAGTAGCATCAGGAGCAAGTATAGTTGCAACTTGAGATAAACCAGTTTGTGAACCATAATAATCAATTGTAATATTATCCAAAATTGATGGATTAACCTTACCTGTTCTTAGTGTTCCATAATCTCTTTTTAGTGCGTCAATTGCACCATCCATTGCTTCTTTTGTAGTATTAAAAATTTCATTTACCATGTGGGTCCTTTGTTTTAATTATGATTTTTGTTGCTATATTATAGTAGTCCGTACTAAGAACTACCCTAGTTCTGGAATTCTTTAATTTTGCATTTAATTTATATGCAATGATACCATCTTTTACTTTTAAATTTACCCAGCCTTCACCTGTAATATAAAGTTTTATGTTTTTTATATCTTTTGATACTTTAGCTTTGATGAATTTTAAAATACCATCTTTAGGAAATTCTTTTGGTTCAATCCATTGAGCATCTAAAGTTTTATATTTTAATTTTTTTACAATATCTACTTTACCTACAAGTGCAACTCTATTAATACTATATGGATTACTTTTAGTATTAATTGAACCACTATTTTGATTTAAGATCATATCAAAGTCAAATTTTTTTAATTCATTTTCTATATTATTGTTAAATTCACCATAAGGATATGCATAATATTTTGGCTTATATTGCATTTTTTGTTCAAAAAGTTCATATGCTAATTTGGTATCATGATTAACTTCTTCTGTAGATAAATTTAAAAGATGTGGGTGTGAATATGAATGAAGAGCAATTTCCCCATATTTATCAGCGTCTTTAATCATATCCCATGTCATAAAATCACCATATTTTTTATCAGTAGCTTTTGTATAAACAAATAGAGTAAATGGATAGTTATATTTTTTGAATGTTTTTAAGCCATTAGTATAAAAACTTTTGTAAGCATCATCAATAGTTAGTGCAACCCAATTATCAGGAATTGCTTTTTTTTCTTTTAAGTATTTATAAATTTTACTTAACGATACAACTTTGTATCCATTGTTTTTAAAGTATTCAAATTGTGTAGTAAGTTCAGATGCAGTAGTATCAGCACTTTTATATCTTAGATCATCAAAACGATGATATACAAATATATGCCCATTAGCATATAAATAGAACTGAAAACAGATGAATAATAAAATATATCTCATCTGTTTTAAGCCAAATAGCTATTTACTACTTGGTGCAGAAGGTGCAGAAGGTGTTGTAACTGGAGTAGTTGATTGAGGAATTAAAGTATCAACTTTAACTGAATCAACTGCACTTGATAGTCTTTCTTGATTGTAAAGGTATCCTAAAGATACAGTATTAATAACAAATAAAACTGCAATAGTAAATGTTGCTTTAGTTAAGAAGTTTCCAGGCCCTTTAGCTCCAAATACAGAATCATTGCTTCCACTGTAAGCTCCAAGACCCATGCTTGAACTTTTTTGTAGTAGAACTAAGATAGTTAAAATAGTAGCTAATACAAATTGTATTATAAATAATGAAGATGTCATTATGTTCCTTAATGTATATATTTCGTCATTTTATCTGAAATTTATTAAGAAGTAGTTAAAGTAAATATATGAGTGTACAGAACCAATTTTCAAAATATGCAAATGATTATAGTAGCAATAATATTATTCAACAAATAGTATCAAAAGCATTAGTGAGAGATATAAATTCAAAACCTAAAAGAATATTAGAATTAGGATGTGGATCAGGACAAGTTTTTAGTCAAATTGACTGGAAACTAGAATACTATAAGGCTACAGATTTTTCCCAATCTATGTGTGATATTCATCCTCAAGAAACTAATTTAGATATCTATTGTTTTGATTTTGATAGTGAAGAATTTTGGTATAATATTAAAAATGAAGACTATGATATAGTTTTATCTTCTTCTGCAATGCAATGGTCTAAGAATTTATCTAAGTTAGTAAATCGTCTTATGGCTGTATCAAATGAAATTAATGCCGTATTATTTACATCAAATACATTTAAATCAATTCAGAAAATTACTAAGAAAGAATCCCCTATATTAGATCTTGAAACGATTAAAAATAGTTTTTTACAATATTGTGATTGCGAATTTGAAGTTTTTACTTATAATCTAGAGTTTAATAATAAAAAAGATCTATTTAAGTATATTAAAAATTCAGGAGTTAGTGGTGATTCTGATTTAAACTTTAAAGAGGCAAAAAAACTTTTTAAAGAATATGATAAAAATTATTTAGAATTTGAGGTTGTATTTATTAAGGCTTTTTCTAAGCAATAAGATTTAAATATCTTATTGCTTAGAATTAAAATTAGTCATCTTTGCTATTAAATGCAGCTAAGATTTGTAATAATGAGATAAATAGATTTAAGAAATCTAGATAAAGTGCAATTGCAGCTTCTATAGGAGTTGAGTAATTCCCTTTTATGATTTGTTGAGTATCATATAGAATAAATGCACTAAATAACAATGCTCCAGCCATTGCAATACCTAATTGAAGAACAGATGATCCAATAAATATATTACTAATAGAACCAACTATCATAATAATTAGTGCAATGAATAGCATTTTCCCCATACCAGAAAAATCTCTTTTTGTAGTAAGTGCAAACATAGATATACCACCAAAGGCAACTGATGTCATTAAAAATGCTTGTGCTACAATAGAAGCTCCACCAGGCATCATAAATACACTAGATAATAAAGGTGTAATAGTTAAACCACTTATAAACGTAAATCCAAATAATACAGCAAGATTAATTCCAGGCTTATCTTTTACTGCATATAGACCAAATAAAAGTGCAAATTCTAAGATTACTAATCCCCAGTACCAACTTGAAATAGTTGATGCCATATCAAGACCAATATATGCTCCTGCAGTTGCAGCTAATAAAGATCCTGCAAATAATTGGTAAGTCGCTCTTAAGAACGCCATCATACCTGCTTTACTTTTATGACCAGTTTGTTCTTCCTGAGTATATGTATTATGATTTGTGTTTGAATTATTTGTAATATAATCTCTATTGTACATATGTATCCTTCTTTTTATTTTGTCTACTATTTTATAGAAAAATCTTAAAAATTAATTAAAATTTTAAGATTAATTTATCTTTATAATTATTAGTGTTTCTTTGGTAGTACAAGCATATTTACAAATCTACCTTCAAGTTTAGGTTCATTGTCTTTAACTCCAATATCTTCAACCATAGGCCAAACTTTATTTAATACATCTTTACCAGCTTGAGGATTTGCCATCTCTCTACCTCTTAGGAAAACTCTAAACTTTACATGATTTCCTTGTTCAAGGAATTTTCTAGATCTTTCAACTTTATATTTAACATCATTTTCAGCAATTTTAACAGAAAGCTTAGTTTCTTTAATCACTACTTTTTGTTGATTCTTTCTAGCTTCTTTTTTCTTTTTTTCTTGTTCGTATTTGAATTTACCATAATCCATAATTTTTGCTACAGGAGGATTTGCATCTGGAGATATTAGAACTAAGTCCATTCCTAAATCATCAGCAGTATCCTGTGCTTCTCTTGTTGATATAATTCCATATGCCTGACCATCATCACCTAGACATCTTACTTCTTTTACACGAATAGATTCATTCATGATTACTTCATTTTTTTTCTTTTTGTTGTCTTTCATATTACTCAAATTTTTGCCTTTTCTTGTGTCTGTTTAATCATTGTAAAGAATTCATCTTTAGTGATATTGCTTTGCTCTCTTGTTCTTCTATCTCTTAATGCTACCATGTTATTAGCAACTTCATCATCTCCAACAACTAAAATCATAGGTACCTTTTGTTTTTCAGCAACTCTAATTCTTTTGTTTAGTGATTCATTTTTACTTGAAACTTCTGTATCAATTTCAATTTCTTGAAGTTCTTTTTGTAATTGTTTTGCATAATCTAAATGTGTATCAGCAATAGGAACAATAATAACACCAGTAGGTGCAATACTTAATGGAAATTCTCCAGCAAAATGTTCAGTTAAAATACCAATAAATCTTTCAAATGAACCTAATATAGCTCTATGAATCATTACTGGTTTTTCTTTTGTATCTTCACTTGTAGTATAATTAATATCAAATCTTTCAGGAAGATTCATATCTACTTGAATAGTACCACATTGCCATTTTCTACCAATTGCATCTAATATTTTGATATCAATTTTTGGACCATAGAATGCACCACCACCTTCATCGATACCATAAGAATAACCATTTTCATCAAGTGCATCCATAATACCTTTAGTTGTAGTTTCCCAGAATGCATCATCACCAATAGCCTTTTTAGGTTTAGTAGATACTTCCATCTCATATGTAAAATTAAAATGAGACATTAAACTTTCAACAAATTCTAATACTTCTATAATTACATCTTTAGTTTGCTCTTTTGTACAGAAAATATGTGCATCATCTTGAGTAAATTCTCTTACTCTGAATAATCCATGCATTACTCCAGATAACTCATGCCTATGAACTACACCATATTCAAAGAATTTCATTGGTAAATCTCTATATGAAACTTGATCTTCTCTAAATACTTCAATATGTCCAACACAATTCATTGGTTTTAATCCATACTCTTGTCCGTCAACTTCAGTAAAATACATATTTTCTTTGTAGTTTGCATAGTGGCCAGATTTAACCCATGCATCTGCTTTTAAGATTTCAGGTCCACGAACTGGTTCGTATCCTCTAATTCTATGTGCTTTGTATAAAAGTTGTTCTAATTTACCTCTTAGTCTAGCTCCTGCTGGAAGCCATAGTGGAAGTCCTGCTCCAATATTATCACTAAATGCAAATAATTTTAATTCAGTACCAAGTTTTCTATGATCTCTTTTTAATGCTTCTTCATGCATTGTAATATAATCTCTAAGCTCAGATCTTTCAAAAAATGAAATACCATATATTCTTGTAATCATTT
Organism: Campylobacteraceae bacterium; assembly: GCA_018662405.1. GTDB lineage: Bacteria > Campylobacterota > Campylobacteria > Campylobacterales > Arcobacteraceae > JADHTT01. Next base: position 20,349 of record JABJGE010000065.1, read on the forward strand.
CATTTTCTTCATCACCACCAAGGTAAGCACCGGCTACACGAATAAGTTTAAAATTTCTAATCATTCTAGTATTTGGCATATGTGGACCACGACATAAGTCTTCAAACTCACCTTGTTTGTATATCGTTAGAGTGTCATCTGTAATATTTGATAGAACTGCTTGTTTAAGTTCATCATCTTTAAATTTAGATTGAATTTCATCTCTTGTAGCGGTATATTTTTCAATTGGGTATTTTGATGAAGCTATATCTTTCATCTTTTTTTCAATTGTTTTAAGATCATCATCATTTATAGGTGTGTCAACCTTAAAATCATAGTAAAAACCTTCTTTTACTACAGGCCCCACAAAGAACTTAGCTTCTGGATAAAGCTCTTTAATGGCTTGTGCCATCATATGTGCAGTTGAATGTCTTAAAATCTCTAAAGAATGAGCAGATCCATCACTTTTGATTGCTTCTCCACCTTCTATACCTAGTTCTTGAACAGTTTGAAGGTCATAAATTTGACCATCTTTATATATTCCTATTTGCTCCAATTAAATCCTTTTAATTCAATTCATTTATTTTCATTAGTGGTGAGTATAGCTTATTTTCTCTTAATTACATTAGGATGGACATATTATTTTATAATTACAATAAAATAAGTTTGAAAAAATGAGTAATAAAAACACACTATATATAAGGAAGTAAATATTCTAAAAATTCCCAACATTCCAAATTTCTCGAATATTCTTCAAAAAACTCTTGACATTTAAAGAGAAACCTATTATAATTCCATCCACAAAACAAGCAGGGTTTTAAGAGACGATGTTTGAGATGTAAGTTATTTAAAATTCAAGGTTAAATAA
>JABJGE010000030.1 GCA_018662405.1 Campylobacteraceae bacterium
ACTGCAACTATATTTCTAATACCATTTATATTCATACTTCCAAATAATTCAAATGGAGAAATATTAAGTCTGAGTTTCTTATCCATAGTATACTTAGCTATCATACCAACAGCTACTGCATCACTACTAAGAATAAAGCTTGTACAGAAAATAGGTGTTCAATTCATGTCTCAAGTTGCCTACTTAATACCTATATTTGCAATATTTTGGTCGTGGATTATATTTAATCAAACACCAGAATATATACTAATAGTAGCTTTACTATTTATATTTTCTGGATTATTTATAAGAAATATTAAATAACTTTGTGTTTTCTACCTATGATTACATAAAGTATTGCACCAAATATATTTAAAAATAATATAGCTAATAGCCATACAATTTTATTTCCACCATCAAACTTACTTTTTAAAACATCTACTAATGCCCAAATCCAAAAGATTAACATTCCAAAATATATAATTGATAAAAATTCCATTATATCCTCCTACTGTTTTATTTATTATATCGACTTCTACCCTACTTTTAAGAAGTTATCAATAAGTACTTTTATTTTTATTTTGTCTTCATTAGAAATTACAAAATGTGCTTGCATAGATGATATAGAGATATCACCTAACAATATATTGTCTTTAGAATTTTTAAAAATATGTATTTTAGAACCAGAGATTCCACCAATAGATATCTTTAAAGAAGACGAATCAAGTTTTTTTAAATATCTTGAACCTCTTGAAAAACCTATATAGATCTTTGCTTTTGGTATTTGTATATTTGATAAATTTTTATGCTCTGAATCAATAGTAATATATTTATATTCTTCTATAAGCTCTATAATAGAATGATTTATTTTTTCATGTAAAAGAGGTGTGCCAGAAGATGGATTTCCTTTGATATAAACAATATCATAAATAGGCACTATAGACTCTTTTTTATACGATGTGTAATTATTTTTTTGTTTTAGGTGCTAAAACCCATAATTCAACTTTTTCATTATCCTTAGAATCTCTACGCTTTGTTCTTCTTGATGAAGCTCTTACATCTCTTTTTAGATGTAGTTCTTTTCTAAAACGATTATTCTTTTGTAACTCTTTTACTATTGGATGCGTACTTTCTTCATTGGCTAATTCAATTTGATTTGAAAATAATATAACTATTTTTCCATTCTCAGAAAGGTGTTTTTGTGCTTGTTCGAAGAATTGTGGAAATAGTTCCTCTTCAAAATACCTAGATTTATCAATCGAATCTACTAATTTATGTTTTGCTTCTATCCAAGGAGGATTAAATACAATTAAATCAGCTTTAACATCACAATTTTCAAATAAATTACCATGATTTAATGTGATTTTATCTTCAAACCCTAATAGTTTACTATCTTTGGATACACTAATAATTGAATTTTTATTAATATCACTTGCAAATATATTTTTAAAACCATTTTGAAGTAATTGAAATAATAAAACACCACTTCCTACTCCAATTTCTATTACGTTATTTTTTTCACCATCATATTTTGTTAAGTATTTATCAAATAATTTTAAATGATCAAATCTTGTAGGAAAGTATGTGCCATAAAATGGATGGATCTTTAAATCTAAAGTTTTAACTTCAATTCCCTTTTTATAAGACTGCCATGAGCTACTCATATCTTGAACCTCAGAAAATGGTATATAAAATTCTGAAGTATCTGGATACAGTAATTCTAACCAAGTAATATCAGGACATTTTTTAACAATTAGTTTATTTTCTTTTACTTTTAATAATAATCTATCAGAAGCTTTTTTAAATGCATTACGATAATCTCGCTGACCTTGAGGAGTTTTGTCTTGATATTTTAATAAAAGGTTTTTTCTTAGTTCAGCTAATACTTGTAAACCATTGCTGTAATATTCTTCAACAAGAACATATTTTCCTGCAATCATTTCAACTACAGTCGCTTCTGTATCCATCTTACGATAGAAATTTATCGTTTCAATCTCAGTAGTTATAATATCTGGTCTATTAGCCTGTAAATCTGTATTCATATAATTAAGTCCTTTATGTTATCTTGTAAATTAATACACTTCTATAATTAAATGACTATAACCAAGTTAACTTAAGAATGGTGTTTTTATGAAAATATTATATTAAAATATCAATAATTCGTCATCTAATAACTTTTATTGCCAATTAGATATAATCCAATATATGAATTTAGATGAAAAACTACAACAACTCCCTACTTCTGCTGGAGTGTATCAATACTTTGACAAAGATGGAAAGCTTTTATATATAGGTAAAGCAAAGGTACTTAAAAATAGAGTAAAAAGCTATTTTAAATTTACTCCTACTTTAGCACCAGCTGATAAACTTGGGCCTCGTATTTATAAGATGATTAGTGAAGTTCAGTCTTTAGAATATATTGTTGTAGATAATGAAAATGATGCTTTAATTTTAGAAAATTCACTTATTAAACAACTCAAACCAAAATACAATATATTGTTAAGGGATGATAAAACATATCCATATATTTATATTGATTATTCTGAAGATTTTCCAAGACTTGACATTACAAGAAAAGTATTAAAAGGAAAAGGTATTAAATACTTTGGTCCATATAGTACAGGTGCTAGAGATATGCTAGATAGCATATATGAGATTTTACCTCTTGTACAAAAGAAATCATGTATAAAAGCTGGGAAAGCCTGTCTATTTTATCAGATGGAGAAGTGTTTAGCTCCATGTGAAGGTAAAGTATCAAAAGATGAATACAAAAAGCTATTAGATGAAGCTATAGGATTTTTACAAAACAAAACTACACTACTTTCAAAGCTACAAGATAAGATGATTAGTTTAAGTACAAAAATGAGATTTGAAGAAGCTATGGATTTAAGAGATAGGATAAAAACTATAGAAAAGTCTCAAGTACAATCTACATTAGATTTTGCAAAAGATGAAGACTATGACCTATTTACTGTTAAATTAGGTGTATCAAAAGCAGTTGTGATTAGGATGTTTATAAGAGGTGGTAAACTTATTTCTACAAATCACAACTATATAAATATTAGCCAAGATATGCAAGAGTTGGATGAGATATACAAAAGTGCATTAGTAAACTACTATTCATCTGATTTACCATTTGTACCAAAAAATATACTAATAGGTGATACTTTAGAAGAGATTGAAGATATAGAAGCTTTTATATCTTCTAAATACAGTATGAAAGTTAAACTATCTATTCCAAAGATTGGTATTAAAAAACAGCTATTAGATGTAGCCTTTAAAAACTGTGATGAATTACTTAAGTTACAAAAAGATACAAAAATCACTTTATATGATGATATTAAAAAACTATTTAGCTTTGAGAGTGAAGCAAAAAGGTTTGAATGTTTTGATAACTCACATATGATGGGACAAGCTACAGTTGGTGCTATGATAGTTTGGGATGATAATAATTTTACAAAAGATGACTATAGACTGTATAATCTTGAACAAAAAGATGAATATGCTCAGATGAGAGAACTCCTTACAAGAAGAGTTGAAAAGTTTGAACAAAATCCACCACCTGATATGTGGGTCATAGATGGTGGTCTTACACTTTTAAAATTAGCAAATGATATTTGTCAAAGTGTTGGAGTAAATATTGATATGGTAGCTATATCAAAAGAAAAAGTAGATGCAAAAGCTCATCGTGCAAAAGGTAGTGCAAAAGATATACTATATACGCTTGATGATATATTTAAATTATCAACTAGTGATAAAAGATTACAGTTTTGTCAAAGACTAAGAGATGAAGCACATAGATCTGCTATAAACTTCCATAAAAAACAAAAAAGAAAAGAAGATAAGCAAATATCGCTTTTAGATATCAAAGGTATAGGAAAAGCAAAGGTAACAAAATTATTAAATTATTTTGGTACTTTTGAATTGGTAAAAAATTCAAGTGTTGATCAACTCAAAGAGGTATTAAATGAAAAAGATAGTATCCTTATATATAATCACTTCAAAGATATGGATAAATAATTGGCAAAAATTCTATTAAATAAATCAAATTTCTTTCATAATCTTGAACTTTGTTCAAAACAAGCAGGATCAAAAGATAAAATTGCAATAGTTTTAAAAGATAATGCATATGGTCACGGATTAAAAGAAATTTCACAACTTGCAAATGAATTTGGAATAAGAAAAGCTGTAGTTCAGGACGTTGAAGAAGCTAATAAAATAAAAAACTTATTTGATGAGATTTTAATTCTTAAAGTTTCTCAAAACATGACTTATTCACATAACTTTCACATCACAGTTAATGATATGTGCGAAATTAAGCAACTACCTATAAACAGTAACGTCCACCTTAAAATTGATACTGGTATGCATAGAAATGGAATAGATCCAAAAGAGCTGGAAGTAGCTATTCATAGTATATACAGCAATAATCTAAATTTAACTGGAATATTCACTCATCATAGAAGTGCCGATACTTTAAGCAGTGAATTTTTTTGGCAAAAGGCTATTTTTAAGGATATAAAGCTTAAAGCTATATCAATATGTGAACAACTTAATATAGACGTGCCAAACTTCCATAGTGCTAACTCAAATGCACTATTTAGAGACAATAATTTCGATGAAGACCTATGTAGAATAGGTTTGGCGGCATATGGATATATGTATAAGTTTGACTTATGTAAAAATATAGCACTTAAACCTATTTTATCTCTATGGACTCAAAAAATGTCTTCAAGAACTCTAAAAAATAACCAAGCAATTGGATATGGTGGTTCATACATAGCAAAAGAAGATATGGAAATTGGAACTTATGATATTGGATATGGTGATGGATTCTTAAGAGTTGGAGAACATCATGATAAATTCATTACAAAAGATGGTTTTAAATTGTTAGGGAGAGTATCTATGGATAATTTAACATTAGATTGTCAAGATGATGAGGTATGTTTGTTTGATGATGTAAAAGAATTATCAAAAATACATAATACTATATATTATGAGATACTAACTTCTTTAAAGCCTAGTATCCCAAAAGAGATTGTTTAAACAATCCCTACTTAAAAGATGGTTCTAAGAAAGGAACTACTTGTTTTTTTCTACTTAGACATCCATCCAACCAGAATTGATCATTTTCAACTTTAACATCCCAAGATTTTTCTACAATATCTAAAGAATTAGTTGCTACAAGGATTTGTGAACCCATAGCCATAATATCAGTTAAAAGTAAAAGAACTGTATCAAAACCTTCTTCTTCTTTTAAAGAAGCTATATCAGCAATTAAATCATTTTTCATGTTATCAAAGATAGATAAATCAACAACTTCTAATTGCCCTATTCCTACTTTTGTTCCATTCATATCAAATGCTTTAAAATCTCTTTGTACAAGATTACGCATAGGAACACCTTCAACTTGAGATTTTACTTTAAACATCTCAAGGCCAATTCCTTTATAATCTTCAATACCTGCAATATCTGCTAATTCTTTACAAATTTTTGTATCTACTTTTGTACATGTTGGTGACTTAAAGATTACTGTATCACTTAAAATTGCACACATCATAGCTCCAGCTATATTTTTAGGAATTTCAACTTCATAATAATCAAACATCTCTTTAATAACAGTATTTGAACACCCTACAGCTCTAATCCATACATCTAAAGGTCCAGAAGTAATTAATCCACCTAATTTATGATGATCAGCAATACCAACAATATTTGCTTCTTTTAAGTCTTCAGGAGCTTCTGTATAGTTATTATAATCAACTAAAAATATATCTTCACCGGCATAAGAATCTTTAAATATAGGTGCTTCTAAATTGAATTTATCAAGTATATATTGAGATTCAGGATTAATCTCACCTTGTCTTGCAGCAATTGCTTCATTTCCAAGTTTTTCTTGTAAGTATGCCATTGCAATTGCACCAATGATAGAATCACTATCTGGTATTTTATGTCCACATGTAAAAAGTGCCATATTGTTCCTTTTGATATATTATATTTTCGTGATTGTATCTAAGCAGTGGTTTATATATGCTTAGATTTTATTATTGAATTAAATCAATAATCTCTTGTGGATTGAGAAGTTTTCCTGTACTTA
>JABJGE010000046.1 GCA_018662405.1 Campylobacteraceae bacterium
ACTAGTGTAAGTATCTTTGCTTTTATTGTTAGATTATTTAACATATTTTCTCTCCTTAAAGTAACTTTTATTAACTTTTATTATGTAATAAATTGTTAAGTAATTGTCATATTTTTTTGTAGGTGAGAGGAAGAAAAAAGAGTGGATTTATAATAGTGGCAAGGTATGCCACTATTAATTATAAGTTATTAATATAGACCAAATTGTCCATTTTCCATTTTATACATAACTCTAAAGTTATCATCTTTATCATAGAATACCGTAAAGTCTTCTTTTGATTCTTTTAAAGTATCTAATGCTTCTTGAATATCAATTGGCTTATAAGAATCTAATCTCATAGGTACAATCTCATCTTCCATCTTTTCCATTTCATGAGCAATTGCATCTTGAATTTCTGATTGGAATACTTCGCTTAATTTTGTAGCATCATGTGAATGAACTTTATCTTTATGTCTTCTTAAAATTTTAGCCATTCTATCTGCTGCGATATCAATTGCTGCATGTAATTCTTGATGTTTTTGTTTAACTACTACTGTATCTTGATGTGCAATATTCATTACAAACTCAAATGTAATTTGAGGTTTACCATGTTTGTCATCTGCTGATATTATTGAATGTACCGAAATAACATCTAAATTATATTTATCAAATCCGTCAATTGTACTGTTGATATAATCTTTAATTTCATCTGTTAAATGAACGTGTCGTCCTACGATATCTCTATTCATAATAAATCCTTTATTTGTGGTCAAATTTCAAAGTTAACTTTAATAACCACTAGAATTATTGTACCCCTACAAAGCTAAAAGAATTATAAAATTTCCCTATTACCTTTAGCATTTGGGGCAGATAGTATACCCATTGTTTCTAATTGTTCTATAATGGTTGCAGATCTATTATAACCGATTCTTAATTTTCTTTGTAAGTAAGAAATTGAAGTCTTTTGATCTGTTAATACAACAGACTTTGCATCTTCAAACATAGGATCTAAATCACCAACTTCTTGATTATTTGATGTGGATACCATACCTGTCTTTTCTTTTAAAATAGAATCATCATATTGTGGATCTCTTTGAGATTTTAAAAAGTCAACAACTTTTTCTATCTCTACTTCATCTGACCATGGAGCATGAATTCTAACTAAATTAGAACTACCTGGAGGTGTAAATAATAGATCTCCACGACCTAGTAATGATTCAGCACCCATAGCATCTAAAATAATTTTACTATCAATTTTTTGTCCAACTTTATAACTTACACGACTTGGAAGGTTTGCTTTAATAAGACCAGTCACTACATCTACAGATGGTCTTTGAGTTGCTACTATTAAATGAATTCCACTTGCCCTTGCCATTTGAGCAAGTCTTGCAATACTTAGCTCTACATCTTTACCGCTTGTCATCATAAGATCAGCTAATTCATCTATAATAATTACAATATATGGAAATGGATCATAATCATTTTTCTTTGCTTTTTCATTATAATTTTCAATATTTTTTGTCTTTGTATTAGCCATAAGCTTATATCTTCGTTCCATCTCTCCTACCATATTAGCAAGTGCATTAATTGCTGCATTTGGTTTTGTAATAACTGGAGTTAGTAAATGTGGGATATCATTGTACATTGAAAATTCAAGCATCTTTGGATCAATCATAATTAGCTTTAGATTATCTGGAGAATTTTTATATAAAAGTGAAAGTATCATTGCATTAATACCAACACTCTTACCACTACCTGTAGTTCCTGCTATTAAGAGGTGTGGAAGTTTTTTAAGATCTGTTACAAAAGCATTTCCTACAATATCTTTTCCTAAAATCATTGTCAAAGGAGATGCAGAATTTTCAAATAATTCACTCTCTAATAAATCTCTTAAATAAATAGTATCTACATCATCATTTGGTACTTCAATACCAACTACATCTTTACCAGGAATTGGTGCTTGTATTCTTATTGTTTGTGCTTTTAATGCCATTGCTAAATCATCTTGAAGATTTAAAATCTTTGATACTTTTACATTTGGAGCTGGCTTAAATTCAAAAGTAGTTACAATTGGTCCTGAGTATGTTCTAACAACATCACCATCAATTTTAAACATAGCTAACTTTTCAAGTAAATCAGCTACTTTTCTATCTATTGCAGCTTCATTTATTTTATTTTTTACTAGCTTTGGAGCTTTTTGAAAAAATGATGTTTTTGGTAATTTAAAATTATCTGGATTTTCACACTTTCCAACTTCAATATCATCAAGAAGTTTTTTATTCTCTTCTAATTCACTTACTATTACTGTATGCTCTTCCACAACTGGTATATCTATTATAGTAGTGTCCTCTATATCTTCTACAGGAACTGTAACTTCTATAGTATCTTCAGTTTGTTGTTCAATGATAATCTCTGCTACATCACCATCATCTTTTAAAACTGCCACATTATTACTTGTATTAGTTGATTTTGGTATAGATTTAATTTTTGAGGTTGATTTACTTTTAAATTTTGGCTTAGTTTTTTTATTAAGTTTAGATAATAGTTTAGTGATACTATTTGACACAATTTCTTCTACATCTTTAAACAAAACTAAAAATGATACAACAAATCCAATAATAACAAATAGCCAAAGACCAGCTGATCCAATAAATGGTGATAGAGAATTAACAATAATATTACCAATTTTTCCTGACATACTTCCCGTTAATATTAATGATTGAGCTATTAAAGTAGTAAAAAATAAAAATATACTTGTTGTAGATTTTTCAATAAATTCTTCAATATATGAAAAATTATATAAATATAATGGATATAGTAAAATAGCTAAAAATATATATGCAATATATCCTAAGTATTCAAATGAATATTTAGATACTAATACACCAACTGTACCTACAATTTCTTGATCTGGTACAAAATTCGCAAATGTAAAAAAAATAATTATAAATGAAATTATTAATGAAGATATTTTTGTAGCTATGGAATACCCTTTATATTATGATTTTAGTAGTCTTTGAATTTTACCTTGAAGCTTCATCCAAGTTCTATGCTCAACTAATGGAAATCCTGCCCATTGTTTTTTAGGTTCTGTAATTGATTTACTAACTACACCACGAGCAGAAATTGTTGTAAATGCTGCAATTTCTAGATGACCTGTTGTTCCTGTTTGACCAGCCATTACAACATATTCATTTAAAATTGTAGAACCTGATAGTCCTGTTTGTGTTACTAAAATAGACCCATGACCTATTCTACAATTATGTGCAATATGAACTAAATTATCAATTCTTACCATGTCTTCAATAGTAGTACTTGCAAATGCTGCTCTATCTATTGTACAGTTTGAACCAATTTCTACATTATTACCAATAGTCACATTACCATTTTGATAAATTTTTATATGTTGACCATCTTTAGTAGTAGCAAATCCAAATCCATCAGAACCAATCACAGTTCCAGCATGAATAGTTACATCATTTCCAACTATACAGTCTCTATAAATTATAACATTTGGATAAACAATACAGTTCTCACCTATTGTTACATTATCTCCAATAAATGCTCCACTCATAACTGTAGAGTTATCTCCAATTATACTATTAAATCCAATATTAACATTATCCATAATAGTGCAATTTTTACCAATAATTGGCTCATTTCCTTGTGTTTCTACAACATTTGGAGCAAATAATTTTGAAGCATAAGCTAATGATAAATAGGGTTCATCACATACTAAAGCAACTGTATTTTCAGGTACATATTGTTCAAAATCTTTATGAACTAATACTGCACCTGCATTTGTATTTTGAAGTTGTTCTAAATATTTTTTATTATCTAGAAAACTTAATTGATTAGATGTTGCATCTTTTAGCGTATCAATAGATTCAATATCTAAATCTATTGATAACTCAATGTTTAATTCATTTGCAATATCTAATAATTTCATAAATACCTATCTTTCCATCGCTACAACACCACTTCGAACAATTTCGATTGGGTTGTATTTTTCAATAACTTTAATAAAGTTAGCAATTCTTTTTGGTTCATCAGTTGCAGAAACTACAATAGCATTTTCTGTTACATTTTGTATTGCACCATTATAAGCACGTGCTAATACATCTACATCAGCTAAATTTTCACCAAGTGGTATTTTAATTAAAACTGTATCTTTTTCAATTACATTTTTATGTTCTGTTACTTTCAATACTGGAATTAATTTATTTAATTGTTTTACAATTTGATCAATTACTCTAGCACTACCAACTGTTATAATTGTAATTCTTGAATATTCACTATTTGGAATAGGAGCTACGGTTAAAGAATCGATATTATATCCTCTTGCTGAAAACAGATCAACGATTCTAGATAATACTGATTCTTTATTTATAACGATTACAGATAATACTTCTCTTTTTTCTTCACTATTATAAAAGTCTTTAAAGTTATTCATTATTTATCTCCTTCTAATAAAAGCATTTCATTTAGAGCATGACCATTTGGTACCATTGGAATAACCTCTTCTCTTCTATCTACAATTACTTCAATAATTGCTGGTTTATTAGAAGCAACTGCATCTTTTAAAGCTTGATCAAATTCTTCTTTTGTATTAACCTTAAATCCAACTCCACCCATAGATTCACAAAGCATTTTGAAATCAGCTTGAGTTTCAAGTATTGTTTCAGATAATCTATCTTCATAGAATCTAGTTTGCCATTGTCTTACCATACCAAGATAGTTGTTATTTAAAATAATATTAATAATTGGTAATCCGTATTGAGTACAAGTAATAATCTCTTGGATATTCATCATAACCGAACCATCACCTGTAAAGTTAATAGAAACTTTTTCAGGATTTGCTCTTTTTACACCCATTGCATACGGAAGTCCAACACCCATAGTACCAAGACCACCACTAGTCATGAATTGTCTAGGGTAGTTAAATGGATAAAATTGTGCTGCCCACATTTGGTGCTGTCCAACATCTGTAGAAATCAAAGCATCATCACCTAGTAACTCACCAGTTCTTTGAATTGCCCATTGAGGTTTTAATCTTCCACCCTCTTCATTTTCAATAAATCTTAAAGGTTCTTCTTTTTGGTAAGTATCTAATGTATTTACCCAATCAGAATAATCATTAAAATCAAACTCTCTAGCATGCTCTAAAATTTGCTTCATAACAATACCTAAATCTCCAACAATTGGATAATTTGGTTTTACAATTTTAGCAATAGATGCAGGATCAATATCTACATGAACTACATGAGCTTTTTTTGCAAATACATCAAGTCTACCTGTAACTCTATCGTCAAATCTAGCACCTAAACATATGATCATATCAGTTTCGCTCATTGCCATATTTGCTGCATATTCACCATGCATACCAAGCATACCAAAAAGTAATTCATCATCACTTCTCATAATACCTCTAGCCATTAGTGTCTCAACTACTGGTATTTTTGTAAGATGTGCAAACTCTCTAATATCTTCATAACAATTAGATAATACAGCCCCACCACCTACATAAAGTAATGGTCTCTTAGCTTTTGAGATATGATCTAATGCATTTTTAATTTGTCTTAAATTCCCTTTTGTTGTAGGTTTATAAGTAGGTAAATCAAATTCTTTAGTGTAATCAAAATCAGCCATTTCTGCTGTAACATCTTTTGGGATATCAATATGCACAGGACCTGGTCTTCCAGTTCTTGCTATATGAAATGCTATTTTTAAAACTCTAGTTAAATCTTTTACATCATTTACTAAAAAGTTATGCTTAGTACAAGATCTTGAGATACCAACAGCATCAATTTCTTGAAATGCATCTGTACCAATAACTGCAGTAGGAACCTGCCCTGAAATAACAACCATAGGAATTGAATCTGTATATGCAGTTGCTAACCCTGTAACAGCATTTGTAAATCCAGGACCACTAGTTACAATAGCCACACCTACTTCACCAGTACTTCTAGCGTGTGCATCAGCTGCATGTACTGCAGCTTGTTCGTGCTTTGTTAAAATATGTTGAAAGTTATTTTGCTTATAGATTTCATCGTAAACATTCATAATAGCTCCACCCGGGTAACCATATACTACATTTACATTTTCCTTTGCAATGGCCTCTGTTACCATTTGCGATCCAGTCATCATCATGTTAATATTCCTAATATTATAATTTAAGTTATACTACTTAAATGAATATTAAAATGTGGTTAATTAAATAGACTAGTGTTCAAAACAAGAATTAATTGCAATCCCTTCACGAAGCCCATCATCAAAGACTACTGAAGAATTTTTTTCTAATATATCGAAGATTGTTTGATATATATTTACACCAGTTACAATATAATCTTGTCGTCCAGTTCCTACTAAATTTTCAAGATATTGAGGTGTGTTATTTTTAAATATGTTAAGACAATTTTCTAAATCATCTAAAGTGACTTTTGTACCATTAATTTGATGTTTATCATAAGTACTATAATTCATACCAAGTTTAAGTGCTGCTATTGTTGTAGGTGTTCCAGCAGTGGAGATGAAGTCAAATTCATCTAAGTTAAGGTTATAACTATCAATAAATTCTTTCATTTTTATCTTATATTGACTTAGTACTTCTATATTATTTTTAGTTTGCGATAAAGTAACAATACCAACATCAAAACTCTTTTTATAAATTTTATATCTGTCTTTAATTATTAGTTCTGTTGAACCACCACCAATATCTACAAGTATAAA
>JABJGE010000086.1 GCA_018662405.1 Campylobacteraceae bacterium
GAAGTATGTGGAGTGTATACACATGAAATTGCTGCAACAAAAATAGCTCAAGTTAGAGAAATGGCAAAAAAAGAAGGCTTTCCTCTAAAAGCTATCATGGAAGAAGAATAAAATGATAGCAAAAGAACTAAGAGTTGTATTTACAAATGCTATAAATTTTGCTAAAGAACAAAAACATGAATATATTACTATTGAACATATATTTTTAAAACTTATTGACAATGAAGTAATATATGGAATGCTTGATGACATGGGTATAAATATAAGTGATTTAGCCTCTGCAGCACATAAATATATTATAGACAATACTCCTACAATTGAACAAGAATCAAATGATCCAATTGAAACAATTACGCTAAGCCAAACTATTGAAAATATGGTAGCACAAACACAAGGTAGTGGGAAAAATAATGCCGAAGTTGAAGATATGCTTATTGCTATTTTAAAAAATGAACAGGCATATGCTACATACCTATTACACAAAGCTGGTATTCAAAAAATTGATATATTAGATGAAGTTAGTCATGGCAGCTTAAGTGATGAATCTACCTTGGATAATGAAAAAAAAGTAAAAGAACCAAAAGAATCAGCACTAGAAAAAAATAGTACTGAATTAGTAGAAGTTGCACTAAAGGGTGAAATTGATCCTGTAATTTCAAGAGAAAGTGAAATTAGTAGAATTACTGAAATACTAAGCAGAAGAAAAAAGAATAATCCAATACTAATAGGTGAACCAGGTGTTGGAAAAACTGCTGTTGTAGAAGGATTGGCATTAGCAATTGCTCAAAAAACTGCACCAGAAACATTACACAATTGCAAAATATATTCCCTTGATATGGGTAACTTATTAGCAGGTACAAAATATAGAGGTGATTTTGAAAAAAAATTAAAAGCTGTATTAAAAGATGTAACAAAAGTAAATAATGCAATATTATTTATAGATGAAATACATACTATAGTTGGTGCAGGAGCAGTAGGTAGTAGTGCTATGGATGCTGCTAATTTATTAAAACCACTATTAAGTAGTGGAAAGCTTAGATGTATAGGAGCTACAACTCATGCAGAATATAGAAATGATTTTGCAAAAGATAAAGCATTAAGCCGTAGATTTGCAAAAGTAACAGTTAACGAACCTAGTGTTTTAGATAGTATTAAAATTATTGAAGGTATAAAATCTAAATATGAAGATTTTCATAAAGTAAAATATACACCAAAGTCTATTTCAACTGCAGTTGAATTAAGTAAAAGATTTATTAATGATAGATTTTTGCCAGATATTGCAATTGATGTTATAGATGAAGTTGCAGCAACTAAAAAATTAAACTTCAAAACTAAATATATTAAAATATCAGCAAAAGATGTTGAAACTACAATATCTAAAATGGCAAATATTCCACCACAAACAGCTACATCATCTGATCTTAAATTATTAAAAAACTTAGAAAAAAATATGCAAAAACGAGTATTTGGTCAAGATGAAGCAATTACTAAAATTACAAATGCATTACAAATAAATAAAGCAGGTCTTGGTAATATAAATCAACCAATTGGAAGTTTTCTTTTTACTGGACCAACTGGTGTAGGAAAAACAGAAGTAGCCAAAGAACTATCACATCAATTAGGAATCAACTTTGAAAGATTTGATATGAGTGAATATAGTGAAGCTCATACAGTGAGTAGACTTATTGGTGCACCTGCTGGATATGTTGGATTTGAAAAAGGTGGACTATTAACTGAAGCAATTAGAAAGCATCCTCATACAGTATTATTACTTGATGAAATAGAAAAAGCGCATCCAGACTTAATGTCAATACTATTACAAGTAATGGATAATGCAACCTTAACAGATAACAATGGAGAAAAAGCTAATTTTGAAAATGTAATATTGATTATGACTTCAAACTTAGGTACAAAAGAATCTAATGTAATGGGATTTGCTAAAGATACAAGTATAAATGAAAATAAAGCAATTAAAAAATTCTTTGCTCCTGAGTTTAGAAATAGACTTGATGCTACAATTTCATTCTCTCATTTAACAATCAATGTAGTTAAAAAAGTTGTAGACAAGTTTATTAAAGATTTAGAAGCTCAAATAATTGATAAAGATATTAAAATCATAATATCTCCTAAAGCTAAAAAGCAAATAGCAACAATAGGCTATGATAAAGAAATGGGAGCAAGACCTCTACAAAGAGTTATTGCACAAAATATAAAAGAGCCACTTACAAAAGAACTATTATTTGGAAAACTAAAAAATGGAGGAGACTACAAAGTAGACTTCATCAATAATCAATTTGTATATGAATATATTACCAGAACTTAGTAAATATTCACAAACTTTTCCTCATCCATCAAATGCTACTGAAGAAGGTATTGTAGCATATGGTGGTGATCTAAATCCAAATAGAGTTTTAGCTGGATATAGAAATGGAATATTTCCATGGTACAATGAAAGTGATAATGATCCTATTTTATGGTGGTCACCAAATCCTAGATTTGTATTGGACTTAAATGATCTTCATATTCCAAAATCACTAAAAAAAATAATCAAAAAAAATATATTTGAAATTAAATTTAATACAAATTTCACTCAAGTGATGATTGAATGTGCAAATAGCTATAGAGAAGATCAAGATGGAACATGGATAGGTCCTGAAATGATTGAATCTTATAGTCAAATACATTCACTAGGATTTGCGCATAGTTTTGAAGCATATTTTGATGGAGAACTAATAGGTGGTGGATACGGTATAGCTCTTGGAGATATTTTTTGTGGAGAATCCATGTTCACAAAAAAAAATGATGCTTCTAAAGTTGCATTTATTAGCCTAGCTCAAAGATTAAAACAAAATGGGTTTAAGTATATAGATTCACAAATACATACAGATCATCTTGAAAGATTTGGTGCAAAAGATATAAGTAGAGATAAATATCTACAATTAGTTAAAAATTCTTTAGAAAATTTTAAGGAATTTTGATAGAATGCTATATATAAAAAATAATAGGAACTTAAAATGATGATTAAAATCGATATGGAATCAGAAGAATTCAAAAACGAAATGGCAAAAACTCAAAAGTTTACAGATAAAGTTTGTGAAAGTAGAGGTTGGGTTTACCATCCAATTGAAGATGTAAATGAAGGTGTAACTATGGGTCTTACTAGAAATAAGATGATCTATAATAAAAGATTTTGTCCATGTTTTATGGTAGTTGGAGAGACTAAAGAAGAACGAAAAGCAGCAGACAATAGAATATGTCCATGTAAACCAGCTATTGAAAAAGAGATTCCAGAAGAAGGAAAATGTCATTGTGGAATTTTCTGTACTCCAGAATATGCTAAAGCTAATGCTATTGAAATTGAAGCAGAAGAAGTAGCACATTCACACTCAAGAGGTCTTAAGAAAGAAGAATGTGAAGCAATTTTAGCACATAATGATCTTGATAGTGACGAAATGTTATCACTAATAGAAGCTAGAGAACTTGGTATGATTGACTTTAACCTTGTAGATGTAAGAGAATGGATGGAATGGAACCAACAAAGAATAGTTGGTACTGACTATTTAATTCCTACTACTTCATTCTATCAAGCACTGGAAAAAATTGAAGATCAAAAAGATAAACCAGTAATTGTATACTGTCTTACAGGAAGCAGAAGTGTTTATTGTCAAAATGTAATGAAAGACCTAGGTTGGAAACAAGTTTCTAACTATAAGCAAGGTATTATTGATTATAAAGGTGAAACAACAGCAGGTGAAGAGGACTAAGTCCTCTTCACTTGAAGTTTATAAAATTTATAACTATTCTCTAATACCTTTTCTACTAATATCAACCCCTATTTAAATTAATATATCCATAACTTTTTTAGCTAATGATAAAGCTTTTCCTCTATGAGAAATTTCTTTTTTAATTTCTGGATCCATTTGACCTAGTGTTTGATTGTATCCTGATGGCATAAATATAGGATCATATCCAAATCCACCCTCACCTAGTTCATGATCTATTATATCACCATGCATCCATCCATGTACTGTATATTCTTCATTTTTATAAATAATTGCAATACAAGCTGTATAGTATGCATTAGTTTTTGACAATTTATTTTCTTTTAAACGATCAATTAATTTATTTAAGTTATCTTTATCTGAAGCATTTACGCCAGCATATCTAGCACTATATATTCCTGGTTCATTATTTAATAATGGTACAGTAATTCCACTATCATCTGAAATTATAATATAAGGTATATCTAAAATATTTAATAATTTATTATTAATTGCTTTGGCTTTTATAAGTGCATTTTCTTGAAATGTACATCCATCCTCAACTATTTCAAATTCATCTATTACATCTGAATATGCAATTACTTCATCATGTGGCAACATATGCTTAAATTCTTTTATTTTTCCTTTATTTCCAGTAGCTAAAACAATCTTCACTCTTTTCCTTCTATAATAAAATATTAATATCTAATTAAAATATTGTGAGTATAATCACTATTATATTTTAACACAATTATATCAAAAAATAACTAGGAATGTTTATGTTTAAAACAATTGCCCCATTAAGTTCAATAATCGCTTTAAGATTCTTTGGATTATTTATAGTATTACCTGTAATATCTGTATATGCACTATCTTTACCAGGATCAAATTCTACACTAGTAGGAATTGTAATAGGTGGATATGCATTGACTCAAATGATTTTTCAAATACCATTTGGAATTATGAGTGATAAACTTGGTCGTAAAGGTACAATTATTTTAGGATTATTATTATTTGCTATTGGTTCTATAGTATGTGCCGTATCAAATGATATTTTACTTTTACTTTTAGGAAGATTCCTTCAAGGTGCTGGTGCTATTGGTGCAGTTGTAACAGCAATGATAAGTGATCTAGTTCAAGAAGAAAAAAGACCAAAAGCAATGGCACTAATGGGTGGTATGATTGCAGGTAGTTTTGCACTAGCAATGATCATTGGTCCTACTATGGGTGCTGCTCTTGGTATTCATAGTTTATTTTGGTTAACGGCAGCTCTTGCATTAATATCAATATTTGTATTAATTAAATTAGTTCCAAATCCTCCAAAAATACAACATTCTTATGATACAAAAACAAATCTTATACCAATACTTTTAAATTCTAATTTAATAAAAATGAATATTACAAACTTTTTACAAAAAGGATTTATGACTTTTGCATTTATGATTATTCCAATTGTTCTGACAAAAACATATGGATGGGAATTAGCAGATTTATATAAAGTTTATTTACCATCTATGATTGCAGGTGTACTTGCTATGGCACCTGCTGCAATATTAGCTGAAAAAAAAGGTAAATTTAAAGAAGTACTAATTGTTGGTATTATTTTCTTTGCTATTTCATATTATATGATTGGAAGTACGACTTCTACATTAGGATTTATTTCTGGTGTTGTAATCTTCTTTATCGGATTTAATATGCATGAACCTATTATGCAATCACTTGCTACAAAATATGCAAAAGTACACCAAAGAGGTGCTGTATTAGGTACATTTAATTCATTTGGTTATTTAGGTACATTTATAGGTGGTGTTGTAGGTGGTATTTATCTTGATAAAGTAGGACTAGATCAAATTGCAAATGTAATAGTAATTATATCTATACTATGGGCATTATTAATAGTTACATTACCAAACCCTACAAAGATGAAAATAGCTTATATCTCTTGCAATGATGCTAGTAGTGATAATCTTGATAGATTAAATTATAGCACTAGCAATATTGATGAATGGTATATAAATGAAACAGAAAATCTAATTATTGTTAAATACAATGAGAACTTAACATCAGAAGATAATATAAAAGAATTAATCAAATAGAGTTCATGAAAGTGGATTCTATATTAAATAAGTCAATTAATAGGAATATTTAGACTAAAACAAGCACCCTCTGAAGTATTTGATACTGTAAGTTGTGTCTGTGTAAAATTTGATAAATCTTTTGCCAAAGCTAAGCCAAGTCCTAAGCCTTTTGTATTTTTATAACTTTTATAAATTTCAAAAATATTTTCAATTGGTTCGACAATAATTCCTCCTCCATTATCACATATTTGAATATTATATTCATGTTCATTCTTTAATAATGAAATAGATATCCTCGCATCTTGGATATCTCTTTCTATTAATATATCAGTTGCATTTTCCAAAATAATTATAATTATATGTTTTAATGCATTCGGGTAATTTAAAATAGGTGCCGATATCAATAATATATCAATTGAAATATTTGACTTAATGAAACATTTGGGAGGCTAAAACTCAAGCAAAGTCCGATACTATATAGGTAAAAGAAGGATTATTTACAATGCGTTGTAAAAAAGTACCAAAACTTGTCCAAAGTGTAAATCTAAATTAACTAAAAAGAATGGTAAAAGAAGAGGAATACAAAGGTATAAATGTACTGATTGCAATCATCAATTTTCATCACAAAGACGACCTGATAAATTATACAAAGTAATCTTTTATGAGTATTTATATGGTAAACAAACTTACACTCAATTAGCTCATAAATATAATAGATCAATTCCTTGGATTAGAAGTCAAATAAATCAATATGAAACTCCAATAAAAATATTAAAATCAAGAGCAGTTACTCTTGTTGCAGAATATAAATATTTATTAAATAAATTATTAACCTTAGGTTTTAAAATAAATGCAGTAACTGTGGATGGGAAGAAAGGCTTATTTAAAGTCTTTAAAGACTATCCAATACAAATGTGTCAGTTCCATCAAAAGATGATTGTAAAGAGATATATTACAAGATTTCCAAAACTTGAAGCATCAATTGAACTAAAAAGAATTTGTACAAGATTAAAATATAGTAATGAGGTTAGATTTACTAAAGTATTAGATATTTGGTATTTAAAATATAAAGATTTTTTAAATGAAGAATCAATCAATTGGAATACTGGTGAAATTACATTTACACATAAAAGATTAGTCTCCGCATATAAAAGTTTGAGAACTAATTTGTCTAATTTATTTACATACAAAAATTACAGTAATTTATCAATTGCTAATACAACAAATGATATTAATGGTGGAGTATTTTCTCATCTTAAAAAACTTGCAAAAGTTCATCCAGGAATATTAGAAAATATGAAGATTAAAATAATAGATGAATTCTTTTATAATTATAATAATGAGTTATAAATTAGCCTCCCATTTTTTTCATTAAGTCACATTTTTACTAATATTTATATTATCTTTACTATCAAATTGTTTATTCTCAACATCTGCAACTATTTTCTTAGCAATTTCATCTGTAAGAATAGCAATTTTATTTGTATCATCTGCCATTCTTGCATTTTCTTGTGTCGCTTGATCTAGTTGTACTATAGAATCATTAATTTGATTCATACCTTCAAATTGTTCTTTAGACGCGTTTACAACATCATCAATTAATTCATTTGTATGTTCAATATTTGATTCTAATTTATCATAACCATTAATCATAACTTCAGAAATCTCTTTCCCTTCATTTGCTTTTACTGTTGCTTGTTCTACTAGTAATTTAATCTCCTTAGCAGCTTCAGCACTTCTTGATGCTAGGTTTCTAACTTCTCCTGCAACAACCGCAAATCCTTTCCCTGCTTCTCCAGCTGTTGCAGCTTCTACAGCTGCATTTAATGAAAGAATATTTGTTTGAAATGCAATTTGATCAATCACTGTAATAGCTTCTGCAATTTCTGTAGTAGAGTTATTAATCTCATCCATTGCATCTGCTGTCTTGTTTGCTAATTCTTTACCTTTAATTGCTGATTGTTTTGTTTCATTTGCTAAAACACTCATTGAGTCTGCTTTATCTGAGGATTGTTTTATTAATGATGTAATTTCTTCAATACTTGCAGCAGTTTCTTCTAAATCTGCAGCTTGTTGATTTGATGATTGACTTAATTTATGTACATTATTTTTTAATACATCTGAATATTCATCTAATGTTAATCCATTTTTCTTATTTTCTACTAACATTGCTGTAATCATCATCCCTAATTGATTAGTGATTTTAGATACATTACCTTCTGCATTTTGTATATTTGGTCTAAAGTCATATTGTGAATAATGTTCTAATACATCTGTTATTTGAAATATATTTCTACCAACAGCAATATTTAATGTATCAAGCATTTCATTTAATGCATCCACAGTATGATTAATTCTTGGATTTGAAGCTCTTAAATATAATCTTTGAGTAAGATCTCCTGATGATATTTTTTCACAAATTGATAATATTTCACCATAAACTCCAAGATCTATTTCTAAGTCTTCAGTTACTTTTTCAATATTATTGTTAATATCTTTAGCTATTAATCCAATCTCATCATTTTTACTATCATCTAACCTTTCAATACTATTTATCTCTCTATTTAAATATTTGAAAAATTGATCTATTCCATTTTGTACATCTATTATTGATAGTCCTATATATCTATTAACATATCCTAATGCTAAAAAAGAACTAATAACAAAGATAGATAAAATAACATACATAGTTATGGTATTAGATACTATATCTTTATTTTCCAATAATCTTTGATTATTAAGTTTTTCTATATGATCATTATATAATTTAAGTCCATTAATTACAATTTCTATTTTTTGGGGAAGTACTACAAAAATATTATTTAATGTTGAATGACTTGATGAATAATCACTTGCCATTTTATGAATATCTTCATGTGCATTTTCCATTTGTATTAATGAGTCTTTTATATTAGATGGTAGATTATTATAATCATTTGTTTTTATAAAAGGATAATACCAATCACCTAAAATACATAAAGTATGATTTAGTCCACCATCAAACTTTTCATTTAAAATAAATGCTCTTGTTAATTCTGATCCATAATGTTCATGAACTAACATCATCTCTTTATTGTGATAAATAATATTTGAACTTTTATTTATTAAAATACTAGATTCCTCTAATTGATTTGTACTTTTAAATGAGAAACCAATAAGTAAAAATAATGATATTCCTAATATCAGTAATGAAGATATACTTTTTTGTTTGATTGACATATTATTAAATATATTCATAATTTTATACCATAGTAGGATATAGACTAATAGCCATATCAATTTCTTTTTGAGTTGGCATCACTCTTACAGAAATATATTTAGTAGAACCATCTTTATTTTGACTTGGATAAACCGTAGCTTTCACCCAATAATATCCACCATCTTTAGTACTATTTACAACTGTACCACTCCATCTATTACCAGATTTTACAGTATTCCATAAGTCTTTGAAAGCATCTTTGGGCATAAAAGAATTTCTCACACAATTATGTGATTTTCCTATTAGCTCTTCTTTTGAGTATCCAGCAATTTTACAAAAGTCTTTACTTGCAAAGGTAATATTACCTTTTGCATCAGTTTCTGTTACTATCATAGAATTAGAGTTTAACCTTACTTCTTTTCCTCCTAGATTTATATTCACTACTTATCCTTCATGTACAACTTTTTTATTGTATATATATTTAACTAATGTAACTATAACTAGTTAGAGTTTCTTATTAGTCTCTTCATGACATTTTTGTGACAGGATAAATAAAAAATTTAGAATTTAATAAATATAAAATAGTAAAAAATATTTTATGTTAATTTAAAAAGCTGTAAGAGTAAAAATTAATTATTATGAAATAAGATAAGTAAGGTATTATAGTTTTAAAAGTAAATATTGAAAAGTTTTAATAAATTTATTTTTTTGGAAAAAGTGGCGCGGTTGACGAGACTCGAACTCGCGACCTCCTGCGTGACAGGCAGGCATTCTAACCAACTAAACTACAACCGCACCGTAGAAATATTATGGTGATCCCTAGGAGATTCGAACTCCTATGGTTGGAATGA
>JABJGE010000058.1 GCA_018662405.1 Campylobacteraceae bacterium
ACAATTGATGGATCTCTTCTTGAACTAACTTTAATAGCATCAATATCTAATTTATCAAGTTGTTTTTGTCTAGAAGTTGCTTGTTTTGCTTTAGAAGCATTTGCAGAGAATCTTCTTACGAAGTCTTCAAGATCTGCTTTTTCTTTAAGTTTTTTACTTCTATCTACATCAGCTTGTTTTGCAATAACTGTAGATGCAATATACCAATCATCATAATTACCTGTAAATTCTCTAATTTGTTTAAAGTCAACATCTAAGATATTTGTACATACTGCATTTAAGAAGTGTCTATCATGTGAAATAACTACCATAGTACCATCATGGTGTTGTAATTGGTTTTCAAGCCAAGCAATAGTAACAATATCAAGGTTATTCGTAGGCTCATCTAAGAATAAGATATCTGGTTTTGGAAATAATACTTGTGCTAATAATACTTTGAACTTATCACCACCAGTAATTGTACTCATTAAATCATTTTGTTGAGATGCTGGGAAACCAAGAGATTCAAGAATTTTTGTAATTTTTACATCATATTCATAAGTTGGATCTTCTTCACAACAAATCATCTCTAATTCACCTAATCTATCACCAATAGCATCTGTGTATTCTTCCATATATAATGCTTCTTTTTCTTTAATTGCATCATAAAGTCTTTTGTTTCCAATTAAAACTGCATCTAATAAAGTAAAATCTTCATAAGCAAATTGATTCTGAGATAATGAACCTACTCTTTTACCACCAGCAAATTGAACTTCACCTTCACTAATATCTTCTTCACCTATAAGCATTTTTAAAAATGTAGTTTTACCTGCACCATTTGCTCCGATTAAACCATATCTCTTACCAGCATCTAATTTTAAATTTATATCTTGAAATAAAACTCTCGCACCAAAAGCTTTTTTTAAATTTATTGTTTGTACCATATCTTTAATACTTCCTATTATTTATCTAATTTTTTGTATTATATCTAAAAATGCTAAAAGACAGAAAAAAGGAAAGTAAATATGGCAAAATATATTTTATTTGATACAGAAACAACAGGTACAGGTGAAACAGATAGAATCATTCAAGTAGGTGCTATGATATTGGATAGCAAAGGAAATGTAGAAAAGTATGATGAATTATGTAGTACAGATGTTACTATTGCAATTGAAGCTATGGAAGTACATGGAATTACTCCTGATAAAATTGAAAATAAACCAAAGTTTATTGAAACAAAGTTTTATAATACGCTTCAACAATTAAATAATAGTGAAAATTTTTTAATTGCACATAATATGCCTTTTGATCTAGGAATGATTAAAAAAGAAGGTTTTGAGAATCAAACTAAATTAATAGATACTCTAAGATGTGCTAAGCATCTGTTTAAAGATTCTCCATACCATAGGCTTCAATACTTTAGATATTCAATGGATTTGTTTAAAGATGAGCAAGCAGAAGCAAATAAGCATGATATAACTATAAAAGCACATGATGCTATTGGTGATGTACTTGTAATGAAACTATTCTTATCCAAGCTTGTAGCAAAGGTAAGAGAAGTATATCCAGGTGTTAATCCTATGGAAAAGTTACACGAGCTTACAAAGACACCTGTAATGATAGAAACATTCAAATTTGGTAAATATAAAGATCAAAAGATAGAAGAAGTATGTGATAAAGATATGCAATATATAAATTGGATGATGGACAAAATGGATTTAGATGAAGATATGCAATATACTCTAGATAAAATAATGGGTCACATTTAAACAACTTCTATTCTTACAATTACCTTTCCACTAATATTATTATTAAAATGATCCACTTCAAAAATTGAAGTGGAATTAGAAATATCACAAACACTATAGTTATTTTTACTAAAATTATATGAAATTTGCTTTGGAATTACACCATGTGGGTATTTTATATAATACACACCATCTCCACAATAATTATCCACTAATTTATCTATAATATCTACTCTTTTAGTTGTGGATTGTATGGTATTAAATCTAATATTGTTTATCTCTTTTAGTCCTATAAGTGATTTATCTATAGAAAAAATCACATTTTTATTATCATCAATATGCTTAACACTAATAATATTATTGATTGTCTGTATATTTAATTCTTCATATGTATCTATATTAGCTGTATGCTCCTTAGATAGCTTTATCTTGATATTAAATAACATCGCTATGTTGTCCATATACTTAGGAGGAATACTATCTCTTCTAAACCAATTATTAACAGTAGTTAGGTTTACACCTAGCAATTCAGCTAGTTTTGTCTGAGTTACACCTCTTCTTTCTAAAGTTTCTTTTACTAATTCTAAATTATCCACATTATCCACATCAATTCCTTATGACTATATATGTGGATTATATACTATTTATGACTAAATAGCAAGCTTTTTAACTATATCAATAGTCATATTTATATATAAACTTAAATACCCCTATTAAAGTTTACAAACTATTTTACTGCCCTACCCTTGATTAAAAAATATTATTTAGATAAAATTCTATTCTAATTAAAATGGGCTAGACTTGGTTTCGACTGGAGTAGTTCGGTATTAATAGCATGTACGACTGAGCCTCGTTAAAAAGCTCAAATTTTTTAGACGCAAATAATAATAATTATTCTCCTGCTTACGCAAAAATAGCGTAAGTTTAACTTATAAGGAGCCTTCGTTCACTCATAGTTGTCTTGAGTGTTTATAGAGGGTCATAGTCAGACAACTTATCTTTTGAGAATTGATCTGAATCAAAAGAGACATTCAAGATCTAAGCTTTTTTATAGCTTTCCGGGAGTTGTGCTGTAGAAGAGTGAATTTTACAACTCTGCTAAACATGTAGAAGTTAATATTAGACTATTTTAGGACTCGGGTTCAATTCCCGACTAGTCCACCATTTAAACACTATAACCATAGTACTTCATTAAAATAATATTATTAAATAGACCACAAA
>JABJGE010000069.1 GCA_018662405.1 Campylobacteraceae bacterium
ATCTGCTTTTACAACGATTGGTAATGTAGTTTGTAAGTCAATGAAATTATTTGCTTCCTCTTGTGATGAAGTTTCTACAAATGCTGCAGTTGGAATATTATATTTTTTCAGTATATTTTTCATATATACTTTAGAACCTTCAAGTTGAGCTGCTTTTGCACTTGGTCCAAAAATAGTTAAGCCATTTTCTTTAAATATATCTACTACACCATCTACAAGTGGAGCTTCAGGACCTACAATTGTAAGGTCAATTTCATTTTCTTTTGCCCAAACAGCTAATTCATTATAATCTTTGATATTAATATTTGAACCAATATTATCAGTTGCTCCATTACCTGGACAAAAAGTGATATTGTGTTGCTCTTGTTCTTTTGATATTGCTAAACCAATTGAGTATTCTCTTCCACCCGAACCTAATATTAATATATTCATAAAATTCCTTTAATTGTTTGTATATGTTATTTATAAAATTTTAGTAAGTAAAACTTAATAAATATCAAACTTACCAAGTGGCCGTTAACTAAATACGATGGCCCACAAAAGCCAGCAACTGTCATGAGAATACTATTTTAGGAGTATCTAACTAGAGATTCTACACACCATAGTATATCAACAGTTTCAGTGTAACTAATCACATGTTTACGTTAAGGAGATTTTATCTAAAATTAACTGAAATTATTACCAAATGTGTATCCGTATGTGTACTAGTAATTATTAGGGATGGAAGTGGTGTTTTATTGTATATCACAAAGCCATAGATATTTTTACTATGGCTTGAATTATCAACTTTATTTAATCTATTATTTCAAAATGCATTGTCTCAACAAAGTTATAGCTTTCTCTATTATTTGCTTTGTCGTAAACCTCTAGCTCTTGTAGTCCCCATATTCCTGGTGCTGAACCTGCAGGTAATACTACATTTATCTCATATTTAGTCCATGCAGTTGGATCACCTTCAAAATATAGTGTTCTAAAATTCTCATGGTAATGGTATTCAAAATGTGATATTCCCTGTGGATCAAGAAGTCTGTAATTAACTTTGCCTAGACCTGACTTATCATCTTTAGCATAGTATGTTATTTTAACCATTGTCTCACCATCAGGTGCATCTGGATTAGCTGGCGTTGCTGATATTGTGATTTGGTTTAAATCTACTTCTGGAGGAATTAAATCAGGATTAGATGTTATTACATCTATTGTAACTAATGGTTGATGATCTGGTGAATCTGAAAAGTATTGTGTTCCTTGATTTAGTGCGGCATCATCAAATTTAATATATGGTACTTCATAAATACCTGAAGCATGATACTCAGTAATGTAAAAGTCTATACTACCTCTATTTGTATTCTCATCAAATAAACCATACTCTTCAAGCCTATATGCTCCAGATTCTGGATTTGTAACAGAAGCATACATAGGATAGTGCTCTCTCATTTTTTTATTTTCTTCAACTTCATAACTTACATTTAATACCTGTACACTATGTCCATCAACTATATCATCTCTTAAGTCCAATTGTAAAGTATTATTTACATACTTTGGCTTAACCACATCTTCAAGTGGATTATCAACATACATCTTCCACCCAAAATCATCTACCCCTTCAAACCGCTGATTTCCAACTGTATCAGTTATCACTATTTGATCATTAAACCAAAATCCACCTTTGGCATATTTACTAAGAGTAAATGAACCTCTAAGAATGCTAGTGTTTCCATCAACAGGATGCATATAAAAGTCGTTAAATGTTCCAATCTCACTAAATACCCTACTATAAGCATGCTTAGCACCATCAAAAACTTTATCTTGAGTGTGCAGCTTTATCTCTACAGTAATAATCTTATCTTCTTCTGGTTCACCAACTACATCTATATCTACACTTGTAATTTTTCCAGGATAATTGTAATCTGGGAATAGATTCAATACCTCAAATGTTAAATCTTCTCTAATTTGTGACATATACATATTTCCATGCATAATTCTATCTCTTATGAACTCATATTTACCTAATGCTCTTGACTTTAACATATCTGGATTTAGTATATAGTAAGAAATTGACTCTGCCATATCTTCGTTAGGATTCTTTTTATGTGCATATGCAGATACAAATTCTGTAGTCTTTGTAGTTGACCAACCATCAGGATCATCTTCATTTACATACCATCCTCCCACTTCATACCAATCACTTTTCAACTCTTCTGAAAATAGATTAGCCCACATAAAGTGTGATTTTTCATGTATCATAAGTCTATTCATATGTGCTACATCAGCTGTAAATGAAGTATCCATAAATTCTATATAACTTTCTTCATGTGCTGTAGGCCATGCAACAGCAGGAGCATCATATAAAGGATGATCCATACCATCTTTTCTTCGCACTAAGTAATTTAATCCTTTTACTACATAATACCCCGATGGCATCTCTTCAAACATATTAATAATTGTTACTAATTCATTTGGATGGAATTCTTGGAAGCTATGCTCATCTTCGTTAGTTGTAGGTTGAGTTAGACTACTATAATTTGGTATTATTGTTGAGCAGCCAAATCTATCATTTAATATCTTTTCAACCGCATTTAGGTCACTACCATGATTAGTCACAAAATTAACTAACGCATGGTGTAGTTTTTTGGAAAAGAATTTACCTTTTAATCCATCAAGTAAAACTAGCTTTGGAGATGCATAAATAAATGCATCTTTTGATATTGTAACAGTATCTCCACTGTCTTCTTTTACTATGTTTATGTCATCTGCAATATGATCATCTGTTAAAGTCCATTTAGATATTTTTTTAGACTGTTCTTTGTATGAATCTCTTGTCTCTTGAGGAATAGTTTTTAATGTCTCAAGAAGTCTATAAGCATATTCTTCATTCCAAGGTTTGTTATCATCACTAAGTATAATATTGTAATCATGTTTTAATTTTTCAGCAGCTGCTAAATCAACAACTTCGAGCTCTTCGTCTAAGAATTCAATTTTAGGTTGAGTATTTATATAGGCTGTATATTGATGTCCTGACCTACTTACATCTTCTTCCCAATGATAAGTAAAATTACTTGAATTAATATCTTCAAGTATAAAGTCTGTAGTATTTGCTGTACTAAATAATACTTTATTTAATGTTTGCATAGTACCAACTGTAATATTCTTAGCTGCTTGAGACTTATATCCTTTTAATTCTAACTTTAAAAAGTATTCACCATTTGGTACACTTGGAAAACTATACGTACCATTCTCAGATACATTAGTCTCTGCTAAAAAGGAATCATTACCTATAATAACTTTAGCTTGACTTTCTGGCTTATAGTTATTAATTTGTCCGTTAACTGCTTGTGTTGTAGAAGTTGTAATATTTAACTCATCATTAGTATGTACCCAAAAACCATCACCACTATTTATGTTTGTTATTGTATCTATATTTGCACTTGTAATGATATTAGCTGTGTTAGTATTTGGAGAATATGCTTGCCAGCTATTATTTTGATATTTCCATACTAGATTAATTGATTCACTATCTAGTGTTGAAAAATCAATGTTTTCACCAGTACCTAATAAGTTCCAAGTGTTTCCAGATAAAATATAATTTGTAGTTGTCCCTAAATCAATTTCTATATCACAATTTTGATTAGCATTTATCCAAAACCCTTGTCCTTTAGAAATAGATGATAGTTCTGATATTGTAGTATTACTATTGATTTTGGCTTGAATAGCTGAGTTTGGAGAATATGCATTCCAGATGTTATTGCTATAAGTCCATACTGTATCTATACATGCATAATTTAAATTATCTATACTTATGTCACTGGATGTACCTTTTAAACTCCAATTACCTTCTAAGCTAAGTGTTTGGGCACTAAGTAATGTTGCTGTTATAATACTGGATAATATCAGTGTTTTTTTCATTGGCTATCCTTTTCTATATTTAATAATTATAACAAAAGTATATGTCAAGAGAGTGTCATCGTGTGTAATAATTCATTATCTAGTCTAAGTAATTTAGAGATGAACTGCCTAAGAAAATATGGAATTAATTTTTTAGATACTCTAAATTTAAAGTGAAAGACATCATATGAGTTAGTTTTAATGTAAGATGATGATCTTTGATGTATTGTATGAGTTTTTCATCTACAGGTCCTTATTTAGACTGTAAACAACGGTAAAATGTGTATCGGTAACAATTTTAATTAGTCTTAAAAACTGCTATAGACCCTACTGTATCGCATGAGTACCAAGTGGCCGTTAACTAAATACGATGGCCCACAAAAGCCAGCAACTGTCATGAGAATACTATTTTAGGAGTATCTAACTAGAGATTCTACACACCATAGTAATTACATCATTAACAAAAATAGAGTATCGGACCGCAAATTATAGAAATCCCGTACCACTTAGATAACGATATTTTAACTAATTTTTAATTAATTATTGCCTAGATTTTTTGCAAATTCAACGCAACCAGGAAGTGATGGTTTTGGTGCAACCTGACAATAAATATATGATGGAAGATGTGCTGCTGTAACTTTACCAATAGCAACGGCTTTATAGCTTTCATCCCAAGTAAAATGTTTAAAAAAACCATCAATTGTAGATGGTGATGAAAATACAATTGTTGAGTTTTTTGGAGGTTGATATGACTTATTAATATCTTTTTTTAATACAGTTTTATAAATAGTAATATCAACCAAATCTATATCATTTTCTCTTAATATACTATCAAGTCTTGATAATACTTTTTTGGCTCTTAAAAATATACACTTTTTACCTTTTAAAATAGGTATTAGTTCTTGTGCAAAATCATCTCCATAAGATTGTGTTGATGTATATACAAGATTTCCACCTTGACTTTTTATTACTTCAGCAGTCAGTGGTGCAATAGCATATGATGGTATATCTTTCCAATCTTTATTAAAACTATCTATAGAATAAATACCATTTTTTGATGTAAATATAATAGCATCATAACTTTTTAAGTCAATATCTTGTGGAATAAATTCTATTTCAAATACAGGAAGATTAATTGCACCTTCTACTTTTTTGTCACTTAGTATATATACATTATTCATATTAAGCCTTTTATATTATTAACATTGCATCGCCATATGAATAAAATCTATATTCATTTTTGATAGCTTCTTCATACAATTCTAAAGTTTTTTCTAGCCCTACAAATGATGCCACGAGCATTATTAGAGTTGATTTTGGTAAATGAAAATTAGTTAAAAGTATATCAACAATTTGTGGTTGATTATCTGGATTTAAAAAAAGATCACATTCTCCTGATACTTTTTTAGTTCTAGTATAATATTCAAGTGTTCTAGTAGCTGTAGTCCCTACTGCTAATTTTTTTGTTGAATTGTTATTTAATGCTTCTTGTGTTTTCTGTGGTATATCATAATATTCACTATGCATATTATGTTTTGTAATATCCTCAACATCTACAGGTTTGAATGTACCTGCTCCAACATGAAGTGTAAGATAATTTGTTTCAAATTTATCTTTTAATTCGTCAAGAAGTTCTTCAGTGAAGTGTAAAGATGCAGTAGGAGCTGCAACTGCACCATAATTTTTAGCAAATAGTGTTTGATAATCAGTTTCATCGCACTTCTCATCTTCTCTATTAATATATACAGGTAATGGAATATGCCCAATATCATTTAATATTTCTATTAATACTTGAAAAGGGATGTGATTATTGTTTTGTGTAAATTTTACAACCCTACTTCCATCATCTTCTACAAGTTCAACAACTTCAGCTTCAAGGTCTTGCTCAAAGTATAGCTTTGTTCCTACATGTACTTTACCTTTAATATATACAAGGTATGTATCATTATTTGGAAGGTGTTTATTTAAAAGTAATTCAACTTTACCACCAGTATCTTTTTTACCAAAAATTCTAGCTTTAATTACTTTAGTGTCATTTAAAAATATAGAAGTATTTTGTGGTAAATAGTTTATTATGTTTTTAAAAATTTCATGAGTAATAGTATTTGTAGATCTATTATAAATTAATAATTTTGCTGTATCAGCAGGTGATACAGGATGATTTGCTATGAGTTCCTGTGGAAGGTTGAAATCATAGCTTGATGTAAGTGAAGGATTAATCCTCTTCACTTTCATCTTCGTCTTCTTCTTTATGAGGGTTGATTGCCTTAGCTATCATAATAGATATACCATAAAGTATAATTAATGGACCAGACATTAAAAATTGTGTTAATACATCTGGTGGAGTTAAAAGTGCAGATAAAATAAATATAAGTACAATTGCATATTTAAAGAAGTCTTTCATCATTTTATCATTTAAAATTCCTATTGTTGCCAAGAAAAATGTAATTACAGGTAGCTCAAATGCAATACCAAAACCAAATAATAGTTTTGTAAAGAATCCTACATATTTACCAATACTTGGCATTACACTAACAACGGTATTACCAAAATTGATTAAGAAATCAAAACCAATAGGTACAACGATATAGTATGCAAAGCTAGATCCAATTAAAAACATTAATGTAGCAAAAAATACAAATGGAATAATGAATTTTTTTTCATTAGCATATAATCCAGGAGATAAAAATAACCAAAACTGCCAAAATATAACTGGTAAAGATATTATAAATCCACTAAAAAATGCCACTTTAAGTGCTGTGAAGAATGTCTCTTGTACTTCAATTGCAACCATAGAAGTACCTTCAGGAAGTACTGCATTTACAGGTACCATCATCCAGTTTAAGATTGGTTCATATACAGCAAAACATGCAAAGAACGCAACTATTAATACAGCAAGAGATATTGAAAGTCTTTTTCTAAGATCTGCAATATGGGGTTTAAGGTTTTCAAACATTAAACATCCTCATCTTCAGACTTTTTCTTTTCTTTTTCTTTGAAAGATACTTTTTTCTTTTTCTTTTTAGGTGCTTCTTCATCTGATGAAGTATCATCGTCATCATTCATGATGTTATCTAAGCCTGCATTTAATGACTCAGTTGAATAAGAAAGTTGAGCTTTTAATTTATCTGCTTCACTTTTCATTTCAGTAATATTCAACTCATTATCAATAGTTGATTTAGCATCATCGATGCCACCTTTAATTTTCTTAAACATCTTTGCCATATCAACCATTGCAGTAGGCAGTTTTTCTGGTCCTAATGCAATTACCGCAATTATAGCAATTAACATTATCTCCATAAATCCCATTCCAAACATTTATCATCCTATCTATTTTACATTATCTTTTATAAAGATGTATATTACCAAAAATTAGATAAAATTATTGCTATTATTAAAAGGATTTATTGATGAAATTGATTGTATTGCTATTTGTTGGAGTTATTTTATATTTTATAGCTAGAGGTTATAAAACAGAAGATTATAATAATATTAAGCTAGACAGTAAACAAAAGTTTGAAGGAGATATCCAAGATCATGAAGCAGGCTTGCTTGTAGCACTAATGGCAAAGGTTGCTAAAGCAGATGGTTCTGTGTGTGAACTTGAAGCAGAAGTACTTAAACATACTTTTACAGATATATCATCACACTTCATAAATAATGATGAAGTTAGAGATCAATTAAAGGCAATTTATTCAAAAGAAAAAGAGAGTTTTGACAACACACTAGAACTTGCTACTAAATATTACAAACTTACAAAAAGAGATTATTCTAAACGATTAAAAGTTATGGAATACCTTTTAAACCTTGCATTTATTGATGGTGATTTTTCTTCTACAGAACTTATGATTACAGAAGATATTTCAAACTCTCTTGAGATTAAAAGAGCTGATTTTGAAAATATGGTTAATCAATTTGAAGTATTCTATAAAAATAGAGCTCAAGATAAGGCAACTACACTTGAAGATGCATATGCAATATTAGAAGCTTCAGAAGATGATGACTTCTCGTCTATTAAGAAAAAATACAGAACACTAGTAAGAAAGTATCATCCTGATATTGTTACAGGTCAAGGTGCTGACCAAAGTACAATAGATCAAGCAAATACAAAGCTTCAAGATATAAATGAAGCTTATGAAATTATTAAAAAACATTTAGGAAAATAATTCTAAATATGGCTAAATTTTGTAAATCTCATATAGTATGTGACTGCAATCAAGTATCTCTTGGTGAAATAGTACACGCAATAGATTCTGCAGATGCAAAAAGTATAGAAGATATCAAAGAATTAACGGATGCAGGTAATACATGTGGATGCTGTATCTCAAAAGATGATGATGTAAATTCTAAAAAAATGGAATTATATATATCACAAATATTAAATAAATTTAATAAGGAAAGCTAATATAATGGAAACTGAAAATATTAATAGAGAAGAATTAATCCAAGAGATTTTTACACTTATGGGTATAGAAACAAATTTAAGTAGTTTTACAGACGATGACCTTATATCCACAAGAGATGATCTCATAGCCAATAAAGAAAACTTAAGAGAAGATATAAACGAATGGTTTGATGATGAACTATTTGATAAGCTCTCATAAATTTAAAATCACCTAATTAATGTCAAATATACAATCCCCAAAACTCATAGATTATATTTATTTAATAACACTTTCTGCAATCTGGGGAAGTGCATTTGTAGCTATTGAGTATTCATTAAAAGACTTTTCACCTTTTGTAATAGCATTTGGTAGAATAAGCTTATCTGCTTTGTTTTTAACAATATTTGTATATATCAATAGATTATCATTTCCAAAAGATATTAAAATATGGAGTATTTTACTACTTCTTGGAGCACTAAATAATGCAATACCTTTTTTCTTAATTCCATGGGGACAACAATACATTAGTGCAAGTACAGCATCAGTTATGCTAGCAATTGGACCATTTATTGCATTGGTATTATCTCATTTCATTACTAAAGATGAGAACTTTACTGTATTTAAATTTATAGGGGTTATATTTGGCTTTATAGGGGTTTTTATATTATTTGGTGAGGATTTCTTTGCTGGAAGTCAAAATAGCTTATATGGTAAAATAGCATTACTTTTTGCAGTATGTGGATATATACTATCTGGATTTTTGATAAGAAGTATATCTTCTGTACC
>JABJGE010000017.1 GCA_018662405.1 Campylobacteraceae bacterium
ATTTGAAACAAGTTTCTTTTTAATTTTTTCTATATTACTTTTTGTAATTTCCATTTTAACTTGAATATTTTCTATTTTAATATCTAATAACTTTAATGGTTCACAATTATTTACAACAACATGTTTATTTGAATCTAATGTATAATTTTTAGTTAATAATATCTTTTTCCACCATGATTTTTTGCTATTTTTTTCTACTGCACTTATTGAGTTACTTGATGCTAGAAGTGCGTAAAGTACTGTTCTGTCACTTGATGTAAGATTAATACTTAAATCATATTTTCTAAAAATTACTTTAAAAATATTCTTTTCTTGTTCTAATTTGGTAATATTCTTTGGAGACTTAGCATAAGTATGTATTTTATCTATATGAGGTAAAACTTTTGCTATTCCTTGTGTTTCTTCATTTACAAGTAAATCAATTTTAGGCTGATTATAATATTCATATAAAGCATTAATTAAAGGTGTACTTAAAAATACATCCCCATTTGAACGTTTTATAATAATAAGTATTTTTTTAATTTGCTTCATATTTAAACTATGACCAATTTCATTCTATATTTTCCTTTTGACTTGGGATTTTGACAAACTTATAAATATCCCAACAAATAATGCAAATAAACTCATTGGAAATTGATTATGGAATAATACCTCCACTGTACTTGCTGTACAAAAAACAGTAATAAATATAACTCTAAGGTTCGAAAAATTTGTATTTTCCATTGGCATCTTAAATAAACTATACCAGATAATTAAATATAATATTAAACCAACTATACCATATTCTACAATAGTGTGTACATACTCATTGTGAAAATGTGTGATATTTTGAACGACCTGTAAGTCAGAAGAACTATTTTGAGCATATTTTTTAAATTCCACCATCTCTGAACCACCACCAGTACCTAAAAGATGATTATCCTTAACCATATCTATAGCTACAATCCAAGCACCAAGCCTTTGTCCAAATGATCCTTTATATTTACTATTACTATTGCTTTCTAATTTTGATATTTCATTAGCTCCTGCATCAAATCGCTGCTTAAATACTGGACTTATATTATAAGCTGCATAAAAAATTGCTATAACTAGTATTAACATAGAAAAAAATGCTATAAATTTATTTTTAATATTTACAAAGCCAACTGCAAAAATTGAAATAGCAAATGCAAGATGCCCAGTACGACCACCATTTAAAAATAAATTTGATGTAACAAATAAAAAATATATAAAATAAAATGCTTTAAGTTTTAAATTATTTGTATCAAAATATCTATTTAATAACAATAACAATAACGATGTAAATGTTAGAAATGTTGAGTAGTCTAGATGATGCATAAATGGGGTAGGATCACTTGGACTACCGTGTCTTAATGTCCATAGTTCAAAAAATATACCATAAGATAGTATCTCACTTATTAACATTCCAATTAAAAAAGCAGTAATAACTTTAGGAATATATTCTTTTTTGAGAGTAGTAGCAATAACTAAAATAGGTAATAAAACTAACCTAGTAGTTTTAAATGCTTGATCAAGACCATGTCCAATATTTTCACTAGTAGTCCATACTAAGGAGATAAATTCAAATCCTACAAAAAGTACAAGAGCTATAATTACAACATTATCTTTTAAATTTTCATACTTTTTCTTAAAGTCACCCTGAAAAAGCCACATCAAAATCATTAATACAGATAATATTGATATTCCTGCTCTTGATAATGGTAAAAAAAATGCAAATGTAATAAGTAAATAGGAATTTATATCATCAATTTTATTCCTAAAATTAGCTATAGCAATATTCATATTTCAACTTCTTATAAAGTTATTTATCATACTTATAAAATCCTCTATACCATTTTACAAACTCATCTACACCATGACTTAATGGTGTCTCAGGTTTATAGTCAAAGTCTTCTATCAATCCACTTACATCTGCAAATGTTGATTCAACATCTCCTGGTTGAATATCCATGAAGTTTTTAGTAGCTTCTTTATCTAAAGCATTTTCTATAGTTTTAATAAATTCCATTAGGTTAACTGGAGAATTATTTCCAATATTATAAATGTTATAAGGTGATGGATTGTTAATCACCTTAACTATGCCATCCACTATATCATCTACATAAGTAAAGTCTCTTGACATTTTACCATGATTAAATACTTTTATAGCTCTATCATTGAGTATGGCATCTGTAAAAAGCATAGGTGCCATATCTGGTCTTCCCCATGGTCCATAAACAGTGAAAAATCTTAATCCTGTAGTTTGAATATTATATAGGTGACTATATGTATGCGCCATTAGTTCATTTGATTTTTTAGTAGCTGCGTATAGTGATACTGG
>JABJGE010000088.1 GCA_018662405.1 Campylobacteraceae bacterium
CAGTTTGAAGTAGCGTTAATGCTTGAAGATGGTAATGGTTGTACAAAAAATGAATCAGAAGCAGCATTTTGGTATGAAGAAGCTGCAAAGCGAGGGAATATGGATGCTTATAATAATTTAGGTGCTATGTTTAAAGAAGGTCGTGGAGTAGAACAAGATTATTCTAAAGCATACATTTTATTTAAAAAAGCAGCATTAGCTGATATTGCATCTGCTCAATTCAATTTAGGTGCTATGTATGATAATGGTCTTGGGTGCGAAGAAGATAAGGAAAAAGCTATAGAATGGTGTAGAAAAGCTGCATTTAAAGGTCATAAAATGGCAAAAAGTATCATTCATCGTATGCAGCAAGATGGCCAAATAGTATTTTAATTATGTTAAATAGTTTATATTTAATACTTGAAAAACCAGCACAACATAAGTATGGTAAATATATTAATAAATATATATTTATATTAATTGTTATTAGTATTATTTCATTTTTTTTATCAACAGTTAAAGAATATTCTTACTATAGTGATATTTTTAATACTATTGAAAATATTGTAATGGTTATATTTAGTTTTGAATTATTATTAAGGTTTATATCCATAGGTCAAGATCCAAGATATGAAGGATTAGAAGGTAGATTAAAGTATATAAAAGAACCTTTTGTAATTATTGATATACTTGTATTACTTCCATATTATCTTACTATTGCTGGTATTGATTTAATTTTTTTAAGAATATTACGAGTATTTAGAATTATGAAAATTTTAAGATATGAACAATATAATAGTTTTGATATTACATTATGGCATATTTTAAAAGAAAATAAAGATAAGTTTATGGTTGTAATTCAATTATCATCTATTTTGATGCTAGTTAGTGCACCTATTATGTATTACTTAGAGAACTCTGTACAACCAGAAATTTTTTCTAGCATACCTTCGGCACTTTGGTGGTCTGTTATTACATTTACTACTGTAGGGTATGGGGACATGTATCCTATTACTACACTTGGTAAAATTGTAGCTAGTTTTTTAAGTGTTTTAGGTATTGCATTTTACGCTATTCCTGGAGCAATATTTACATCAGCTTTACTTGAGAAATTGAAACAAAGAGAAGGTAAATAATAGATTAACTATTTATCTTACCTATAGCACAAGATACAAAGCTTTTTGCAGTAGTTGTTGCATTTTCTAATGTATTTAGCTCATCTGATGTTAAAGGATAACCAAGACTTCGTAGTTTCTTTTTTAGAGTATCTTCTTGTTCTTCTTTAATATCAATAGTAATTATTCTTGGCTTAACTTCAAGGTTAACTTTAACTTCACCAAATTGATCTTTTAAAGATGATATTAAAGTATTAGCACAACCACTGCATTTTACATTTTTTACTTCATATTGTTTTATTGGTATAACAAATCCTTTTTTAAATACTATTTCCAGCTAAATATCCACTAGACCATGCCCATTGAAGATTAAAGCCACCACAATCTCCATCAACATCTAAAACTTCACCACAAAAGTATAAACCTCTTTGTTTATTTGATTGCATTGAATTAGAATCAATAGAATTTAAATCAACACCTCCCGCAGTTACTTCACAAAAATCATAACCTTTTGTATCTGTGATATTGAATTTAAGATTTTTTATTATATTAGGTATTTGACTAAAATTATTTTTAGCAAGTTCTAAAATATACGGAATAAGTTTTTGGTTTAATATACCATTTAATTTTATACCACTGTTTAATATATCTTTTATTTTATCTTCAGTAAATTGAGGAAGTAAATCTATATGAACTTCTATAGAACTTTTATTTTTAAGTTCTATATCGACATTACGACTTATTTCTAATATTGTTGAACCTGATAATCCATATTTTGTAAAAAGTATGTCACCAGTAGATTGTGTAATTTTTTGTTGATTTATAATTAATTTAGCAGATCCTATAAATTTTACACCTGATAATTGTTGTAAGTATTTTGAGTCAGATATAAGCTGAACTAGAGTAGGGCTAGTAGGAATAATGTTGTGCTTGAATTTTCTTGCAAAAGTCAATCCATCTTCACAAGCACCTAGTTTTGGTTGTGCTAATAGTCCTGTTGCAACTATTACATTATCATAGTCATATTCTAATTGATTATTAATGGTTAATGTAAATATATCATCATATTCTAATTTTGTAATATGTGAAGATAGTTTTATCTGTATGCCTAGCTCTTTTATTTTAGCTTCAAGTAAATCAACTACGCTACTAGATTGTAATGACATAGGATATAATCTATTTGATTTCTCACCTTGTATAGTTAAGAGTCCAATTGATTTAAAAAACTCAAGAGTATCATCTAAGGTGAATGTATCTAATATCTGTTTTACAAATTCTATATTTTTACTATGAAAATTTTCTAATTTTAGATTTGAATTTGTAATATTACATCTACCATTTCCTGTAGCTAATATTTTTTTTCCTATTTTATTATTTTTTTCAAATATAGTTACATTATGTCCATTTTTTTTAGCAAAAATAGAGGCTATTAAACCAGATGCACCAGCACCAATTATTGCTATATTTTTTTTATTTTTCATTTAATTTCTTTATTGATTTTTCAATAACTAAATATAAAAGAAGTGCTACGGCACTTGTAAGAATAATACTAGCACCAGATGTAATATCATAACTATAAGAAATATATAGACCAATTAATGTAAATATAGAAGATAATATACCTGATAATATCATCATCTGAGCTAGTGAATTAGAAATCTTTTGTCCTATATAAATAGGTATAGTAAGTAGTGCTATTACAAGTATTAATCCTACTACTTTAATTGCAATTACAACTGTAAGTGCCGATAATACTAATATTAAAGTATAAAATAGTTTTACATTTACACCACTAAGTGCTGCATATTCACTATCATATGACACAGCTAATATTTCACGATAAAATAATGTAACAGTAGCAATAATTATTGTTAGTAGGATACTAATATATAAAATATCATTACTACTTACTGCAAGTATTGAGCCAAATAGATAGCTCATAAGATCTACATTATATCCAGGAGTTAAATCTATTAAGATAATACCTATTGCCATCCCTACAGCCCAGATAAGTCCTATAATTGTATCTATATTATTTTTTTGTTTTAGTGTAATCGCAGAAATAATTAATGCTGCAGCAATTGTAAAAAGTGATGCACCTAAAAATATAGGAAATCCAAAAAATACAGCTAGACCAATTCCTCCATAAGCAGTGTGAGCCATACCACCTGCTAAAAATACCATTCTATTAACAACTATTAATGATCCAATAATACCTGCAGCAATACTAACTAATATACCTGCTAAAATTGCATTTTGAATAAATTCATATTGTAAGATATCTAACATTCACAATTCTTTATTGATTTTTTATTTAGCATTTGTAATAGTTCAACTTCACAAAAATGTTCATCTTGAGTATTAAACTCTTTTGAAAGATGAGTATCATGAAAAGTAAGTGTTTTATTTATATGTGCAACTTTTGATGCAAATCCAAGGATTACTGATATATCATGACTAACTACAATAATTGTAATAGATTTATTTAATTCTTTTAATAA
This sequence comes from Campylobacteraceae bacterium, assembly GCA_018662405.1. Lineage (GTDB taxonomy): Bacteria > Campylobacterota > Campylobacteria > Campylobacterales > Arcobacteraceae > JADHTT01. Next base: position 3,596 of record JABJGE010000088.1, read on the forward strand.
ATCATATATTTGTTTTTGACCTTCAACATCAATACTAGATGTTGGCTCATCAAGTAGAAGTATTTTTGGATGAGCACAAAGTGCACGTGCAATCATAATTCTTTGTCTTTGTCCTCCAGAAAGAGAACCAATTCTATGATTGGCATAATCTTCCATACTTACTTGTTTTAAAGCATCCATGGCACAAGAAATTTCATTTTTACTATAACCAAATAATGGTCTTTTTTCATTAATATGTCCCATTACAACTACTTCAATAACTTTAATTGGGAATGATGTATTAATATTTGTATTTTGAGGGACATATCCAATTGATTCAGATATATTGATTGATCCATTTTGAATATCATTAATACCCAATATTAATTTTAATAGTGTGGATTTACCACCACCATTTGGGCCAATAATAGCAATAAAATCTTTTTCTTCAACATTTAAGTTGATATCTTCTAATACATTATCTTTGTGATATGAAAATGTTAAGTCTTTAATTTGAAGTATTGACAAAATAATCCTATATTGTTTATATAATCTTATTTTATCTAATAAAAAAAGGGAAAGCCCTTAAGCTTTCCCTTTTAGATAAATAGAAGTATAGATTAACCTAATAATTCTTTTACTGCTTTACCAATTTCTGCTGGTGAAACAACAACTTTAACACCTGCAGCTTCAAGTGCAGCCATTTTTTCAGCAGCTGTTCCAGCTGATCCTGAAACAATTGCTCCAGCATGACCCATAGTTTTACCTTTAGGTGCAGTTTGTCCAGCAATAAATGCTACAACTGGCTTAGTGATTTGTTCTTTGATTAACTTAGCAGCTTGAATTTCAAGATCTCCACCAATCTCACCAATCATTACAATTGCTTCAGTTTCTGGATCTGCTTCAAACATTGGAAGAATTTGATTGTATGATAGACCAATAATTGGATCTCCACCAATACCAACAGCAGTAGTAATACCATAACCTTCATTACATACTTGATTCGCACCTTCATAAGTTAATGTTCCAGACTTAGAGATAAGTCCTACATTTCCTTTCTTGAAAATCATACCAGGCATAATTCCAATTTTACATTCTTCTGCAGTAATAACTCCTGGACAGTTTGGCCCAATAGTCATCATACCATGTTTAGTAGCGTGTGCTTTTGCAGCTTGCATATCTTTTACTGGAGCACCTTCTGTAATAATTACTGCAAGTTCAATACCAGCTTCTGCAGCTTCCATTACAGCATCACCAACAAATGCAGGTGGTACAAAAATCATAGATACTGTAGCTCCTGTAGATTTAACTGCATCAGAAACAGTATTAAATACTGGCTTATCTAAATGTGTTTGACCACCCTTATTTGGAGTAACACCACCTACAATATTTGTACCATATGCAATACATTGCTCTGCATGGAAAGTACCTTCTTTACCAGTAAAACCTTGTACGATTACTTTTGAATCTTTATTTACTAAAATTGACATCTATTTTCCTTTAAACTCAGCTGCAGCTTTTACAGCTTTTGCTGCACCATCACCTAAATCATCACCAACAATTAAGTTTGAAATGTTAGCGTTCTTAAGTATTTCTGCTGCTTCAGGAGCATTTGTTCCATCAAGTCTTACAATAACAGGTACATTAACATCTGTCAGTTTAGTAGCTTCAATAATACCATTTGCAATTCTATCACATCTTACAATTCCACCAAATATATTTACAAAAATTGCTTTAACATTTGGATTTTTAAGAATAATTTCAAAACCTTTTGCAACAGTTTCAGCATTTGCACTTCCACCAACATCAAGGAAGTTTGCAGGAGTTCCACCCATATGATTAATTGTATCCATAGTACCCATAGCAAGACCAGCACCATTTACCATACAACCAATTTCACCATCAAGTGCTACATAAGAAAGTCCATAGTGAGATGCTTCAATTTCATCTTCATCTTCTTCACTTAAATCTCTCATTGCAGCAATTTCAGGTTGTCTACCTAATGCAGAATTATCAAATCCCATTTTACCATCAAGTGCTAAGAATTCTCCAGAACCTGTTTTAACTAGTGGATTAATTTCAATCATCTCTGCATCATTTTCCATATAAAGTTTAAATAATTTTTGTGCAAATTGAATAATATTTTTTTGTTCAACTTTATCTGAAATACCAAGACCAAATGCTAGTTCTCTACCATGGAAACCTTGGAATCCTACAGCAGGATCAACTGGAATAGTTACAATTTTTTCTGGAGTATTTTCTGCAACATCTTCAATATTCATACCACCTTCTGTTGAAGCCATAATTAAAGGCATCTCTAGTTTTCTATCTAAGACAACAGATAGGTATAGTTCAGCTTGGATATCAGCACCATCTTCAATATAAAGTTTTTGTACTAATTTACCTTCAGCCGTAGTTTGATGAGTAACTAATGTCATTCCTAAGATTTCATTTGATAGAGTTTCAACTTCTTCTAAAGATTTAGCTAGTTTAACACCACCACCAAGTCCTCTACCACCAGCATGAATTTGTGCTTTAACAACCCAAACAGGTCCTCCTAAAGTCTCAGCAGCTACTACTGCATCTTTAACGCTTTCTACCATTATCCCTTTTGGAGTTGGTACATCATACTTTGCAAAAATTTGTTTTGCTTGATATTCATGAATGTTCATATTATCCCTTTATTAATTTTATGATTATATTATTATATCAATATCTTATTAAAATAGATTGATTTTATAATAGTATTTGTATATTTATATGTCTAGGTTACATATAGTATCAGTAGTATATTATTTGTCTAATTGATAGTATATATTATTTAGATATTTAAGAACTAAAGTTTCATCTTTACTTTTCCAATTGGTGTCAAATTTTAATCCACAACCAACTATCCAGTTGTCTAAATCTGATAAATTTTTTACTTTATTATTCTTAGAATCAAAGTTAGTATCTTGATAATGACAAGATTGACAATCAGCTTTTAGATAAATTTTTTTACCTTGTTGTTCTTGTGATATATTTCCAAATAATGGTAAAGATATTAGTAATACTAATAGTTGTTTTGAAAGTGTCATACTATCCTCCTATATTAAATAGTTTATAAGGATAGTATATTTAGATAAAACTTAATGTATTATTATAAATAAAAGTTATTTAACTTCGTACTGTTCTCTACCCATTTGGTAAAGATCTGCACCGTGTGTATCATTAATAACTGTTACAGGGAAATCTTTTACAGTTATTTTTCTAATAGCCTCAGGACCTAATTCAGGATAAGCAATAACTTCAGCAGATGTAATCTTTTTACCTAGTAAAGCTCCAGCTCCACCAGTTGCACCAAAATAAATACCACCAAATTCTTTACATGCATCTTTTACAGCTTGATTTCTTTTACCTTTACCAATCATACCTAAAGAACCGTTTTTAAGCATAGTTGGTGAATATGAATCCATTCTATATGATGTTGTTGGACCAGCACTTCCAATAGGCTCACCTGGTTTTGGTGGAGTAGGGCCAACAAAATAAATAATAGAACCTTTTAAATCAAATGGTAATTCTTCTCCAGCTTCAATTAAGTCTGATAATTTTTTATGCGCAGCATCTCGTGCAGTATAAATTGTACCATTTAAAAGTACAATATCACCAGCTTTTAATTGTCTAGTATCTTCTTCTGTTAGTGGCGTTGTGAATGTATATGTTTTACTCATTTTTAGACCTTATATTGTGATATGTGCATGTCTTGAACTATGACATTGAACATTTACTGAAACTGGTAAAGAGGCAATATGACATGGATTTGCTTCAATATGAACAGCAAGTACTGTTTCAGTACCACCCATACCCATAGCTCCAATACCAAGTTTATTTAATTCATCTTTAATTTCAGTTTCCATTTCAGCCATTTCTGAATCTTCATTTGTACTTCCAATAGTTCTAAATAATGCATGTTTAGATGAGATACCAGCTTTTTCAAATGTACCACCAATACCAACACCTACTGTTAATGGAGGACATGGATTTCCACCGGCATCTGAAATTACTTGCTTAACATATTCAATAATTCCAGCTTTTCCAGCAGCAGGTGGGAAAACAGTTGCTCTAGATACATTTTCACTACCTCCACCTTTTGCAGCATATTCAACATCAATTTTATCACCAGCAACAATATCAAAATGAATAATTGCAGGTAAGTTATAGCCAACTTTATCTTTTAAGTTTGCTCTTGAAAATGGCTCACAAGTAGATGCTCTTAAATATGCAGCTTGATAACCTTGTTCAGTACCTTCATTAATAGCATCTCTTAAAAGACCACCAATAATTTTACAATCAGCACCAACTTTTACAAAAAATACAGCTAATCCTGTATCTTGACATAGTGGTCTTTTTTCATCTTTAGCAATATCAGCATTTGTAAGTAATTGAGCTAAAACTTCTTTAGCAACTGGAGATTTTTCATTATCATGTGCATCTTTTATAGCTTTATATGCATCATCAGGTAAAACTGTACCACAATGAACAATTACATTTTTAATTGCAGTTACTACATCAGTATATTGTATTTCTCTCATTTATATTCCTTCAAAAAAGTTATTTTCTTCTAATATTTTTATTCCATCTTTAATTGAGTCTACAGAAAGTTTTAATTTTTCTTTAGTTGTTTCTAATAAATTCAGTTCAATTATTGATTCTGTACCCTTTGCTCCTAATACAACTGGTACACCTACACAAACATCATTATAGCCATATTCACCATTTAGTAATACTGAAGAAGGAACAATTGTTTTTGAATCATTTAAGATTGCTTCAACCATATGTGCAATTGCACGTCCAGGTCCATAATAACCTGATGTTCCAAGATGTTTAACTATTTCAGCTCCACCATTTTTAGTTTTATTAATTATCTCTTCCATATCTTCATTTGTAACAAGATCTGATAGAGGAATATCACCAACAGATATTCTATGTGGTAAAGGTATCATATTTTCACCATGATCACCTATAACTAAACTTCCAGTTTGTCTTGCACTATATCCTGTCTTTTTTTGAATTTGATATGCCATTCTTGAACCATCCAATGCTCCAGCCATACCGATAATTCTGTTAGAATCCCAGTTAGTAATTTTATTAATCACATAAGTCATAACATCCAAAGGATTTGATACACAAATTATAATAGCATCTGGAGAATTTTCTTTTATACTTGTCGTAACATCTTTAATAATTCTAGCATTAATCATAAGTAAATCAGCTCTAGTCATATCACCTTTTCGTGGTACTCCTGCAGTAATTACAACTATGTCACAATTTTTTATATCACTAATATCTTCTGCAGCGTTTACAATTGTTCCTTGTGGTGCATAGTATGAAGCTTGAGCAATATCAATAGCTTTACCTTGTGCAACGCCAGGTGCAATATCAAATAATATAATTTCATGACAATTACCCATCATACTAAGCGTATATGCAGCAGTGGCTCCAACTGCTCCTACACCGATTATTCCAACTTTTCTACTGTTCATTTAATTACTACTTTTTATCTTCAAAGAATTTTAATTCATAAAGTTTTTCTGTTAGTTCTCTTACCGAGGCAACTGATTTAGCAAATCTATCTTCTTGGAATGGTTTAAGTGTCATTTCAATAACTTTTTCAATACCATTTGCACCAATCATTGCAGGAACTCCACTTACAATATCACTATGTCCATAGTGACCTTCAAGTTTAACAGCACATGAATGTATTTGTTTTGTATCTCTTAAAATTGCTTCAACCATTACAATAGTTGATTTTGCAGGTGCATAATAGGCACTTCCATCACCTAATAGATTAACAATTTCAGCTCCACCATTTTTGGTTTTTTCAACAATTTCATTTATTTCATCTGGATTTAATAAATCTTCTATTGGTACACCAGCAACTGTTGTAAATTTAGGAAGTGGTACCATAGTATCACCATGTCCACCCATTACTGTAGCTCTAATTTGACCTGCACCATACTCTAGTTTTTCATAAATAAAGTGTGCCATTCTTGCAGAATCTAAAATACCAGCCATTCCAAGTACTCTTTCTTTAGGGAATCCAGTTTCTTTTAGCATTACATAAGTCATAACATCTAATGGATTAGATACTACAATTACAATTGAATCAGGTGCATGCTCTTTAATTTCATGAGCATATCCTTTTACAATTTCAGCATTTTTAAGTAATAAATCATCTCTATCCATACCTGGAGTTCTAGGAGCACCAGCAGTAACAACAACTACTTCACTTCCAGCTATGTCTTTTGCGCATTTTGCAGCACGGACAACAGTATGTTGTCTAGCTGCATTTGCAGCTTGTGACATATCAAGTGCTTTTCCTTTTGCAACATCAATGTTTCTACCTCGTAAAACCACTTCATGACATATACCATTCATTGCAAGAATAAATGCTACAGTTGATCCAAAATTACCAGTACCAATAACTGTTACTTTTTTATTTGCCATTAATTCCCCTTATTTTTTAGTTTGTTTTATAAATTTATTTAAAATAAATAAAGGTTAAAACTAATATATATACTTTAAAATAAAAAGTATATATATTAATCTTAACCTAGAAAAGACAAGCAATTATGCTTGTCTTTTTAAGTAAATATTATTAGATATTATCAATAATATTATTTAATGTAGCAGATGGTCTCATAGCTTTAGCAGCTAATTCTTCATTTGGATTAAAGTATCCACCAATATCTTGAGCTTGACCTTCAACAGCTAATAACTCAGACATAATTGTATCTTCACTTTCTGTTAATGCTTTTGCAACTGGAGCAAACTTAGCAGCTAATTCAGCGTTATCACCCTCAGCAAGTGCTTTTGCCCAGTATTGAGCTACGAAGAAGTGTGAAGCTTTGTTATCTGGCTGACCACATTTTCTACCTGGCTCTTTATTGTTATCTAAGTAACCGTCATTTGCAATATCAAGTGCAGCTGTTAAAGCAGCAAGTTTTGCATCTGAATGTTTGTTACCTAAGAATCTTAAAGACTCAGCAAGTGCTAAAATTTCACCTAATGAATCCCATCTTAAGTGACCCTCAGCTAAAAATTGATCAACATGCTTAGGAGCAGATCCACCAGCACCAGTTTCATATAATCCACCACCAGCAATTAATGGAACAATAGATAACATTTTTGCAGATGTTCCAAGCTCTAAAATTGGGTACATATCAGTAAGGTGATCTCTAAGAACATTTCCTGTTACAGCAATAGTAGTTTTACCTTCTCTTACTCTAGCATTAGTAAATCTTGTAGCATCAGTAACTTTCATAAACTGAATATCTAAACCATTTGTATCATACTCTGCTAAGTAAGCATCAACTTTTTTCTTAACTTCAATATCATGAGCTCTTGCAGCATCTAGCCAGAATATAGCTGGTACATTTTCTAATCTTGTTCTTTCAACTGTTAATCTTACCCAGTCTCTAATTGGAATATCTTTAGTTCTAGACATTCTCCAAATATCACCAGCTTCACATTCAAAACTCATAAGTACACCATCAGCACCAGTTACAGTAACTGTACCAGCTTCAGCTAATTCAAAAGTAGTAGGGTGAGAACCATACTCTTCAGCTTTTTGAGCCATAAGACCGATATTTTGCATTGTACCCATTGTAGTTACATCGTATTGACCATTTTTAACACAATCAGCTACCATCTCAGCATGGAACATACCGTATGTAGAATCAGGGATTACAGCAACACATTCTTGAGCATCACCATTTCTGTCCCATTGTTTACCACCTTCTCTTACCACTACTGGCATAGAAGCATCAATAATTACATCGTTTGATGCATTAAAGTTTGTTGTACCTTTATCAGAATCAACCATTGCAAGCTTTGGAGAATCAGATTCTAATGCAGCTAAAAAGTCAGCTTTAATTGCAGCTTCATCTGCATGACCAGCAATTTTCTTTTCTAAATCTGACATACCTTGGTTAGCATCAACATTTAATGAAGCAAAAGTATCTGCATATTTAGTAAATACATCTTTGAAGAATGCTTTGAAACCATGACCAAACATAATTGGATCAGAGATTTTCATCATTGTAGCTTTAAGGTGTAGTGACCATAAAACATCATTTGATTTAGCATCTGCAATAGTTTTTGCATAAAAAGTATTAAGTGCAGCAATTGACATATATGTACCATCAAGAATTTCACTTGCAACACCATCAATAGTAGTTAACTCTTTACCGTTAATAGCAATAGTTACTTTTTGATCTTTGTCAATAGTTACAGATTTTTCGTTACCAAAGAAATCTCCATTTCCTTC
>JABJGE010000089.1 GCA_018662405.1 Campylobacteraceae bacterium
TTACCAGCTTTCATAAATTCATGAATAATTGGATTTGGAGTTTCTAAACTAGATGTAAATTCTGGGTGAAATTGAACACCTGTAAACCATTTGTGTTCTGGAATTTCTACAACTTCAATTAATCCATTTGATTCACCTGTAATAATCATACCAGCATCTTCAAGTCTTTGTTTATACTCTGGATTTGCTTCATATCTATGTCTATGTCGTTCACTTGATATCCCTGCACCATATGCAGTTTCTAGGTTTGAACCTGGCTTACTCTCAAATGGATAAGAACCAAGTCTCATAGTACCACCCATTGCAGATTTTGTAGTTCTTACTTGCTCAACTCCAGCAGTATCTAGGAATTGTTCAATTAAATAAATTGCAGGTTCTTTAGCATTAGTATCAAATTCAACTGATGTTGCTTCTTTTATACCTACTACATTTCGTAAATATTCAATTAATGCTAATTGCATACCAAGACAAATACCTAAATAAGGAATATTATTTTCTCTTGCAAATTTAATAGCTTCTATTTTACCTTCAACACCTCTATGACCAAATCCTCCAGCAACTAATACACAATCACTATTTCCAATAATCTCTTTAGCACCTTTAGTTTCAATCTCTTCTGAATCACACCAGTTAATATTAACTTTTGTATTTAGATGAGCACCACTATGTATCAATGCTTCTATAAGTGATTTATATGCTTCTTTTAATTCAAGATATTTACCAACAAATGCTACATTCATTTCATCTTTTGGTTCAACTATATTATCTACAAGTCTATTCCAATCTCTCATATTTGGCTTAATCTCATCAAGTTTAAAATGTTTTGCAATAGGATTTAAAATACCTTCATTTACAAATCCATTTGGTACAGCATAAATAGACTTAGCATCGCTAGCTTCAATAACTGCATCATCATCTACATCACAAGAGTACGCAAGCTTTTTCTTTAATCCATCTGGAAGTTTATGTTCACTTCTACATACAAGCATATGAGGCATAATACCAATTCTTCTTAATTCTTGAACCGAATGCTGTGTTGGTTTTGTTTTTAATTCACCTGCAGCTTTAATATATGGTACAAGTGTTACATGTATATTCATTACTTTATTTTTTGGATTTTCGTGTCTTATTTCTCTAACAGCTTCCATAAATGGTAAACCTTCAATATCTCCTACAGTTCCACCAAGCTCAACGATTAAAAATTCATGCCCTTTTCCAGCTGCGTAAATTCTATCTTTAATCTCATCTACAATATGTGGAATAACCTGAATAGTTTTACCTAAGTATCCACCTTCTCTCTCACGCTTAATTACACTTGAATATACTTGACCAGTTGTCATATTATTCATCTTTTCTAAGCTTTTACCTAAAAATCTTTCATAATGTCCAAGGTCAAGATCAGTCTCACCACCATCTGCAGTTACATAAACTTCACCATGCTCTAATGGACTCATAGTCCCTGGATCTACATTTAAATAAGGATCAATTTTCAACATACTTACATCAAAACCACTATGCTTTAATAATGCAGCTACACTAGCACTTGTGATTCCTTTTCCAAGGCTACTTAAAACTCCACCCGTTACAAATATATATTTAGTCAATATTAATCCTTATTTAATCTCATTTAATAAAAATCATTATATCTTTTTATATTTGAAGATCTGCTTTACACAAAAATTGTCATAAAAATGTCACATAATTTTTAATTATAGCTTAAAATTAACTCAATTTAATATATAAATAACCCATTTAAGCAATATATAAGTTTAGTAGATATAAAATTGTTTCAACGGTGTTTTGGGAACTGGGTCAAAATGATCTCGTAATGTTCGCGCGCCCCATTACATAGACGTTAAATTTCGAAATGAAAAATAAAAGGAAACAAATGAAAAAAATTATTAAATTATCAGTTGCTGCTGCTTTAGCTGCTACTGCAATGAACGCTGCTGTTGTTGACAATGTTAAATTAGGTGGAAATGCTAAGTTATTTTATGAAACTAATGATTCTGGTACAGCTTCAATGTTTGATAACCATGCTGCAACTAAAGGTCAAGTAATTGTTAATGTTAAAGCTTCTGCTTCTATTGGACCAATCACTGCTAATGTAAGAAATGCTACAATCACTACTCTTGGTTTAGAGAACGGTGTTATTGGTGGAACTCAAGTTAATCAATCTGCTGATGGTGGTACTGCAAACTTTACTGATATTGCTAACCTTTCTGCAACTATTGGTCAAACTACTTTAATCGCTGGTAAACAAGAGTTAAATACTCCTATGTGTTTTACAGAGGGTTGGAATGTTCATAGAAATACTTTCGAAGCTGGTGTATTAGTAACTAAAAATCTTATTCCTGGTTCAACTGTAGTATTTGCAGATGTTAAGACTACAAATGCATCTGGTGCAAATATTCATAATGAAGGTGCATTTGATACTCCAATTAATGCAGAAATGGCTGCAATTCATACTAATGTAGCTGGTCTTCCAGTAAACTGGTACTACTATGATGTAGGTACTACTTCTGTAAACTGGGTTGACACTGCATTTACTGTTGCTGGTGCAAAAGTTAAAGTTATTGCTGCTGAAAGAGATGAAGTTGTTAATAATGGTTCTGCTCAAGCAATTTCTGTAGCTACTAAAGTTGCTGGATTAAACGTATTTGCTGCTTACTCTACAGTATCAAATGATGGTGTAAACTTCATGAATGTTGCAACTACTAAGAAAACTAAGTTACCAACTCAAGCTGTTTATGTAGATGGTACTGTTGTTGCTCAAGCAAACACAGATGCATTTAAAATTAAACTTTCTGGTATGTCTGTTGGTCCTGTTAAATTAGCTGCTCAGTATGTTAGTGCAGATCAAGGTACAGCAAATGATAACGAAACAGATATTATTGCTAAAACTAAAATTGGTAATGTTGACTTTAAAGCATTATTAATGTTTGTTGACAAAGAAACAACTTCTGATGATTGTACAAAATTCAGAGTTTACGCAAACTACTCTTTTTAATCTAAACTTATAGATTAATTATATTAAAGGTTAGGCTTCGGCTTAGCCTTTTTTAATACCCCACTCATTTTCACTTAAGTTTTATTATGATAAACTGCTTTTAGAAACATGGGTTTCTCCTTTAAGATGAGCTGATTACTTATCGTATAAGAAGGGGTTTTTAAATGGGGTTGGAATTTATTCCAACCCCATTTTTATTAGTGGGAACTTTATTAAGTTTAAGTGGTGAAACTTCTTATACAGGAGGAAACCCATGAGATTAGCAATAATCTTAATAGTGGTAGGATTTATCCTAGTAGTACCACTTTTCTAAAATCTACAAGTTGGGAATTAATCACTCCCAAAAGGCTAGGCTTCGGCTTAGCCTTTTTTAATACCCCACTCATTTTCACTTAAGTTTTATTACACTATAATGATATTGAAACACGAAATCCTCTATTATTTAAAAATTAGTTACTTTCAAATAATAGGAGTTTAAAAAGGTAAGGTTAATAACCTTACCTTTTTTTTATATCTACTACAGTACAATTATTTATACTAAAATAAAGGGTACACCATGATCAAAAAATCACTACTACTAATCTCTACAATATCACTACTAAATGCTGGAAGCTTACAAGACTGGGCTGACCAAACTTTCAAGCAAGGTAAATATACGCAAAGTGAAGCTCAAATAAAAGCAACACAAGAACAAGAGCTAAAAGAAGAATCAAATAAACCAGACTATTCAAAGGCTACTTCACTTCAAGATGGTGTTGATATGATGTTTAATCAAGGTAAATATGCAAAGAAAAAGCCTACATCATCAAATCAAGATACAAATTCAAAAGAAATTATTGAAGAATCAAAAAATGATTATTCAAAAGCAAGTTCACTTCAAGATGCCGTTGATATGATGTTTGATCAAGGTAAATATAAAAAATAAAATCCCATATTTACACAGTCAAATTAACTAAATCTTACGCTCACGCTATTTTTGGCTTTTCTTTATAAATTAAATGTTAAAATAGACAAATTTAATTTTATACAAGGAGCTAGTATGGCACAAAAAGCGATACGAGAATACGATGCTAAGTCAATCTTGGCAAAGCATTGGAATAAATATTTTCCAGATTTCACATATTCATATGAAACAATTATGGTACAAAACGGTTCAGAATTAACTGAAGCTGCAAAAACTAACCCATGGTTAAATGAAAAAACATTAGTTGCTAAACCAGATATGTTATTTGGTAAAAGAGGTATGAATGATTTAGTATTATTTAGGGATGCTAAGCCAGGTGATGTTTCTTTAGCAAAAGCTGCAAGCTGGATAGACGAAAAGTCTACAGGTGATCAATCAGTTTACTTTGCATTTGATGGTGATAAACCTACAGGTGAACCAAGTGTAGATAAATTAACTAACTTTATTGTAGAGCCATTTACACCGCATACTCAAGAAGAAGAATATTATGTATCTGCTACTTGTGTAGGTGATGATGATGTTATTTATATGTCTGCTGAAGGTGGTATCGCTATTGAAGAAAACTGGGATGCAAAAGTTACTGAAGTAGCATTCCCTATTACTGCAACAGAAGAAGAAATAGCTTCTGCAATTAGAGCAAATGTTCCTGCTGATGTAGCTGACAAAGATAAAAAAGCATTTGCTGAATTTTGTATTGGTTTTTTCAAAGCATACAGAGAACTTAACTTTGCATATTTAGAAATCAACCCATTTGTAATGCAAGGAAACAAGATTGAACTATTAGATATGGTTGCAAAGCTTGATGATACTGCTGGATTTATGATGGTAGATCAATGGGGAGATGTTGAATATCCTACTGCATTTGGTATGGAAGCAAAATCTCCAGAAGTAGAAGCTATAGAAGAAGCTGATGCTAAAACTGGTGCATCTTTAAAACTTACATTACTTAAGCCAGAAGCTAGAGTATGGACTATGGTTGCAGGTGGTGGAGCTTCAGTTGTTTATGCTGATACTATTGCTGACATGGCTGGTATTGAAGATCTTGCTAACTACGGTGAGTATTCAGGTGGACCAACTACTGGTGAAACAAAGTTTTATGCTGAAACACTACTTGACCTTATGACTAGAGAGCCAGATGCTGCTGGTCGTGGTAAAGTTATGATTATTGGTGGAGCTATTGCTAACTTTACTGATGTTGCTAAAACTTTTACAGGTATTATCCAAGCATTTGAAGTATATGCAGACAAAATGAAAGCTGTTGATTTAAAAATCTATGTTAGAAGAGGTGGTCCAAACTATGAAAAAGGTTTAAAAGACATCAAAGAAGCTGCAGATAGATTAGGACTATACATTGAAGTATACGGACCAGAAACACATGTTACTGACATTGTTAGAATGGCACTAGAGAAGTAAGGGAAAAATATGACACAATTATATACAAAATCAACTCAAGCGATTTTTTGGAATAACAATAAAACTGCTATTCAAAGAATGTTAGATTATGATTACACAATCAAAAGAGAAACTCCATCTGTTGCAGCTATTGTAGCTCCAACTAGTGGGAATAAATTTGAAAAATTCTTCTTCGGACCAGATGAAGTAATGATTCCATTATACAAATGTACTGCAGATGCAAAAGCTGCTCAGCCTCAAGCTGATGTACTTTTAAACTTTGCATCTTTTAGAACTGCTTATGAAGTAACTATGGAAGCATTAGAAATTGGTGGTTTCTCATCTATGATGATTACTGCTGAAGGTATTCCAGAAAGACTAGCAAGAGGTATGAACCAAACTGCAAGAGAAAAAAATGTAACTATTATTGGACCAGCAACTGTTGGTGCTATTACTCCAGGTGCATTTAAAGTTGCAAATATTGGTGGAACTATTACAAACATCGTTCAATCTAAATTACATAGAGCTGGTTCTTGTGGACTAGTTACTAGATCAGGTGGATTATTCAACGAACTTTCAAACATTATTTCAATCAATGCTGATGGTATTGCTGAAGGTGTTGCAATTGGTGGAGATAGATTCGTTGGATCTGTATTTATCGATAACTTACTTAGAATGGAAAAAAACCCAGAAGTTAAGTATATGATTCTTTTAGGAGAAGTTGGTGGTACTGAAGAGTATAAAGTAATTGAAGCTATCAAATCAGGTGCTATTACTAAGCCAGTTATTGCATGGTGTATTGGTACAATTGCTAAGTATTATGACTCAGGTGTTCAATTTGGTCATGCAGGTGCTTCTGCTAATGCTGACTCTGAAACTGCTGAATACAAAAATAACGCTATGAGAGAAGCTGGTATTCATGTACCAAATTCATTCAATGAACTTCCTGCAATGATTAATAAAGTATTTACTGATATGAATCTTGCAGAAATTCCTGAGCCAGATATGAATGTATGTCCAACAGTTAGAAGATCAAAAGAATTTATTTGTACAATTTCTGATGATAGAGGTGATGAAGCAACTTATGCTGGATTCCCAATCTCTTCTGTAGCTACTCCAGATACTGGTAAAGGTCTAGGTGATGTTGTATCATTACTATGGTTCAAAAAACAATATCCAAAATGGGCTACTGATTTCATCGAAACTGTTATGAAAACTGTTGCTGATCATGGTCCTGCTGTAAGTGGTGCACATAACTGTAAAGTAACTGCTAGAGCTGGTAAATCAGTTGTTGAATCACTTGTAACTGGTTTATTAACAATTGGTCCAAGATTTGGTGGTGCTATTGATGGTGCTGCTCAATACTTCAAGCATGCAGATGATAACGATATGACTCCAAAAGAGTTCTTAAAGTATATGAAAGGTGAAGGTGTTCCAATTCCTGGTATTGGTCACAGAATTAAATCATTAAAAAACCCTGACTTAAGAGTTACTGGTTTAATGAATTATGCCGCTGAGAACTTCCCATCTACTCCACTTCTTGATTATGCAAGAACTGTTGAAGCACTTACTACATCTAAGAAAGAAAACTTAATTCTTAATGTTGATGGTACTATTGGTATTCTTATGGTTGATATGTGGAGAGCATTAGGTTACTCTGAAGAAGAAATAAATGAGTTTATTGCATCTGGTACACTAAATGCATTCTTCATCGTAGGTAGATCTATTGGATTTATCGGTCACATCCTTGATGAAAAAAGACTTGCTATGCCTATGTATAGACACCCAATGGATGACATTCTTTATGATGTTCCAATGGCTGAAGAGATCTAAGTATCTCTTTAGAATAATAAAAAGGTCACCTTATTTTAAGGTGGCCTTTTTTTATAAAATAAATTTATGAAAAAATCATTCACACTTTTAGAATTAATATTTACACTTATTATACTTTCTATAGTAATATCTACAACCATACCTAAACCACAGCACTCTAATTTAGACTTAGCAGCTAATAGAGTTATTTTATATCTAAAACATACAAGATATTTAGGACTAATTGATAATAAACTCAAACTAGATGATGATATGTGGTACAAAGAAAGATGGACTATGAAATTTCAAAATTGTGCATCAAGTATTGGTGGTTTATACTTTGTAGTATTTAGTGATATTAATCATAAAGGAAGTCCAAATAAAAATGAATGTGCAAAAGACCCTATAACATCAAGATGGCTATATTCACATTGGGATTGTAATCCATCAGATGATGAAAGTAAATATATTCTTCTAACAAAAGAATATGGAGTAACAAAAGTTGATATATCATGCAATTCAACTTCAACTATTGGATCTATTAGTTTTGGGAATACAGGGCAAGCTTATTCAAGATTAGGAACCAAACCACAAGAAGTGGAAAGATATAAATTAACTCAAACTTGCTATATAAAATTATTTGATAAAGATGATAATTTTGTAAAAATTGCAATAGAACCAAACACAGGATTTATACACAGAATTAATTAAAAACTGTAAATATTTTAAAGTGATATTATTTTTTGATAGAATGAGCTAGAATTTAAATTCTAGCTCGTTATAGTGAAAAGAAAATTTATTTTTAATCGAATTTCATTGAAAAATCCAACCAAGTAGCTTGATGAATTATTGAACCTGAACTAATCGCATTTACTCCACTATTTAAATAAGAAGATATTGTTTCATCTGTAATATTACCACTTGCTTCTAGCATAACATGAGGATAGTTTTCATCCCTATAGTTAGATACATCTTTAATTTGCTCTGGGCTCATATTATCACACATAATAATATCTCCACCAGCTTCCATAGCTTCAACTACCTGATCAAATGTTTCACACTCAATCTCAATCTTTGTAACCCATGAAATTCTTTTTCTTGCTTTTTTTACAAATTCTTTAAGATCTGTAATTGTTTTTAAGTGAGTATCTTTTAACATTAAACAATCATCAAGTCCAAGCCTATGATTAATTGCTCCCCCTACTCTAGATGCATACTTTTCAAAGTCTCTTAATTGAGGTCTTGTTTTTCTTGTATCAAGTAAAATAACCCCACTACCTTCTAATAGTTTTGCATATTTAGAAGCACTTGTTGCAATACCAGAAGCATGTTGCAATAAATTTAAAAAAGTTCTTTCAGAACTTAGTAGCGTAGAAGCCTTACCTTCAAGCTCAGCAATTACATCACCTTTTTTAACTTCTTGCCCGTCTTTTATTAAAAACTTACAATCAAACTTTTCTGTTTTTGATAATGCTTTAGCATATACAACACCAGCTAATACACCATCATCTTTTGCAATAACTTTTGCACTAAATCTTCCTTTAGGAGCGATATCAAAAAATAGATCCCCCCTCCCATTATCTTCAATTATTGCATTTTTAACAAACTTTTTGATATTTATCATTTAATCATAACCCTCTATTATTATTTCATATGCAAATTTTACATTAATTTAGTTAAAATTGCGATAATAAAACGAATAATAATTTCAAAGGTTACCAAATATGATTGATATTAAAGCATTACAAAAAGATTTTGAAAAAACATCTACAGCACTAAATAGAAAAGGTGTAGATGCAGCATCACTTGAACAGCTTAAAATACTAAGCCAACAAGCTAAAGAAAAACGACAAAATATGGAAAGTTTACAAGCTGATCAAAATGCCTTATCATCACAATTTGGTATGTACAAAAAAGAAGGTCGTGATATAGCTCCACTTCAAGCACAAATATCTGAAATTAAACAATCTAAACAATCTCTTGAAGAAGAAGTAAGAGAACTTGAAAATCAGATGACTACAGAAGCTTTAGGTATTCCAAATCTTCCAGATGATGCTGTACCAAATGGTGCAAATGAAGATGAAAACGTACTACTTGAAACTATTGGTACAAAACGGGAATTTACTTTTACACCAAAAGAACATTGGGATATTGGAGAGCAAACAGGAGTAATTGATTTTGTTAGAGGTGTAAAATTAGCAAAAAGTAGATTTGCAGCGCTAAATGGTGTAGCAGCAAGATTAGAAAGAGCCTTAATCAATTATTTCCTAGACTTTAATAGATCTAGAGGTTTTGAGGAATGGTATGTTCCTTTTATGGCAAATTCAAATGCATTACAAGGGACAGGACAATTACCAAAATTTGGTGATGATCTGTTTAAAATAGAGGGTGAAGATTTATACCTTATACCTACGGCCGAAGTAAGCTTAACAAATTTATTTAATGACGAAATTGTAGATGAAAAAGAACTTCCAATGCTTCTTACATCTTATACTCCATGTTTTAGAAAAGAAGCTGGAAGTGCAGGAAGAGATACAAGAGGAATTATTAGACAACATCAATTTGACAAAGTAGAAATGGTTGCTATTACAAAACAAGAGCAATCAGAAGAAGTATTTGAAAAAATGGTTCAATGTGCAAGTGATATTTTAACTTCATTAGAATTACCACATCAAAAAGTTCAACTTTGTACTGGAGATTTAGGATTCTCTGCTGCTACAACTATTGATCTTGAAGTGTGGTTACCTGGACAAGGAAAATACAGAGAAATTTCTTCAATATCAAACACAAGAGATTTTCAAGCAAGACGAGCAAAGATTAGATATAAAGATGGAAAAAAGAATATGTTAGCACATACTCTAAACGGAAGTAGCTTGGCGGTTGGTAGAACTTTAGTAGCTATTATGGAAAATCATCAAAATGAAGATGGATCTATAAATGTTCCTAAGGTTCTTGAAAAATATATGTAAAAACTTAGTTTATTATATACTATAAAGAGATATTAATACAATGATAAAAAAAATATTAAAAATAATCTTATCTATTTTATTTTTTCTAACAAAAAAAATATTTGTTAGAAAAAATAGAGTGCCGCATAAAATAATGGATAATTTATCTAATAAATTACATTCTATTTTTATTTTCACTTCTTTTCCATCACTTTATATATTATGGTTTGATATTAATATAGCTTCATTTTATTTAAATAACTTAATATACACCGTCTTATTCTTACAGTTTGTGTTAATTATAAGATATTACAATCCATTAATGCTAGAAAAGAAAGTATTTCAATCTAAAATTATGAATAAAATAAATAGATTATCTCTCATCATATTTATTCTTAATTGGATATTTTTATCTTTTCTTTTTTCTTTAGCATTTCTTCTTATATCTTTTATAAATTATGGTTTTTATATTTTTATTATAAACCAGATCAATAAACAAAAAGCACAAGAAGAATTTAAAAAACAATTTGGTGATGGTGATTATTCAAAAGAAGATATTATAAAAAAGCATATTCAAAATTTATTTGAATCTGATTTGGATATTAATCAAATACAAAGAAGTGAAATAAAAAAACAATATAGATTAATGGCAAAAAAATATCACCCAGATGTTTATACAGGAACACAAAAAGATAAATTTACCTCTATTAATTCATCTTATAAATTTTTAATTAATTTGGTAAAATAGAAGGATTATCTTTGTATAGTAAAGCATTAGACCTAATAAATAAATCAAGATATATTTTAATTGTAACACATATAAATCCAGATGCAGATACATTGTCTTGTGCCTTAGCTTTAAGTAATTATTTTAAAGAAAATAAGATTAAACATGCTGTTTTTAATAAAATGAAAGCACTTCCCTCAAATCTGGATTTTCTTGGAAACTATCAAAAAATCACAGATCAAATTCCAAAATTTTATGACCTTATTATTTCTGTTGATTGTGCAAATTTAAAAAGAGTTGGGATAGAGTTTGATTCTAATATTAAGATCATAAATATTGATCACCATCAGTCTAATAATAATTTTGGTATAATAAATATAGTTGATGAGACAAAAGCAAGTAGTGCTGAAGTATTATATGAATTTTTCAAACAAAATAACTTGCAAATATCTCAACAAACTGCTCAATGTTTGTATGTTGGTATTTATGATGATAGTTTAGCTTTTACAACGCCTAGATGTGATAGTGGATCATTTGAGAAAGCTAATCATTTAGTAAGTTTAGGAGTGAGTCCTAGTTTTATTGCTAATAAATTGTTAAGACGTGATTCATTAGCAAAATATAGACTAATGCCACTTATTCTAAATACACTTGAATTACATTTTGAAGGTAAAGTTGCTACGATTTATGTGAAAGATGAATGGCTTAAACAAAGTGGTGCTTTATATACAGAATGTGAAGAATTAGTTAATATGGTTCTTAGAATTGGTATAGTTAATATTGCAATATTTTTCAGATACTCAAATGGTTCAACAAGAGTATCAATGCGAAGCAAAAATAATATTGATGTTTCACCTATTGCATCACACTTTAACGGTGGTGGACACAAAATGGCTGCTGGATGTACTTGCAATACACAATGTATTGACGAAGCTAAAAAAATGATATTAAGTTATATTGAGGAGTTAAATATTTATGGAATTTAGAGAAAAGAAAAGTAGTGGATTTAGTAAATATTTAACTATCTTTATTTTATTAATAATTATAGGAGCAGTTGGTTTTATTAAATTATCTCCAGAGTTTGAACAAGACAAGCCAGAAATAGTAATAGAAGATAATATTTTTTGGAATTTAAAAACAAAATTAAATTTAAAACTATCTGACCAAAGTGGGATAAAGTATTATAAAGTATCATTTAATGATGGAACTAAAGATATAGAACTAGACTCACAAATACTTTCAACTCCAGCAAAAATATTAGATGTTAAAATAAAACCACCAAAACTAGATATGTTTTTTAAAGGTACAACTGGAACTATTACAATTGAAGCATTTGATCATAGTAAATGGAATTATTTAGAAGGTAATAGAGCAATTAAAACAATCAAAGTAATGATTGATAAAAAGCGACCAATTGCAAATGTCATTACAAATTCATTGGCAATCAAGCATGGGGGAAGTGCCATTGCTGTAGTTGAGATAAAAGATGAAAATCTAAAAGATGCATATATAACTTTCAATGATAAAATTAAATTTGATTTGATACCTTTTTATAAAGATAATTATTTTGTATCTTTAATTGCTTGGCCAATCAAAATAGAAAATTTTCAAAGAGTTAATTTAGTTGCTACTGATAAAGCAGGGAATATTACAAAAACAAAAATACCTCTTTATATAAGAGACCTAAAAATAAAACAAGATGATATTAAAATATCTGATAAGTTTATTGAAAATGTTAGTACGAATGTACTTGAATTAAGTGGTGCAGAAATACCTGCAGATTTATCGGAAAGATTTATCAA
>JABJGE010000085.1 GCA_018662405.1 Campylobacteraceae bacterium
ATAAAAACTACAAAATATAGGGGTAAAAAAACAATTGCTCCTATCAAAAATTATGCAATTACAAAAAAATTTGGTAAGTCATATGACAAGGTATATAAAATACAATTATTTAACGATTCTATTACTTTAAAAACAAAAAGTATAAATGCAAAAGTTTATAGTGTATTAAGTGGTAAAGTTGTATATTCTAAAAAGAATTCTGGATTATTAGAAAATGTAGTAATTGTAAAACATAAAAATAATTTACATACAATTTATTCCCATTTAGACCAAATTGCGCCAACTATAAAAAAAGGTAAATGGGTTAAAAAAGGATCTGTATTGGGTAGAATAGATGATACATTGATATTTCAAGCAACAAAAAGTAATAAATATATAAATCCCAAAGATTTATTTTAAAGGAAAGACATGAAAGCATTAGCATTATTTAGTGGTGGACTAGATTCAGTTCTAGCTATGAAATTAATTGTAGATCAAGGTATAGAAGTGACTGCAATAAATGTAAATACAGGATTTGGTTCTACAAATGATAGAAGAGATCATATGCAAAATATGTGTGATCAAATTGGAGCTAAATTAGAGATTTTAGATTTAAGACAAGAGTTTTTAGATGAAGTACTATTTGATCCAAAATATGGTTATGGAAAAAACTTCAATCCATGTATTGATTGTCATGGTTTTATGTTTAGATATACAGGAAAACTTCTTGAAAAGTATAATGCGTCTTTTATGATTAGTGGAGAAGTTGTAGGTCAAAGACCAATGAGTCAAAGAAAAGAAGCAATGGTTCAGGTTGCTTCTTTAAGTGATCAAGAAGATGATTTAATCTTAAGACCATTATGTGCAAAATTATTACCAGAAACTAAGCCAGAAAGAGAAGGATGGGTTGATAGATCTAAACTTATGGATATTACTGGAAGAAGTAGAGAAAGACAATTAGCACTTGCAAAAGAAATTGGTTTAGAAGATTTTGAATCTCCAGGTGGAGGATGTCTATTAACTGATATTCAATTTTCAAATAGACTAGAAGAGTTTGTAAAAAATGATGCGATGAAGATTAATGACATAGATACTTTAAAAGCTGGTCGTCATTTAAGACTTCCTAATGGAGCAAAATTAATTGTAGGTCGTCATAGAGAAGATAATGATAAACTAGAAGCAACAAATAGTGATAAGTATACTCAGTTAAGAATTACAGATACTACTGGGCCATATGCTCTATTAGAATCAAATGCATCTAAAGAAGATAAACAATTAGCTGCAAAAATTGTAATTACTTATGGAAAAACATCTATAGATCAAACTTATAGTGTAAAAATAAATGGTGAAGATTTCAAAGATATTAAATTTGAAACAAAAGAACCAATTGCAGAATATTTAATTTAGTTTTTTAAAAGAATGGTATTTAGCTTTATATAGTTCGATACCAT
Organism: Campylobacteraceae bacterium; assembly: GCA_018662405.1. Taxonomy (GTDB): domain Bacteria; phylum Campylobacterota; class Campylobacteria; order Campylobacterales; family Arcobacteraceae; genus JADHTT01. Next base: position 1,431 of record JABJGE010000085.1, read on the forward strand.
ATTGTACTTGATTATCTAATATTATAGGTTCGATACGGTTATCTCTAGTATAAAAATAATCAACACCTACTAATGTAGAATAAGTTAACCAATCATACACCACATCACATCCTAGATTTGCTATATTTTCTTTTAATTGCCTATCAATATCTCTAATTGAATTTGCGATGATCAAATTTTTTCTATCATCTGCTTGTGTTAAAGATAAAATAAGTGGTGTATAATTCATCTGTGTAGATAATACTCTACTTGGACTAATCTTATTTGCTCTTAATTGAGATAAAAGTATTGAACTTTTTACAATAGGTGTATTTAAAAATAATGTTGAATTATTTAATTTTTTTCTATTCTTATCTAATAGTTCTCCATAAAAGCCACTAAAATCATCAATCTCTTTTGTAAATAATAAAGAATTATCAATCTCTTCTAATTGATTATTTAAAATCTTTCCAAAAAGTGAATTATCATATAATGATATATCTTTATTATTAGAGTATTCTAATAAAGCATTAAATTGTTTTTGATAGTCCACACCACCATAGATAATATTTTTACTTACTTTTGCCACATTATTTTTATTAATAAGAGGTAAGAATATATTAAAATTTTCTACACCTCCTACATCTATTAAGTTCTCATAACTTGCATTAGTAATAACAGCCACTATATTCTTACTATCTTTCTGTTTTGCTTCATTTAATGCTTTAGTAAATGATTCCCATGATTCATCTTTCATATCAATAATTTCCAAATCAAATGGTTTATCTTTTGTGATTAAATATGCTAAGCTTACATTTGTAGCATCTATTGCATATTTACCTAATTTATTTGATGAATATAATAATGTAGTTTTCTTTTTAAATGTAAATATATCTTTAATAAATGATTTAGACGTTGATAATTGTTTAGTATTTTGATTTATATTTTTTTCTTGAGATACAGTATTTGGTGATATACTTACTTGAGCTATATTACTTTTTGTTGAACTACACCCAATAAAAATAATTGATAATAATAAAATATTAATAAATAATTTCAAATTTAATTTCCTTTATCTAGTATAGATTTAACTTTTTCTAAATCTTGCAAAGCTTGCTTTTTTGATGATGGATTTCTCAATAAAAATGATGGACTATGTGTAATCACAATATTTTGTTTATCAAATATATTCAAGGTATTTAGATGCTTATATGTTTGTGTATCAAATACAATTATAACTAATGGCTTAATTATCTCTATTTGTTTAATAAAATAGTCTTTACAACAATTAATATTGTCATTATGTACTGCTTGACTTAAAGGAACATTACACTTTAATATAGTGGTATAATAAACATCATTTGGATCTAATTTTAATACATTTTGACACATAGCAACTAGCATTTTACCTGATTGACCTGCAAATGGATCATAATTATCACTACTTGGGAAGTCACCAATAATCATAACTTTAGAAGTTAAATTTCCTTTTGAAAAGAACTTCTTTTTTGTATATTTATTTAATTCACATAAACTACAATTATCAACTAATTCTTTTAAAGTATCAATAGTATCAGGTAATACTATTGACTCATCATTTTTTGTAAGATGCAGATCAACTGGTTCATGATATTCATAACCCATTATTTTTAGTAAGTTAAAATGTTTAATTAATTTTTGTTTTGTATTTTGTGTCATATATCTAAATTATATCTAAAAACCATAAATATTTGGGAATACAACAATTGTAATTAAGACTACAATTTGTATTAGTATAAATGGAATTACACCTTTATAAATATCTGTTGTCTTAATATTTTTAGCTACCCCTTTAAGATAGAAAAGACTAAACCCAAACGGTGGGGTTAAAAATGAAGTTTGTAAATTCATAGCAATTAATATAGCAAACCAAATAGGATCAATACCTATAGTTTGTGATATTGGTAATAAAATCGGTACTACAATATATGATATTTCAATAAAATCAATAAAGAATCCAAGAAATAAAATAATCAACATTGATAATATAATAAATCCCCATTTCTCACCAGGAAGTCCAAGCATGAAATCTTCTACAATTCCATCTGCTCCTGTATATACAAATACAAGTGAGAATGCTGTAGCACCTATTAAAATAGCAAAGACCATAGCTGTAACTTTTACAGTTTCACGTGCTGCTTCCATCATCATATTTATACTAAATTCTTTGTACAATAAGGCAAGTACTAAAGCACCAACGGCACCTACAGATGCTGATTCAGTAGGAGTTGCAATCCCTGCAAATATTGAGCCAAGAACTATTACTATAAGTGTAATAGGTGGAATGATTGCTTTTAATGCTTTTATTATTTTTTTTGATTTATTATCATTATTTTCATCTATTATTGCTGGAGCAATTGTAGGATTTAGATATGATATTATTAATACATAAGCTATATATGATCCCACAAGTATAAGAGATGGAATAACTGCTGCTTGAAATAAATCGCCAACTGGTACAGCAAATACATCTGCTAAAATAATTAAGATAATTGATGGTGGAATAATTTGTCCCAATGTCCCTGAAGCACAAATAGTACCACAAGCAAGAGGTTTGTTATATCCATATTTTAACATAACAGGCAATGAAATTACACCCATTGCAACAACTGAAGCACCAACCACACCAGTAGAAGCTGCAAGCATAGTACCTACTAATATAGTACTAACAGCAACCCCTCCTCTAATATTACCAAATAATGTACCCATAGCTTCAAGTAGTCTTTGGGCTAAGTGTGATTTTTGAAGAACAATTCCCATAAATATAAATAATGGCACTGCTAATAAAATTTTATTTGTCATAATACCGTATATTCTAAATGGCATCATTGAAAACATAGATAAAAATTCTTCCATAAAAAATGCTAAAGTAAATCCATCAACAACTATCTCATAATATGCTGCGATTGCTCCAAATAAAATAGATACTGCTCCAAATGAGAATGCTACAGGGTAACCCAGTGCTAATAGAGCTAAAGCAGCTCCAAACATATAAATACCTATCATTTGTTATTTTTATCCATATTTAATATTTCTAGAAGTTTTTCTACACATAAACCCATAGCAGTTGATTCATATCCTTCTACACTTTTTATATATGGTTTACAAAATCCTTCTACCATAATGGCACCAGCTTTGCCCATACATTCACCACTTGATATATATTTATCTAAATCATCTTTATCAAACTCTTCAAATTCATATGATGTTTGAGATACATCAAAAAAGTATTTATCTTTTGATTTATAAATCATACAAGTAATAATAGTAGTTAAATTTCCACTTTGAAGTTCAAGCATATTTCGTGCATCAGCTTGATCTTTTGCTTTTCGTAAAAGTTTATTTTCACAAGTTACGACTGTATCAGCTACAAGTAGTGGCATCTCTTCAAAAGTAAACTCTTTAAATAACTCATTAAATTTACCACTTGTTGCTTTAATTACAAATTCTTTAGGATCTTGTGTAAGTATTGAGTCTTCATCAAATGAGCCACCATTTTGAACAAAGTTTATATTAGCATCTTTTAAAATACCAGCTCTTGTAGGTGAATTTGATCCTAATCTTATCATTTAGCCTCTTTTAAAAGTGAAATATTTTTAAAGATATATCCAATACTTGATATTATTAAAAGTACAAAAGAAAGTGGTATCATAAATTTAATAATCCATCTATG
>JABJGE010000093.1 GCA_018662405.1 Campylobacteraceae bacterium
CTTTACAGCATCTATTTTAAATTCTTCTGTATATCTGGGAGGCATAATTTTTCCTTTTATAATTTAAATAATGATTCTATCATTATTATTTGTAAATTAAAAGAATAAATTTTTGTCTACTTTTTAGGGGTCATTCCAATAATACAAAAGACATTATTCAAGATGGGTATAGTCTTAAGCTAGGTTATAATGCAATAGAGAACTTCTCACTTTCTATTTCTTATGCAACAAATAATTTTATAGAACATGGACAGACTGAAGAAACATCTAATGATGTACTTGTATTATCATGGAATATGAATTTCTAAGTTAAGATTATAGGAGGATATAAATATGTATAAACTTATTTTTATTATTTTATTAAATATATCACTATTTTCTAGTAGTGATTTTAATGATATTAAATCACAATATTTTAAGTCATATGATTATGAACAGATGGGAAGATATAGTGAGTCTATTAAAGTTTTAATACCACTATATAATAAATACCCAAAAGGATATACATTAAACCTACGATTTGGATGGTTGTTTTACCTTAATAAAAACTATAATGATTCAATAAAGCATTATAAAATAGCAGCACTTTCAAGTCCGTATTCATTAGATCCACGACTTGGTCTTATTCGTGTATATTTGGATACTTATGAGTTTCAAAAAGCTCAAACTGTAGCTTATGAACTTTTAAAGATAGACTATTATAATTATTATGCAAATATTTATGTAATTCAATCATTAATTGCACAAAGTAAATATGAAATAGCAACAAATATTACAAATAAAATGTTGGCTCTTTATCCTACAGATATAGCCTATTTAGAACTTTTAGCTATAATTTATAAAGCAACAAATAATAGCTATTTACATAAACTGTATGAAGATATATTAATACTTGATCCTAATAATGTATTAGCTAGAAGTAACTTTTAGAAAGAGAGTAAATGATACAATTTGATCAAGCTTATATGGTGTTTTTAAATGAAGAAGATTTTATTAGTAGAAGATGACTTAATATTAGGTGAAAGTTTAGAAGAACTTCTTAGTGAAGAAGGTTTTGATGTAGTTTGGGTTAAGGATGGGAATGAAGCTATAGATCAAACGTATGATAATATATTTGATTTATATTTATTTGATGTAGATATCCCCTTTATTAATGGATTTGAACTGTTAAAAAGTCTACGAGACATTTCTGATAAAACACCATGTATCTTTCTTACAGCAAAAGTTGGGATTAAATCTTTATCTATTGGATTTGATGTTGGTGCAGATGACTATATAAAAAAGCCTTTTGATATAGATGAATTAATAGTAAGAATAAATACTCAAATAAAAAAATCATTTAATACTTATAGCAAAATATTATCTTATGGTGATATTACATATGATATTTCAAATAAATTAATTACAAAAAATCATGAAAGAATATCATTATCCCCTACTGAATTAAAATTGTTTGAATTATTTTTAAAGAATATTAATAAATCAATTTTAAAAGAGGATATTTTATATCATTTGAATAATTCACAAGAAGGAAGTGAAGCTGTATTAAGAGTTCAAATATCAAAATTAAAAAAAATTGGTTTAAATATTATAAATCAAAGAGCAGTAGGATATAGACTTGAAGAATTATGAAAAGAGTTCATTTTATAAAATATTTTTTGGATTCTTTATATCAGCATCTATATTTATATTATTATTAGGATTTCTATATTTTGAACAGCATAGAAATTTAATTATTCAAAAAACAGCTATGAATATGCACCAATACTTACTTCAGATAAAAGAAACTAATTTTAATTATCAACAAGATGGATATAGTTATACTATATCAAATACGAAAAAAGTAGAAAAAGAACTTCCTAGAAAAAAAGGAGATAAATATTTTAAAGCTTTTTCTAATAAATTTATTATAAATATTGATGCAAAAATAGTAGATGATGAGATTGAAACATTAAAAGTATTTACAATTATATTACAAGTATTTTTAATAGTTATATTTTCATTTATAAGCTATATACTTGCTAAAAAGTCATTAAAGCCTATGGTTGATACTATTTCCCATCTAGATAGATTCATAGGTGATTTAATACATGACCTTAATACACCTATTACCTCTATATTGTTAAATACAAGAATGTTAAGAAAAGATATTAATAATGAGGGCTTAAAAAAGATTAATAGAATTGAAAATAGTGCAAATAATATATCTTTTCTTTATGAAAATCTTGAAATATTATTAGGACAAAATGCATTTCAAAAGATTCAATTAAATATTTTTAGTATAATTAATGAAACTATATCTACATATCAAAATTTGTATACAAATATAAAATTTAATATAGAATATGATGATAAAGATATTTGTACTAATGATATTGCTATTACTAGAATATTGGATAATATTATTTCAAATGCTTGTAAATATAGCATAGATGAAAATCCATATATTAAAATTATATGTAAAAATAATCAACTAATAATTCAAGATAACGGTAAAGGTATAAAGTATCCCAAAAAGGTATTTGAAAGAAACTATACAGAAAATCAAAGTGGATATGGAATAGGTATGCATATAGTATATAGATTATGTAATGAATTAGGTCATAGTATTAGTATAGAATCAAAAGAGCATGAGGGAACAAAAGTAATAATATTATTTTAAATAGTATATTAATATACAGTATTAACTTTTCATTAATGCTATTATTATAGACTATCATATTATATAAAATATAAAGGTATTGAATTGAATTGGAAAGTTAAAGTAGAGCATAAATTTGAACACTTATCAGATTTTATTTATGAAAATAAAATAAAAGTAATAGTATTTGTATTAGCAGTCGTAATTGCTTTTGCAGCACAAATGAAAAATCTGCATATGGATACATCAACAGAAGGATTCTTACATAAAGATGATCCTTTACGAATAGAATATAATGTATTTAGAGATCAATTTGGTCGTGATGAAAAAGTATTGATTGCAATACAAAGTGAAAATATATTTACTATAGATTTTTTAAATAAACTAAATAAGTTACATAAAGAATTAGAAAATAATTTACCTTATATTGATGAGGTAAATTCACTAATAAATGCTAGAAATACAAGAGGTACAGAAGATTCATTAATAGTAGATGATTTATTTGAAGAGCTTCCAACTACAAACAAAGCATTAGAAATAAAAAAACAATTAGCAAAAAATAATCCATTATTTAAAGACTTACTTTTAGATGAAGCTGGAACTATTACAACCATTGTGATTGATACAGCGACATATACATCTTTAGATAAAAATGGAAATCCCCTTCCAAAAGCTGAAAGTGATGATGAATTTGCTGATGAGTCTGAGAGTGAAGAGATAAATGAAAATAGAAAGTTCTTATCAGATATTGAAAATAATGAAATTGTAAGAAAGACAAATGAGATAGTTGCATCTTATCAATCGGATGACTTTAAAATATTGGTATCTGGAACAGCTGTAATCAATGCAGAATTAAAAGCATCTATGACAAGTGATATGCAAAAATTTATTAAATTTGTACTTCTAATTATGGCGATATTCTTAGCTTTAATGTTTAAAAGAATTTCAGGTGTAGTGTTACCACTTATTACAGTAATATTTACAGTTATTTCAGCACTTTCGCTTATGGCAATATTTCAAGCTCCAGTTACAGTTGTGACACAAATTTTACCATCATTTTTATTGGCAGTTACAATAGGTGCTAGTATCCATTTACTTTCAATTTTCTTTAAAGAATTTGATTTAAATAAAGATAAAAAATTAGCATTAAGATATGCTATGGGACATAGTGGATTAGCAATTGTAATGACATCTATTACTACAGCTGCTGGTCTTTGGTCATTTTCTTTTTCTGAATTAGCACCTGTCGCTAATTTAGGTAAATTTGCAAGTGCAGGAGTAATAGTTGGATTATTATTTACTATTATTTTATTACCTGCTGCAATATCATTATTAAGATTAAAACCAAAAAATATTGTATTAGAAGATGATTGTGAAACTCAAAATCTTATGGATAAAATACTTGTAAAAATATCTAATATTTCAGTTTCTTATCCAAAACAGATTATAGCAATTAGTACAGTAATAATCTTAGTTTCATTAGTTGTAGCATCCCAACTTAGATTTTCACATAAGCCTATAGTTTGGTTTGATCAAGAACACCCAGTAAGAGTAGCAACGAATGTAGTTGATGATAAAATGAAAGGCTCAGTAACTCTAGAGATAGTTGTAGATACAAAAAAAGAGAATGGCTTATATGAACCAGAAATTTTAAACTCTATTGATAAATTCTCAAAAGAAATTATGGACTTAAAAAGCGATAAGTATTTTGTAGGGAAAACACTTAGTTTAGTTGATATTATTAAAGAAACAAATAAAGCACTAAATGAGAATAGAAAAGAAGCTTATCTTATTCCTCAAGATAAGAATTTAATAGCTCAAGAGTTATTATTATTTGAAAATTCTGGAAGTGATGATTTAGAAGATTTTGTAGATAGTAGCTTCTCAAAAGCTAGAATAACAGTAAAATTACCATATCTTGATGCTATGGATTATATGATTTTAATAAAAGAAATAAATACAAAAATAGATGAAAATTTTAAAAATAAAGCTGAAGTAACAGTAACAGGTATATCAAATTTATTATCACGAATTATGGAAGCAGCTATGTCTAGTAGTGCAATTAGTTATATATTAGCCTTATTTCTAATTACTATTATGATGCTTATATTAATTGGACATATTAAAATAGGTCTTGTATCTATGATTCCTAATATTGCACCAATTTTAATAATGACTACAATAATGGTAATATTTGATATGCCACTAGATATGTTTACTATGCTTATTGGTGCTATAGCAATAGGACTTGCTGTTGATGATACAGTACACTTTATGCATAATTTTAGAAGATATGAACTTATTCATAATGATATTGATAAAGCAGTACGATTAACATTACTTACAACTGGTCGTGCAATGGTTGTAACAACTATTGTATTATCTTTTGGTTTCTTTGTATTTATGGGTGCGTCAATGTCAAATATATTTAATTTTGGATTGTTAACTGGAATTGCTATTATAGTAGCTGTTTTAGCTGACTTCTTTTTAGTACCAGCTATTATGAAAGTTATGATTAAAAATAATAGAGATTTAAAGTAAATATATGAAAAAAATATTATTTATAATGTGTGGTATTATTATATTATTAAAAGCAAATGAAACATATAATTTAACTATAAGTGTAAAAGAATTAAAAAACTCAATTGGTGTGGTACAATATTCTATATATAATAAAGAAGATGGTATACCAGATGAAAACTTTAAAAATCTTTACTTACAGTCAAGCTCAAGTATAATTAATGGCAATTCAATTATGGTATTTGAAAATATTCCAAAAGACATATATGCTGTAAATATTTTACATGATGAAAATAAAAATAAACAAATAGATAAAGGTTTGATGCTACCTACTGAAGGGGTTGGTCTTAGTAATTATAAAACAATTAATTTTTTTAATAGACCAAATTTTAAAAATGCTAGTTTTATTCTTGATAAAGATAAACAAATAGATATAAAAGTAAATTATTTTTAATTTATTGAATATTAAATAAGGGGATTAAGTTGATGAAAAAATATATTATATATTTAACTATAGCAATTGTATTGGGTTTTGGTTTTTATCAAAAAGTTTTTATTCCTAAACATACATTTAAAACTATAAATCCAAAAAGTGGAGATATGTCAGTAAAGGTAAATGGTGTTGGGAATGTAGATTCAAGATATATTTATAAAATAGGTTCTATCTATGGTGGTAAGGTTCTAAATTTTGAACTAAAAGAGGGGACTTTTATAAAAAAAGGAACAGCTATTGCAACTATTGATAGTATAGATCTAAAAGATAAAATAGATGAATTGAAAGCAAGTATAATAAAATTAAATCAAGATATTGTATCTTTACAAATTGATAAAAAAAGTTCAATTTCTACTTATGATTATCAAGATGTTATATTTGAAAAAAATAAAAAACTTTATCAAAAAAGAGCTATTTCTCAATTAGATTTTCAAAAATATAAAACAAATATGGAAGTAGCAAAGTTAAAAATAGAAAATTTAGATTCTAAAATTGCCTCACTATATGCACAAGAAAAACAGATTAAATCAGCTATTAATGGATTAAAAGAAAGATTAACAAGATATAGTATAATTGCACCAATTAGTGGATATGTTATAAAAAAGATCGTATCAAACTATCAAATTATTATGCCAAATCAAACACTTCTAGAGTTAGTTAATACAAAAGATGTATGGGTATCAACACATATAGATACTAGAATTAGTGGTGAAGTAAAAGTTGGAGCAAAAGCTATAATTAAACTTCGTTCAAGTGATAAAAAATATAAAGCAACAGTGGCAAATATTAAATCATACAATAATAACATCACTTATGAAAGAGAAGTTGATGTAGTATTTGATAATCTTCCTATACCTTTTTATATGGAAGAACAAGCAATTGTTGATATAGATATAAAAAAATTAATAAATATTATAAAAGTTCCTAATAAAGCATTGAGTATATATAAAAAACAACAAGGAGTGTGGTTAGTAAAAGATAATAAAGTGAATTTTAAATCTATAAATATTTTAGCTACATCAGATAAATTTATAGCTACAAAGGATTTGAAAACTAATGATACTATTGTAATTCCTAATGTAAAGAAAAAAGCATTAAGTGATGGTATGAAAATTTATACAAAGAAATAAGCTATGATTAATTTAGCATATAAAGATATAAGACACTCACTTAGTAAGTTTTTAATTACCGCAATTAGTGTAGGTATACTGCTAGGTATTGTTATAATTATGATAGGTGTTTATCGTGGGATGGTATTTGATGCTAAAGTTCTAGTAGATGATATAAAAGCTGATATTTGGGTAGTACAACAAGATACACTTGGACCATTTGCAGAAAGTTCAAGAATACATGAAGATTTACAAGATCAAATATCGTATCAAAATGGAATTAAATACGCTAGTGCTATAACATTTCAATCTTTTCAACTAGAAAACTCTTATGGTGATTTTAAAGTTATGCTTATAGGATATGATCCTTTTAGTAAAATAGATGTAATAAATAAAGCAAAGCTAATAGAGGGAAGAACTATACAAAAACAACACTATGAAATAGTTGTATCCCAAAAAACCAACTATAAACTTGGTGAAAAAATAAAATTAGGCAGAGATTACTTTACTGTAGTTGGTATTACAAAAGATACAGTATCCAATAGTGGAGATCATTTGATTTTTACAAGCTTAAAAGATGCTCAAATATTACAGTTTACTTATACAAATGAAAGAATCAGAAGTGATGAGGGTAGGGGTATACATAGTGGAAATCCATATTTAGTAAATGCAATAGTAGCTCAAGTTAATGATAGCTATAGTCCACAAATTATTGCAAAACAAATAGAAGAAACTATACATAAAAAAGTATTTACAAAGCAAGAGCAATTAACGCTACTTTTACAAAAAGTTATCAAAAAAAGCTCAAAACAAATAGGTATGTTTACAGCAATACTTATCGTTGTATCCATTATAATTATTGCACTTATTATTTATACAATGACATTAGAAAAGATTAAAGAAATAAGTATTATGAAATTAATAGGTATTCCTAACTTTACAATATCAAAGATGGTTATACAAGAAACTATAGTATTGGGATTTTTGGCATTTATTGCTGGTAATGGATTCGCATATTTGATTAGTGGTAGTTTTCCAAAAAGAATAGTACTTTTAGCAAGTGATTCTGTAGGATTATTTGTAGTGATACTTATATCATCTATTTTTGTTTCATTATTTGGTATATACAAAGTAATTAAAACAGACCCAGCTGAGGCAATTGGAGGATAATATGAATAATATATCAATGAAAATAGAGAATTTATGCAAAAGTTTTGGAAACGGAGATAATAAAGTAGATGTAATATCTGGTGCAAATTTTTCTTTAAATAAAGGTGAGTTTGCAGCACTAGTAGCTCCTAGTGGGGCAGGAAAAACAACTTTACTTATGATGTTAGGGTGTGTATTAGAACCAACAAGTGGTAAAATTACTATAGGTGATGATGTAGTATATAATAATAAGTGGTTAGTAAAAGATGATAGGGCATTAAGAAGAAAACAAATTGGATTTATTTTTCAGCATCATTACTTGATACCATTTTTAAATATAGAAGAAAATATAACCTTACTTCCTTATCAAAATGGTGAAGATACAAAGATTGTCAAAAAAAGAGTAAAAGAAATTATGGATTATCTTGATATGTCAGATAAAATGTATAATATGCCAAGTGAATTAAGTGGTGGGCAAAATCAAAGAATTGCAATAGCGAGAGCTTTGGCAAATAAACCAGATATAATATTAGCAGATGAACCAACCGCAGCTTTAGATAAACAAAGAGCTATAAGTGTAGTCAAGATGCTTAAAAAAATAACAAGAGAAAGAGGAGTAAGTATAATAATGGTTACACATGATGATACCTTATTGCCATATTGTGATAAAGTTTTAACAATAAAAGATAAAAAAATAGATATTAAACATAATAAGGAATTAAAAGATGAGATTATTTAATGCTATATTATTAGTATTTATTTTTAATATAAATTTACAAGCAATTAGTCTTAGTGAACTTATACATAGTACTTTAGAGAATAATAAAAATTTAAAATCCTTAAGCATAAATGATTTATCAAAACAAAAAGAATACAGAAGTGTAAGTAATATATACAATCCAATATTTAGCTTAGGTAGTAATATAACTAAACTTGATGGAAATCTTAGAAGTGTACAGATTGGAACTACCTCAAGTGCCTTTGCCCTAGCAAGTATTAATATATATAGTGGTGGAAAAAATAATGCAATAAAAAAACAAAAAGAGTATGAATTTAAATCATCTCAATTAAATACAATCACAACAATCAAAGAAACAATATTGCAAGTAATAACATTATTTTTTCAAACTAAAACAGTATCTGAAAATATTATAGTACTTCAAGAAAAGTCTAAGGCATTAAAAGCTCAATATGATAGAATAAAACAAAAATATGATATACATATGACGACTGTAGATGAGGTATTAAAACTTCAATCTGAATATGAATCAAATAACTATATGATAGAAGAATTTAAATATCAAAAATATGAATTATTAAAAACTCTTGAATTAATCACTTCCTCTTCCGTGACTAGTTTAGATGATTCTACTTTGCGTGAGATTACAAATTTAAAGTATATTAGTAGTGAGACTATTAAAGCTTTACAAATGAATATAAAAATAATTGATGAAAATAAAAATATTATATTATCTTCAATCAAACCTCAAATTAAACTAGAAAATAAGTTTAGTACATATGATTATTCTAACTACAATAAGCAAATATTATCAGATTTACCAGATCAGCAAAATCAATTGATGTTAAGTGTAAATTTTAAACTTTTTGATACAAGTACAAAAGATAAGGTTGAAGCTTCAAAATTAAGAAGATTGGCACAAACTAAAACACTAAATTATTTAAAAGATCAAGAAAAGATAAAATTTGACTTAGCAAAACAAAATCTTTATACACAAAAGTTAAAATTAATATCATTAAAAAGTACTGTTGCTATGGGAAATAGTGTGTATGATATTATTAAAATAAAATATCAAAATGGAATAGTAGATAATATAACTTATTTAGATGCACTTAGTAAAAAAACATATAATGTCTCATTATATAAACAAGCATTAAATGATTATGAAATAGCAAAAGCAAATTTATATTTTATAAGTGGTATGAAGTATAAAGATATTTTGAGTTACATAAATATGTAAATATATAAAGTTATGGATTATATATATTTATTTTTTTC
>JABJGE010000047.1 GCA_018662405.1 Campylobacteraceae bacterium
CTTACCCAATAAAATTCTGGTGAGAGTATAATATTTACACCAGACAATATATCAAATGATGATTTTGAGTGTAAAAAGAGATTCAATTTATCTTTGGAATTAAAAATATTCATATCCTCGTAGTCTTCATAATATAAGTCATTCTATCTAAATTAAACTTTTAATTTATAGACTTTAACAAGTGGTGTTAATATAGTTGGTTCAAATAGAGTATTATTATAGTTTTCTAATACAAATAATTGAAAATATGTAGAATTTAGTACTGAATTATCTACAAGTAAAAATTGTTTATAATTTGACATATAAATCACATTTAAATTACTTTTTTTACTTATAGTCTGAACTTGTTTTTTTAACTTACCTTTTTTATCATAAAATGTTTTAATAAATTTTCCAATTTTAATTTTTTTATTTCCAATAATTAATTTAGATGATTTTTTATCTATTTTAATACCACGACCTAAATCAATAAATTCTTTATTTTCATTAAATTTATTTGATTTATAGAAAAATGGTATATTACCTTTTTTACCTGTCATTAAATCTATATTTGAAAATAATGATACTGTTGGATAAATATTCATCATCCTATTTGGTAGATATAAATAAATATCTCTAGTTTTTTTAGGTATTTTAATATCTGTTTGGAGTGCTGTTAAAAAATTATTTGTATCTTTAAATTCAAAATCAAGTGTCATATTAGCAATATTTGTACGATTTCTATCACTATCACTTTTATCTAAATTAAATTTCTTCTCTGTATATTCAACATCAAATCTAAGCATTTTACTAGCTTCTTCTTGAGTATGAGTAAGTACAAAACTTGTAGGGAAATTTACAGATCCACTATGTTTTCCACCATCACTTAAGGTTTTAACATCTGCATAGTATCTTATAGGATAGCCATAATCCCACCATCCCACAACATAATCTTCTCTTGAAGCTGTAGTCTTTAGTTTATCTAAAACTTGTACTTCATTTTGCGTAAATACCGTTGGTACCTTATAATCATATGCATGTTTAATATTAGGAATTAAAATAGCAATAGTTAGTAAACTAATTACAGAATAATATATAAGTTTATTTTCTTTTATATTTACTAACTTAACTAATTCTACTATTAAAAATGCTATTCCAAGAGCAAGAGGTGGTATTGCATAAATTGTAAATCTTAAACCACCAGATGGAATAAGTCCAAAAATACCATTTGCTAAAAATCCAAGTCCTATCATAGGAAGTGCTAAAAGCATAATAGGATATCTAATACTCATCCAAATATATCCAATAATAGAAAATATAAAAGTAACTGTATGACCAGAAATTCTATTTGCAAAAGTCTCAAAGCTAATAGCCCCAGCTTCTCTAATTGTTTGCATTACAGTATAGTAATGTAGTTTTAAATCTTCCCCCACTACTGTAATATGATCTTTAAATACATATCCCTTTAGTTTTCCCCAAATTGGGTCAAATCCACCTGTAAATATAAATAGTACTATTGATAATCCAAATATATAATATAGATATTTTGAAAACAATTCATTTTTTAATTTTACTAAAGCAAATAATATAATAACAATTAAAAACCTTATATATCCATCAACTTGCATCATAGCAAACATCATAAAAGTTAGTAGTGTTAAATTATAAATAAAATCTTGTTTTTTCATATATTGATAAAAAACATATAGTAAAATTAATCCAAAAAATGCAAATTCTAGGGCATAAGATTGTGGATACCACCATCTATAAGCTATAATATCTAATGCTGTAAAAATTAGATATTTATTTTCTCGTGTTTTAATAGCCCACATGAGTGACCAAAGTAAAATAGTAGGAAATACAATATTTAAAAGATCAGTATCATAATATCCTACCATTGTACGATTATAATAAGACCAAGCAATAGAAGCTAAAAGTGCAGCTATAAATCCAACTTCAAGCTTTCCAATACTTCGTCCTATTAATATAATAGGTATAACAACTAATGATGCAAAAAATGCTGGCATATAAAATATGATTGATTCAAATGAAAATGGTAATATTTTTGCTATGAATGCAGTTAAATTTGATGCTGCAGTTGTAATTGGTGATCGATCATTTTCTTGACTAATACCAGATATAATATCTCTAGCACCCTCTGCCCAAAAGTATCCATCATTTGTATTTATCATAAATTGATTATTAAATTTAAACTGCTCAGTACCATTAAATTGATAAACCCATATTAATCTAACAGCTATACTAAATATAAATGCTATAAAAATAAAAAGTAAAGTTTTTTTATTTATTGAAAGATTCATTATTTCCCTTAAAATTATATAATCATATCACAAATCTACTTTAAACCCTACTCTTATTACTCTATTCGAAGTTTTTATATCATTTGATATCTCAATGCTATATGTTTTATATTTAAGTCCAAATATTATATTTTGTAGCTCGTATATATATCCAATTTTTGTATTTAAATTATTAATATATTCTTTTTGAATATATATTTCATTAAACATAATATTTTTATCAAAATCAATATTATCACCTATAGAAATACTATTATCTATTTTATAATCTAATATTACTTTATATTTTATTGGTATTTTTTGTTTATAATCTATATTATATTTATAATATCCTACTCCAAATGGTTTAATATGATTAAAACCATCATCACCTTTATAAACAGTTTGGCTATCAAAATCATAATACATATGTGTTATCGATTTCCAATTTATATAAGAGTTAATATTAAAAATACCAAAATTAAAATATAAATCATTATTTTTATAAATATATTCCAGATCTAATCCATATCCTTGTCCGCTGTAATTATTATCATGATTATTATTTTTTGATATTTTATTAGTTTTTGAATAATAGTAATCAAAACTCATTAAAAATCTATTATCATTAGAACCTTGTAAATTTAGATATTGTATATCTTTTGCTTTATATAATTTAAATTTAGTTTTTATAGTATGTTTAGAATCCAAATCAAACTTCTTTTCAATATACATACCTTTTGTATCAAAATAATTTGCATTTGCTTCTATGTTTTTAGATGTAATTTCACTACCTATATTATTACTATTAAGTAGTGTTGAGAAATCATTTGAACTATAATAAAGTGTCTGAATAAAACCACTATTCATAGATATATCAATATTTTTTTGTCTAAAAATACCAATTTTTATATCATCTTTTATGTAGTGTGTATCAAAATAAATATCGCCAATTACATGATTTTCTTTTTCATGTTGCGGTATTGATGACCATTTATTATCAAAAAGGTTAATTTCTAGGGAGTTTGATTTTATATCTAGATTAAAATCAAGCCCCACATTAAAATCACTAGAAAAACAACTGCTAGTAATTAGTAATAAAAATTTAGAAAAGTGTTTCAGAGCTACCGTCTGTATAGTTTATCTCCCAAGTATTTCCAATACTTTCACCATATGTTGCTAAATTATTTCCATCTTTATCTTGTATCGTAATTTGTGAATCACCATTTTCAATTCCAAATACTCCATTTGAATCTGATAATTTAGCTTGATTTTCATCTATAAAGAATCCTAGTTTATATTCATTTAAATCTGATCCCCTTATAAACATACCATATATATCATCAGCACCATTTGTACTAGCACCTACTATTTTAATACCAAATGGTTCAAATCCATTTGCTACAATACTACCTTCTATTTTAAAAGATTGTGTATCTTTTAATCTATTTTCATTACCATAGGCTTTTCCTGTAAATGTAGTATTATTATAGCTATAAATGCCATCAAAATATATCTCATTATCTAAAGATGGTGTATTATTAGCACTTATATTAGCATCTATCTTTAGATAATTTCCATCACTATCTTTTATAGAAATTTCAAAACCTTGAAGATTAGCAAGAGCAAATATATCTTCATCTATATTCTTCTTTTTAGTAAGATTTAAATTTGCAATTTTTACAAAACTATTACCATTGGTAATTTCTATATTTTTAGCATAAGCTACTTCTAAATTATTATCCTCAAAAGTTTTAGTACCCAAAGTTAATTTAATTTGTTTTGTACCAGCAGTGATAGTTCCATCAAATGAGATATCTGCATCATATTGATCTATTGATGTTACACCATAGTCTACCTCTTTAGCATCATCTAAATCAACTTTAGCAGTAAATGTACCTTCAAAACTAGGTTCTCCACTAGCACCTGTAAAAGTACCTATAAATTTATTATTATCTTTATTACTTTCACTTAATATCATCTGACCTCTAAAACTTCTATTAGCAGAAGTAATAGTTCCATCAAAAGTTGCCTCAAAATTTTGAATCTCTTGTGCTGTATCTTCTTTAGCATGGTCAAAATCAAAAGTGATATCCATATCAGTTAAAGTCATAGAGGAATTATTGATCCCTGTAATTGTACCACTTGCTTTAAAGTTAATAGTTGTATCTGAATAATCTAAACTTGTAATTGTTAAATTGTAATTAGTACCAGATACTACAATATTACCAGTAGTTGTTACAGTATCATTACTTTCACCTTGGTTATCTACACTTACTATTGTTGCGCCATTAAAAGTAATAGTAACTGTGTTTCCATTTTCTACAACAGTCATCTCACTTTCTAAACTTTCCATTCTATTGGCAATTGTATTCATTACATTCTCAAAGTTACCCTCAATACTAGAATCAAAAGTAGTCATAGAGTTTTCTAATGCGATTACAGTATTATCCAAATCATTAGCAACACTTTCAACAACAGGCTCAATTTTATCAGTTATTAATTTTGACTGTTGACCTATAATAGTTGCATGATCTTGAGAATTATCCTCATTATACAAAGAGTTTGTAGCTTCTCTTAACTGTGTAAATAAATTTTTTGCATCTGATACATTTGCTATTTTTGTTGTTTGTTGTAAAATTTGAACATCATGCTTAATATCATCAATAATTAAATTATCATTATTATTTGTAAGTACCCAAAATCCACTATATGAATTAATTAAGTTTAATGTATCTATATTTGGATTATCTTCGATTAAAGTTTTCAAACTTTGCTTAGGTGAGAATGCACTCCATTTTTGTGTACTTGAATCAAAACTCCAAATTAATTCTATATCTTGATTACTGCTTGACATATTATTAAAGCCATCAAGTTCTATATTTGTACCTAATAATTGCCAACCATTTTTAAGATTATAAGCTTTTATATTTTTTGTATCATCTATAATAACAGTATCAGCAGAATTAGCACTTACCCAAAATCCACTATTTTGCGGAATATTATATAAATTACCAATTGAATTATTGTTATTAATTATAGTAGATATATTTTCATCTGGTGAGAATGCACTCCATCTATTATATCTAGTATCATATTTCCATACAGTATTTATGCTATCTTTTTTAAAACTATTCATAGTTGTTTGTGAACTTCCATTTCCAAGAAGTTGCCAACCTTATTTTATATTAACATCTGCACCATTTAAAAGTGTAGCTACAGCTACACTCAATAATAAATTTATCTTTTTCATATTATTCTCCTATGTTAAATTTATAACTCAATCCTATATTCATGTATCCATACTTATGATCAAATGATGTTTGTGAGTATTTGTTGTATAAATATGGTATTTGACCACTAAATTGTGTCATCATTATCTTACCACCAACACTTAAAAGTAAATTTTTATCAATCACTTTTGATATATTAGCTTTGATGATATGATTATAATCTCTATAATCTAATCCATTATCTCTAAATAACATGTCATACTCATAGCAAAATTCATATGCCATATTATATTTTGTATCATCATATGATATATTTACACCAAAAAAAGCCATCTCTTCATCTCTATCAAGTCTTTTGTATGGTGTAATATTTCTATTATCTAATTCATTTTGTAATGATATATCTGTCTCATAATGCAATGAAGAATCTACAAATGTAGATATTTTTGTCTTTTTATAACCTATAAAAAAATCTGTAAGAAGATGACTACTAGTAATATTGGCCAATAGTCTAATATATTGACTTTCATCACTTAAATTTTCACTAGAAAAATATGGACTTAATTCTAATCCATTACCAAGTGTTGTTGGGTTAGAAGGATCATTTGTATAATCATTTA
>JABJGE010000096.1 GCA_018662405.1 Campylobacteraceae bacterium
AGATGATATATTAATACTAATAGTACCAGCATAACCAAGAGCCATTAATATTCCAAATATAAGTCCTATAAAAAGAAAAGTATTTGCTATTAAGACTGTAGTCATGACAAGATTGAATTTCTCAACTTTTTTAATAGTTAAGAATGTTTCAAATACGAATATTAATAAGGATATTAATACAACTATACCACCATACGGTAATAATGCAGGACTAGATATAAAACCATATCCCATAAGAATAGTACCAATTAAAAGTAGTGGATATATTACATAATATAAATCAATAGCTGCGTGACCAACTTCTAGTACCACTGGTATTAGTTGAGCCATAGCTCCAAATATAATCATCATGACAAAGCCAAGTAAAAATATATGGCTCCATGATAAGGTATGTGTATCTACTGTACCTAGATTTGATATATCAAATCCAAATAATATTGCAATACTAATTACAAAAAATAATCCACCAATTTTAAAATATGGTGCAATTAATTTAAATGGTGGTGCAAAATCTGTTGATACAGCCATAATTAATTATCAGCCACCACACTTATTCGCTGAAAAATCAGTAGTTGAATTTACACCACTTTTTTTTCTAAATGTAACCTTTGCCATACCATCTTCTGTTTGACCAACTTCATAATTAAATTCAGCTTCAACTTTTGGAAATAATCCACCTGGTGCTTTATGATTTATCATGATTAACTGTGAATTGTCATCTAGTAGCTGAAGACCAACCATTGCATTTACCATTGGATCTGGTGGCCCACACATACTTGTATCAAATTGATAAGTTGTAAGTCCATTTTGGATAAATTTAAAAAAGTCTACTGTTGCATCTGCAACTTCAATTTTTTCTGCTAATTGAGGAAGTGTTCCCATAATATCTCCTGTATATTTTATTAATGAATAATAACAAAAAAGGATATATTTGGTCTTGATTTATATCAAAGTAAAGTAGTAATTTAAATATTTTTTAGAATCTTAATTGATAGGTAATGTCTCCTGCTCCAACACCAAGAATAGTACCAGTTTCAAGAGTATCAATAATGTCATTATCTTTTATTAAATCTATTGAGCCATTGATAGTATTGATTTTATCTACAAAAGTTAGATTATATTCTTTGAATTCATTTTTAAAATCTATATCTAAAATTGGTTCAGCTACTGTCCATACTGGTAGTATTATAAGTCTATTAGAGCCTTTAAAACACTTTTTGAATGCATCAAGGTTATCTTTTGTTCTCGAATATTTATGTGGTTGCCAAATAATGGTAGTTTCTTTTATATTATTTAGTTTATTATAAAGTTCAACAGACTTCATAGTAACACTTATTTCAGTAGGGTGATGAGCATAATCATCTATAACTATAAAATTATCATGATGTTGCAAAATATCAAATCTTTTTTTGATACCTCTATATTTTGTTAGATTTTTTCTTATAGTCTCTAGACCAATTTCATTTAATGCTGCTAATATTGCTAATGATGCATCAAGCGCAATATGATCACCAAATCCCCATACTTCAAAATATCCCAAATCTTTTAAATTAAATGATGTAAAAGGTTCACCATCTTTTAAAAAGAAATTTATATCTTGAATGTCTTTAGATGGATATAATTTAATAGCATTTGGTATTTGTGACATATCTAAAAATTCATCTTCAGCATTAACAACTTTTATAGTAGCCATGTTTAAAAACTCTTTATATGCATTATAAAATTTATAGTAGTCATAATTATAGTATTCCATATGCTCTGGTTCAGCATTTGTTACTATTGCACAATATGGATTTGAAAGTAAAAAACTTCCATCACTTTCATCTGCTTCAAATGCGACAGTATCATTAATGTATCTAAAATTTGAATTAAATTCTTTACTTATTGCGCCAATTATTGCAGAGCTTTGTAGTATTGCTGCTAATATAGCTGTTGTTGTACTTTTACCATGTGCACCACAAACATTAAAGTTTTTTTTGTCTCCTAAAATTGTAGGAAGGGATTCTTTTCTAGACATAATCTTAATATTTTGTTTTTTTGCTTCTATAAGTTCAGTATTATTATCAGTAACTGCAGCACTATATATAACTAAGTCTTGATTTGAAATTGAATCTGAACTATGAGGAATAGTTACATGAATATTTTCATTTGATAGTTGATCAGTAATAACAGTATGTTTAATATCACTTCCTGATATTATATGCCCACTATTATTTAAAAATTTAGCAAGAGCAGATAGTCCAATTCCACCTATTCCTATAAAATGAATTCTCATCTATTTATTTTCCTAATCTAATAAGTGTTTTAATTTCTTATGTTCATCTAATATAATTTGACTATTTTCTTCTAAAAATAATTTTACATCAAATTTATAATTCATAATAAAGTATCCATGTTTTTCATCGTCAACTTCATTATTCATTAATACTTTGTTATCATAAAAGTCATCTAAACTTATATTTTTTGCACAAGTTACAATATGTACTGCAATTGAATCTTGTAGCCTATCATCTTCAATAATATTTTGTAATACAAATAATAATTCTTTTGCACCTTCAATATTTCCACAGCTCCATTTTTCTATACTATGTTCATAAAATGATCTAATATAAAATATATCTTCATTCTCTAAAGAAAGCTTTTTATTTTCCTTTAGTCGATTTTCAATTTTATCAAAAGATACAGTAAGGATTTTTTCATATATTTTATTAACTCTTTCTTCTTGCAGATCTAAGATTAATAATGAATCAAGTACTTCATAAAGTATAGCTATATCTTCATTTTCAAATGCTTCTTTTTCTCTTGTATCTAAAAATTCAAGAAACTCAGGGTTAGTTCTAGCTTCATTTAATTCATTTGCATCCATTGATTTATCCTTCGTATTTTGTTATAAAATTATTTAATCTAGTAAGTACTTCTTTTGTTTTAGTTGGATTTTCTACTAGTGCAATTCTAATATATCCTTGACCTGCACCTTCTCTACCTAAAAAACTACCAGGAAGTACTTTGATATTTTCTTGTTTATATAGTTCTTTTGTGAATTCTAATTCATCAGAAACTTTCATCCAAATATAAAAAGTCGCTTCTGGAATTTTTACTTGTAATATTTCATTTGCAATTGCAAAGTTTTCTTTATAGTTATTTCTAAAAGATTCAACATGTGATTCATCATTCCAAGCAATTGCAGCTGCTTTTTGAAGTGGTACTGGTGATGCGCAGCCTACATATGTTCTGTATTTCATATATTCTTTTAGTATTTTACTATCCCCTGCAATAAATCCACTTCGTAGACCAGGAGCTGAACTTCTTTTTGAAATTGAATTTAATACTAAACAATTTTTAAAACTTGTGTTTCCAACAAGTTTACAAGCTTCAAGTAATGAAGCTGGCTTTTTATTATCATCAAAATATAATTCACTATAACATTCATCATTAATTAAAATAAAATCAAATTCAAGTGATTTTTGAACCCAAATTGATAATTCTTCTACATTCATTTCCCCTGCAGTTGGATTATTTGGAAAATTTAAAATCACTAAATCACATTTTTTAAACTCTTCATCACTTAATAATTGTGCTTTAAAGTTATTTTCTTGAGTTAAATTAATATATATTACTTCAGAGTTAGTTGCAATTGCAGCACCTTCATAAATTTGATAAAATGGATTAGTAAATGCCATAATAGAATTTTCTTTTGCAGTTAATAGATATTGTGGAAAATTAAATAGAACTTCTCTTGTTCCAAATGTAGGGATAATTTGCTCAAAATTTAACTTTGTATTGAATCTTTTTGATACAAAATTTATCATTGCTTCTTTTAGGTAATCTTCACCTGCACTTTTTGGGTATTTGTTTAGAAGGTTTGTATTATCTTTTAATTCATCTTGAATAAAATTAGGTGTTGAAAATTGTGGTTCCCCGATTGTTAAACTTGCTAATTTATAGTTGGGGTTTGGTTGTATGTCTTTTAAAAGTTCATTTAATCTTTCAAATGGATATGGTTTAAATGTCATTTTTTTCCTTATTTATAACTTATATTTAAAAGCATGTGTTTTTATTGTCATTTTCAATAACAGGTATTAATATTTGATTATATTTATTTGTATCAAAAGATAGTAAGTCTGTATTTAAGGAAGTGAATTTTAATAATCTTCTTTCAAACATTGCTTCCTTTAAGGGAAGTATTTGAATAATATTCTCTTCTTTTATTAGCTCTTTAATTGGATTTTTTTCTTGATCTATAACTGTAATATCTTGATTGAAAATAGTACTTAAGTTATCAAATTCATCAATTAAACTATCCTGGGAATGATGATTCATTGGATCAACATTATAAATTTTCACCCTTGTTTTTAATTGGCTAGAAATGTCAAATAATATTGAGCCTATTTGTTCATAACTATTTTTATCATGAGGTATTATAAGCATATTTTTAACTACTTCAAGAGGTTCTTCTCCCATTTTAAATACAGGTAACTTTAATTTTATTATTTGTTTTATAACTGCTTGATGATTTAATAGAGAGTTCCCAAACATTAATAGACCAATTTCATATTTATTTTTATCTTTATTTATTATATCTTCAAAGGGTGTATTATTATAGTCTATATCAATATTACATTTATCTTCATGTGGTAATAGTGCTTTAATATCTCGTATTATTTGTGCTGTAGATGGATTTGTTATTTTTATAATAAGTCTCGTATCTTTTAGTTTTTTTGTTAAAAGCGATGCATTGGCAACAAGACTTAATACCTCTTTTGTTTCTTGAACTAATAAATCTAAATACAGATAAATATTTTTTCCAAATGGCATTGGAAATTGCCCTTTACTTTTAGAGATAATATTATATATATTATTTAAAATTTGTGGTTTACCAATAGTAAGAATAATATCATTTGGTTTTAATACAAAAGATGGTCTTACATTTAATAATTTATTATTTCTGTATAATCCAAATATTTTCCATTCTTTTTGTTTGATACTTCCAATATATCTATATGCATAGCTACTTCCAAATGGAATTTTTATTTCCATTATTTCACCTTCTCTCATACCAATATTTTGTGCAACTACTGGTACATTTGGAAGCTTTTCAAATAATCCATTAGATACAATCTCTAGTGCCCTATGATATAATATATTTGAATCGTCTAAATTAATATCCCATTTATCATAAACAGTAATATTAACTTTTTCTTTTATAAGTCTAATATTTTTGATTGTATTTATAGTTTCATCTTTGCTATTTAAGACAACTAAAATTTCACTATAAATGCTATTTGTCATTAGTAATGATAGTTTTGAGTAACTTGTAGCATCAAACTTGTAAAATGTGAAGCTTGATGCTGTTGTTTCTGGTAATAGTTTATCATCAGTATATACAATATCGTATTCATTATCATTGATATTTGTATTTAACATTCTGTCTAATAGTTTTTTTGCTATAATTCCATCTATAATTACTAAAATCTTCTTCATAAAAAGGATTATATCTAAATGGAATTTAAAGTAGACAATACAGATAATAAAGCAAGAGCATGTACAATAAAAACAGCTCATAGTACAATACAGACCCCTGTATTTATGCCAGTAGGTACACAGGCTAGTGTAAAAGCATTAGATCATAATGATATGCTAAATTTAGGTGCAAAGATAATCTTAGGTAATACATACCATTTATATTTAAGACCAACAAGTAAAGTTGTTAAAAAATTAGGAGGATTACATGGATTTTCTAAATTTCCAAATAGTTTCTTAACAGATTCTGGTGGGTTTCAAGCATTTTCTTTAGGTAAATTGGATAAAAAAAATACTAAACAAGATGAAAATGGAATAATGTTTAAATCTCATATTGATGGAAGTAAACATTATTTTACACCTAAAGGTGTCCTTGATACACAATATGAATTAGGTAGCGATATTATGATGATTTTAGATGATCTTGTAGCATTACCAAATACAAAAGAGAGAATACAACTTTCAATTGAAAGAACAACAGCTTGGGCAAAAGAAGCTATTGAATACCATATGGAACAAAAAGCAAAAGGGATTGGTGTTAATCAAAATATATTTGCAATTATCCAAGGTGGTATTGATAAAGAATTTAGAAAAATGTCAGCCCAACAATTATGTGCATTAGAAGATTATGATGGTTTTGCAATTGGTGGATTAAGTGTAGGTGAACTG
Organism: Campylobacteraceae bacterium; assembly: GCA_018662405.1. Classification (GTDB taxonomy): domain Bacteria; phylum Campylobacterota; class Campylobacteria; order Campylobacterales; family Arcobacteraceae; genus JADHTT01. The sequence continues at coordinate 6,190 of JABJGE010000096.1, forward strand.
AATAATGAGATGTATGATACTGTTGAGTGGACTACACAATTTATGCCGGAAAATAAACCTCGCTACTTAATGGGTGTTGGTACACCTGAGGATTTAATTGAAAATATTGATCGTGGTGTTGATATGTTTGATTGTGTTATGCCTACTAGAAATGCTAGAAATGGAACATTATTTACTAGTTTTGGTAGAATTAATATAAGAAAAGCATGTTTTGTTGAAGATGAAAAACCAATTGATCCTGCTTGTGAATGTTATACATGTCAAAACTACTCTAGAGGGTATTTAAATCATCTATATAAAAGTGGTGAAATGTCTTATTTTAGGCTTGCCTCGATACATAATTTACACTATTATTTAAATCTTATGCGAGAGTGTAGAGAAGCTATATTAAATAATAACTGGGTAGAATACAAAAAAGATTTTTATGATAAAAGGGCAAAATAATGACTATAGATGATAAAACACTTGATAAGCTCGCAAAGCTATCTTCAATAGAACTAGAAGATGATAGAAGAGAAAGTTTAAAAGCAGAACTAGAAGATATTGTAAATTTTGTAGAAAATTTAAATGAGATTAATGTGGATTCAATTGATGCTACTTTTACTACTGTAGAAGGTGGTACACCTTTAAGAGAAGATATCTCAAATGATAATACTGAACTTAGTAAACATATTTTAAAGCATGCACCAAAAACTGAAAATGGCTCTTTTGTAGTACCAAAGATTATTGAGTAGTAATTATATATGATAATATATGGTATAAAAACTTGTGGAAGTGTTAGAAAAGCACTAAAATTCTGTAAAGACAATAATATAGAATGTGACTTTCATGATATTAGAAAAGATCCTTTAAGTGATGATAAGATTAAACACTTTGCATCAAAAGTAGATGTAAATCTTCTTTTTAATAATAAAGGTACAAAATATAGAGATTTAAAATTAAAAGAATTAAATCTTGATAATGCAGGTAAATTAGAATGGCTATGTAAAGAAAATATGCTTTTAAAAAGACCAGTAATTGAATATAATAATGATAAAGTATTATGTGCTTTTGATGAAGAAGTTTATAAAAAAGAGTTTTTGTAAAAACTCTTTTTTAAGTTAAATCTTTTAGTGTAGCTATATTTGCTGCAAGTTTATTTGTAACTTCTAAGTATTCCAGTTCTGGAATACTATCTGCAACAACTCCTGCACCAGCTTGGAATATAATTTCATTGTCTTTAATTAGTGTTGTTCTGATTGTAATAGCACTATCCATATTCCCATCAAATCCAAAATAGGCAATAGAACCACTATAGAAACTTCTTTTTAGTTGTTCATATTTAGCGATTAATTCCATAGCCCTAATTTTTGGAGCACCAGTCATTGTTCCAGCTGTAAATGTAGCTGAAAAAAGATCAAACATATCATATTTTTCTTCATCAATAGTTGCTTCTAAATCAGTTACTATATGCATAACATGTGAGTATTTTTCTATTCTCATTAGATCAGTTACTTTTACAGTACCAGCTTTTGAAACTCTACCTAAGTCATTTCTACCTAGATCAATTAGCATAATATGTTCTGCTCTTTCTTTTGGATCAGAAATAAGTTCATCTGCCATCTCTTGATCTCTTTTTGGTGTTTTTCCTCTTTTTCTTGTTCCTGCAATTGGTCGTAGAAGTATTTTCCCATCAGTTAATCTTACCATAACTTCAGGACTAGATCCTGCTATACAGAAGTCTTCATATTCAAGTAAAAATAGATATGGAGAAGGGTTTTTAGATCGTAATCCTCTATAGAAAGAAAGATTATCAATTTCAACTTTTTGAGTGAATCTATTTGTCATTAAAATTTGGAAAACATCACCTGACTTAATCATCTCTTTTGATTGTGCAACCATATCAAAGAATTTTTCTTTTGAATGTGTAAAACTACCTTCATTTAAAAGCTTAGCCTTCTTTAATGGAGTATATTCAAAGTTTTTATGTAGCTCATCTTCAATAATATTAAGTTGATCTTTCATTGAGTCTAGTGAAGTTACTATAGTAAGTTTTGATGTTTTATGTGAAAAACCTAAAATAATTTTTGGACGAATAAGATCAAAGTCAGCAATACCAATAGTATCTTTTAAGTTTGCCATACTATTTTTTAGTTTTGGCTCCCATTCTTGTACCATATCGTATCCAATATTTCCAATAAAGCCATCAACTAAGCCAATCCCTAATTCTTGAGCCTTATCTTTGTATATTTTTTTATCAATGTTATTATAGTATGTTTTTAAGAAGTTAAATGGATTAGAATCTATTTCCTGTATATTATTATTTTCATCTTTATGAAAGCTTTTACCATCTTTATGCCAAACTCTTTCACGATCACCAATAATAATATATGAAAAATTTCCATCATTACCATTTAATACAGATTCAAAAAGAAAAGTAATCTCATCAGTAAATAAATTTTGTATTTTTTGATAAATTGATACAGGAGTAAATTGATCTAAAATTAGACTTTTACTATAAAACATTTTTGTCCTTATTTTATTGATAGATAAAAGCTTTTGGGCTCTTTAAATCTTTTCTTATTTTAGATAAATTTGATCTTGATTCTTTTTGAGTTTTATAAGGCCCAATCAATAATTTATGATAAAATTTACCATTAATTTCTACTTTATGTATCTTAACTGCATATCCTTTAGATTGAATATTATTAAGGTATGCTTTTGAAGGATATTTAGAAAATGCACCTAGTTGTATGAAGCTTCCATTTAATTTATTTAAATTAGATATAGCAACTTCAGTTGGTACTGGAAGTTTTGTTAATTCTTTTTGCTTTTTAATAACAACTTCTTTACTTACAGCTTTTTCTTTTTTAATCTCTTTTAATTCATTTGTCGATGATACAGGTTCTTGAGATTTAACAGATTCTGTATATGTTATTTTTTCATCTTGTTTTAAAATTTCTGCTCTTTTTTCTATAATCTCTTTATATTTTTGTTCTGGATTAATGTTTTCTAAAATATTATCTTGGGCAATAGAATCATTTTCGAGTAGATTAGATGAGTCATCATTTACATTTGACATAAAATTTACAACAACAATTGTAATTATAAAAACAGTTAAAAGAGCAAGTCCTAATAAAATATATTTCTTTTTATCTGTTTTATTTTCAATGGAGTCATTTAATGAAATATTATCTAATCCTTCTTCATCATGATTGTTTTGTGTTTTATTTAACTCATCTTGAAAAAATGCTTCAGTTTTAAATTCCATTATAGACTCCTTGATAACCTCTATTAATTTAGTAAGTAGATTGTGTATAAATCACAAAATTCTGTGCTAATTGTTTTAACTCTTCTTTAATTGTTTTTTGTAAATCAGTATTATTAATATCATCTAAAACATCAGCAATTTTTCCACCAATTAATTCAAACTCAGCTTCTTTCATACCTCTTGCAGTAAGTGCTGGAGAACCAATTCTAACACCAGAAGTTACAAATGGACTTCTTGTTTCTCCTGGAACTGTATTTTTATTGATTGTAATACCTGCATTACCAAGTGCTAAGTCTGCATCTTTTCCTGATATATCAGTACCAACAAAAGATACTAAGATTAAGTGATTATCCGTACCGTCACTTACAAGGTTGTAACCTCTTTTAACTAATACTTCACCAAGAACTTTAGCATTTGCTTTAACTTGCTTTGCATAATCTTTCCATTCTGGTCTTAGGATTTCACCAAATGCTACAGCTTTACCTGCAATTACATGTACTAATGGACCACCTTGTAATCCTGGGAAAATAGCAGAATTTAATTTTTTAGCAATATCTTCATCATTACACATGATCATACCACCTCTAGGACCTCTTAGAGTCTTGTGAGTTGTAGTTGTAACAACATCAGCATATGGGAATGGAGACATATGCTCATCTGCAGCTACTAGACCAGCAATGTGTGCAATATCAGCAAATAAAATAGCGCCAACTGCATCAGCAATCTCTCTAAATTTAGCAAAGTCAATTTCTCTTGCATATGCACTAGCACCACAAACGATAATTTTTGGCTGAACAATTTTAGCAATATCCATAACTCTATCGTAGTTAATTCTTCCATCCATTTCTACACCATAAGTAAATGAGTGGTAATTCTTACCAGAAAAAGATGGTTTAGAACCATGTGTTAAGTGACCACCGTGAGATAAATCCATACCTAATAGCTTATCACCAGCTTTTAATAATGCAGCATATACTGCACCATTTGCTTGACTTCCAGAATGTGGTTGTACATTTGCATAGTTACATCCAAAAATTTCACAAGCTCTATCAATAGCTAATTGCTCAACTTGGTCGGCAAATTCACATCCACCATAATATCTCTTGTAAGGGTAACCTTCAGCATATTTATTTGTAAAAACAGAACCCATAGCTTCCATAACTGCTGGAGATGTAAAGTTCTCAGATGCAATCATTTCTAAATGGTCAGTTTGTCTTTCTAATTCAGACTCAATCATTCCAAAAACTTCAGCATCAGCTGTAGCTAAATTATCATTTTTTATAAAATTACTCATATTTTTCCTTTTTAATTAATTATTTTTATTATTTTTCTTCAGTGTCAGCATGTAAATCAATTTCTGTATGAATAGGTTTCATAGCAGGGAATAAAAGTACATCTCTAATACTGTGCTCATTTGTAAGCATCATTACAAGTCTGTCAATACCAATACCTTGACCAGCTGTTGGAGCCATACCATATGATAATGCATTTACAAAATCTGCATCCATCTCATGTGCTTCATCATCACCAGCATCTTTAGCATTCATTTGTCCTTCAAATCTTTCAAGTTGGTCAATTGGATCATTTAGCTCAGAGAAAGCATTTGCTATCTCTTTGCCTGCCATAAATAATTCAAATCTTTCAGTGATCTCTGGATTATCATCACTTCTTCTTGCAAGTGGTGAAATTTCTACAGGGTAATCTGTAATAAATGTAGGATCAATTAATTTACCTTCAACATACTCATCAAATAGTTCACCTTGTAATTGACCTAAATTAAGATTTGGCTTTACTTGAACACCTTGCTCTTTTAAGTAAGCATAAATAGAATCAATATCATTACAAGATTGAGCAGGTACACCACCAATTTTTGTTAATGAATCAACTAGTCCAATTTCTGTAAAGTTTGCGAAGTTAATTTCGATATCACCATAAGGTAAAGTTGTTGGTAAATTTAAATGTTCAAATAGGTATTCAAAATATTCTTTAGTAATATTGATTAAATCTCTATAAGTTTTGTATGCCCAATAAAACTCAATCGATGTAAATTCTGGATTGTGAGTTGCATCCATACCTTCGTTTCTAAAGTTTCTATTGATTTCAAATACTGCTTCAAATCCACCTACAATTAATCTTTTTAAATATAATTCAGGTGCAATTCTTAAATATCTATCTACCCCTAATGCATTATGATGAGTAGTAAATGGTTTTGCATTTGCTCCACCTGCAATTGGATGCATCATAGGTGTTTCAACTTCCAAGAAACCTTTATCTTCGAAAAATCTTCTAGTTAAAGATATTACTTTAGATCTAATATGGAAAGTTTTTCTTACATCACTATTCATAATTAAATCTAAATATCTTTGTCTATATCTAAGTTCTTTATCTTGAATACCATGATATTTCTCAGGTAATGGAGATATAGCTTTTGTAAGAATTTTAAGATCATCTACATGTAGTGAAAGTTCACCTTTTTGAGTTACAAAAGGGTAACCTCTAACTTCAATAATATCTCCAACTTCCATTAGTTTTTTAATATTATTATAAAAACCTTCTGCTAAATTATCTCTTGCTACATAAATTTGTAAAAGTCCAGATTCATCTTCAATTTTAAGGAAACTAGCTTTTCCCATATTTCTATAAAATTTAATTCTTCCAGAAACAGTATAATGTCTATTTTCAGCTCTCATGTTTTCAAGATTCTTTACATCATCATTTACATTTAAGTATTTGCTAATTGTTGTATCTCTTTGAGAATCATTTCTATATGGATTAAATCCAAGCTCTCTTAGTTTGTCTGCTTTTTCTATTCTTTGCTGTATATATTTATTTTCAAACAATATTTGTTTCCTTACTTAGTATTTATTTTTTCGATTTTTTCTTGAATTACTTCTGTTGATATTTCTTCAATAGTTTCTTTTGTAGCTTCTATAGCTCCATTTACGTGTGAAGACATACCATTTTGTAATTTTGTAGTGTCAAGTTTTATTATATATGATCCAGCCTCTTGCAAAATAGGATACATAATACTTCCATTTGTTTTTTTATCTAAAGAGTTTTTAATAGCTTCTACTTGAGATATCGCGTATATGATAATAGAGAATATTAAAAATACTTTAGCTGCACCAAAGATGAAACCAAATAGTCTATCAAAAATACCTAATCCACTTAAGCTAGATATTTTACTAATAGCTATACCAATTAGATATGCAATAGCCCAAAATCCAACAATTGAAACTATAAACCCAAATAATAATCTTGTAGATTCATTATCAATTGGTATTAGGTTGTTGATAAGTTCACCAACAGGCTTTGAAATTCTAGAAGCAACAAATACTCCCCCTACAATTCCTACTAATCCAAATACTTCTTTAATAAATCCACGAATAAGACCTTTGAGTCCTAGAATGGTAATTAGAGTTAGGACAATAATATCGAATAAATTTAAATCCAAAAAAAACCTTTGTATGCTTATTAGGGGATATTATATCTTTTTTTAGATAAAATTATTCTATGATACAAAGATATAAAACTAAAAAAATATATGTTGGAGATGTTGCAGTAGGTGGTGATGCACCTATATCTGTACAATCGATGACTTATACAAAAACAAGTGATATAGAAGCAACACTTGAACAGATAAAATTATTACATTTTGCAGGTGCTGACATAGTACGAGTTGCTGTTCCTGATATGGCAGCAGCATATGCATTAAAAGAGATTAAACAAAGATCATCGCTTCCTATTGTAGCGGATATACATTTTAACTATAAGCTAGCACTAATTGCAGCAGAAGTAGTAGATTGTATTCGATTTAATCCAGGAAATATTGGTGATAAAAGTCGAATTAAAGAGATTGTAAAAGCTTGTCAACAAAGAAATATACCTGTAAGAATAGGTGTTAATTGTGGAAGTTTAGAAGAACAATTTGAAGATAAATATGGACAAACAGCTCTGGGTATGGTTAAAAGTGCAGAGTATAATATTAAATACCTTGAAGATTTAGGATTTGACGATATTAAAATATCGTTAAAAGCTAGTGATGTTCAAAGAACAGTGGAAGCTTATAGAATGTTAAGACCTTTAAATAATTATCCATTTCATTTGGGAGTTACGGAAGCTGGAACACTTTTTCATAGTACAGTAAAATCTTCAATAGCACTTGGATCTTTACTTCTTGATGGTATTGGGGATACTATGAGAATCTCTATTACTGGAGAGTTGGAAAAAGAGATCGAAGTAGGGCGTGCAATTTTAAAAGATTCTGGTATTGTAAAAGATGGATTGAATATAATATCATGTCCAACTTGTGGTAGAATTGAGGCTGACTTAGTAAGTGCAGTTAAAGAGGTTGAAGAAGCGACTAAACATATAAAGACACCTTTAAATGTATCAGTAATGGGATGTGTCGTAAATGCTATTGGTGAAGCAAAATCTGCTGATGTAGCAATAGCATATGGAAAAGGCAGTGGACTTATTATTAAAAAAGGTGAAGTAATCGCAAAACTTGACACGAAAGATTTATTACCTAAATTTTTAGAAGAAGTTGAAAAAGAAGCAAAATTAGGAGAATTATAAAATGACAGAAGAAGAATATAAAAAATTAACAATTGATGAAAAAGTAGCATTAGCTAATGATAAAAATACAGCAAAAGATTTAATACAAAAAATTATTGAAGAAGATGATATGAATTTAAAAATGCAATTAATGATGAGCTCTCAGGCTATTACTGATTTTATTGACAAGAGTAAATAGTCAATAATGAAATTTATAGAAAAGAAGCCAATAGGCAAATTATTTAGTGAGTTTTGTAAACTAAATACCTTTGATAGTATGGAACAAGCAGTAGAATACTTTGCAGTCTTTGGTGGTACAGATTTTCAAATAAATCCTAAATATTCACTTGAAACTACAATTGAAAATTATGTTTTGAATAAATATAAATATTTACGAAATGATGTAAATATGCTAGTAACTGGTAAAGATGAATTTTCTTCAATACTTACTGGTTTAGCACTGGGAGATAGACGAACAAATTCTGCATTTAGGCGAGCAAATGTAGAATTTGATGAAGGTATATCTTTAGTTGATGAACTATGTAAATTAAATATTTTAAAATTAGAAAAATCATTACAAAGTATGTCTAATCTTGAAGATCAATATACAGTTTCTGAAAAATTATTATTTAACATACCTTTTGTTAGATTTTGGTTTGCTTTTATCTCTCCAATATTTAAAGGTATTAGAGATGGAAACTATGAAGAGTTTGAGAAGTTATTTCAAAATAGAAAAGCAGAATTTACAGAAACGATTTTTGAACAGTTATCACATGAATTAGTAAAATTTAATTTAAAAGATGATTCTATTTATAGTATTGGAAGGTATTGGGATGATGATATTGATATTGATTTACTGTGTACAACTAAAAAAGGTGTAGCAATTGCTGGATCTTGTAAGTATACGAATTCTAAAGTTAAAAAAAGTGAATTAAATAATTTAAAGCAAAAATGCAAAGATGCAAAAATTAATGTTGATACATTTATGCTATTTAGTAAAAGTGGATTTTCAAGTGAATTAAAATCACAAAAAGGTGAGAACCTGAAATTATTTACAGTTAAAAGTCTTAAGAGTTTAATCTAAAATACATATTATGAAAAAAAGATTTTTTAGAATAATATTTTTAGGTTTAATTCCATTTCATATGTGGATAATTTTATCTAGTATGTATGATTTGTTAATGGGAGCTAATACTAATTCATCTACGATACCTTATATGATATTTGCTTGTATTCTGATTGCAGTATTTTTTGTTATTCACTTTTTAGTATATAATAAATGGTGTATTAAACATTTATTTTTTGAAAAATGTTGTGGAAATAATTAGTTTAAAAATGGCAGAGAGTAGCGGATTCGAACCGCTGGAGGCGTAAACCTCGCCGGTTTTCAAAACCGGTACATTCGACCAACTCTGTCAACTCTCTACAAGAAATTAAAAAACTATACTAGATGTATATTTTTTTAATTGAATGATTAAAAATAATACTTAATATATTGATTTTTAATTTTGAAATGGTGCGAATGGTCGGAATTGAACCGACACTCCGAAACCGGAATTGGATTTTAAGTCCAACGCGTCTACCTATTCCGCCACACTCGCATGTATTAATAGTAATTTCTTACTAAAGGTATTATTTGTATCTTCTAAATTTGGAGCGGGAGACCGGACTCGAACCGGCGACAATCTGCTTGGAAGGCAGAGGCTCTAGCCAACTGAGCTACTCCCGCATTCAAATTAGGGTGGAATTATAGCTAGAAAATATCTATTTGTAAAGTAAATAAGATGTAAATTATAAAATTCATATATTTTTTATAATTTTAGCCTTGATATTGTATAATCTTTAAAATTTAGATAATTAAAATATGAACAAAAAGGTTAGAATATGATGAGAAGTGATGAGGTAAAAAAAGGGCATAATAGAGCCCCACATAGATCGCTATTAAGAGCAACAGGATTACAGGATGAGGATTTTGATAAGCCATTTATCGGTGTTGCAAATTCATTTATTGAAGTGATTCCAGGACATTTCTTCTTAGATAAAGTATCTGACATCATTAAAGATGAGATCAAAAAAGCTGGTTGTGTACCATTTGAATTTAATACTATTGGTGTAGATGATGGTATTGCAATGGGGCATGATGGTATGTTGTTTTCACTTCCATCAAGAGAAATTATTGCAAATTCAATTGAAACAGTAATGAATGCACATAAGTTTGATGCAATGATTGCAATTCCAAATTGTGATAAAATTGTACCAGGTATGATTATGGGTGCAATTAGAGTTGATGTACCAACAGTATTTGTTTCTGGTGGTCCAATGGCAAAAGGTTACACACAAGATGGTACACCAATTGATTTAGCGACAGCATTTGAAGCAGTTGGTAAATATGAAGCAGGTGAGATTACAGAAGAGGAATTAACTGATATTGAGTGTAATGCTTGTCCTTCAGGTGGATCATGTTCTGGTATGTTTACAGCAAATTCTATGAATACACTAATGGAAGCTATGGGTATTGCCCTTCCTGGAAATGGAACAATTTTAGCACTTACAAAAGAGCGAGAAAACTTATATAGAAATGCTGCTAGAAGAGTTTGTGAAATTGCTAAGATGGAAATGGCAGAAAAAGCAAAATATAATATGACAAATATTTTAAATGAAAATGCTGTACGAAATGCATTTGCTGTTGATATGGCAATGGGTGGGTCTTCTAATACTGTACTTCATATGTTAGCAATTGCAAGAGAAACAAAGGCAAATTTCAATCTTGAAGATATTAATACAATTTCTAAGAATGTATCACATATAGCTAAAATATCTCCATCATTAACTACAGTTCATATGCAAGATATTGATAAGGCTGGTGGTGTTAATGCTGTAATGCATGAGATGGATAAACGAGGTGGTGAAGATGGTGTACTAATTGACAACCTTATGATTACTGGTGAAACTTTAAAAGAAAGAATTGCTACAGCTAAAATTAAAGATACAAATATTATTCACACTATTGATAATCCATACTCAGAAGTTGGTGGATTAGCGATTTTATATGGTAACTTGGCTCAAGAAGGTGCTGTTATTAAAACTGCAGGTATTACTGGAGATAGAGTATTTACAGGTACTGCTGTTTGTTTTAATTCTCAAGATGAAGCAATTGCTGGTATTATTGATGGTAAAGTAACTCATGGAAATGTAGTAGTAATTAGATATGAAGGTCCAAAAGGTGGTCCAGGTATGCAAGAGATGCTAGCTCCAACTTCACTTATTATGGGTATGGGTATGGGCGATACTGTTGCTCTTATTACTGATGGAAGATTCTCTGGAGCTACTAGAGGAGCATCTATTGGACATGTAAGTCCAGAAGCAGCTGAAGGTGGTATGATAGGATTACTTGAAGATGGAGATTCTATACATATTGATGTTGATGAATATATATTATCTGTTGATCTAAGTGATGAAGAGATTGCTAAAAGAAAAGCTAATTTTACTCCAATTAAAAAAGAGATTAAATCTTCTTGGTTAAAACAGTATAGAGCATTAGTTACAAATGCTTCTAATGGTGCAATGCTTAGAACGGATATGTTCTAAGTCTATTTTAGAATAATAAAAAAGGGGAAGAAGTTAAACTTCTTCCCCTAAAAATAATTAAGTCAATTTTATTAAGACTTAATACTCCAAGTAATAGTTTCACCTGCATACATAGGTACTACAGTTTCTCCATATGCTTCATAAGCTTTTGGCACTATAAAATCTTTCTTTTCTAAAGTAACATCTTTTGATGACGGTTTCATGTTATATATTTTACATGCATTATCAGATATAAATTTTTGTAGATTATCTAAGCAATTATTTTTTTCAAATAGTTCCACAAGAACTTGTAGTGCAATAGGTGATGTAAATACACCAGCTGCACACCCACATGCTTCTTTTGCATGTTTTGGATGAGGAGCAGAATCACTACCAAACATAATTTTTGGATGACCACTTAATGCAATATTTAATAATGCATCTCTATCTTCATATCTTTTTGCAATTGGTTTACAAAATAGATGTGGTTGAAGCATTCCACCTGCAACATCATCTAAAGTAATTAAAAGATGTTGTAGTGTAATCGTTGCGTATAAATTATCATATTTTTGTACCATTTCTACTGCATCTTTTGTAGTGATATGTTCCATAATAATTTTTAATTTTGGAAATGCTATTGCTAATTCTTCATATACTGACATAAATTCAGCTTCTCTATCCATAACAAATCCATTTGTCTCCCCATGGATACATAATGGAATATCAAGGTCTATCATTGCATTTAATGTAGGGGCAAGTGCTATAGTATCAATAGACTCTACACCACCTTCACTATTAGTTGTAATACCTGCTGGATAAAGTTTTAATGCTGTTATTTCATCTCTTACATCTTCTAAAAATTCTTTTGTATAAGGCTTGAAGAATAATGTCATCATAGGATTAAATGTTTTATCACTAACTGCATCCATAATTCTATTTTTATAAGCAGTCACAGCTTCTTTAGTATCTACAGGAGGTACAAGGTTTGGCATAATAATAGCACCTGTAAAAGTATCAGATGTTAAAGGTGCTACTAATTTTAGCATATCGTTGTCTCTTAAATGCAAATGCATATCAAATGGTGATTTTAAAGTAATTGTTTTCATAAAGCAATTATATGATAAAATGACTTTAATTATAGGCAAATTAAAGGATAAAAATGAGTAAAATATTACTATCATTATTTGTAGCTAGTTCAATTGCTTTTGCAGGACTTATAGATGCAATTGCGATTAAAGTTAATAATGACATAATTACTTTAGCAGATATTGATACTAAAATGCAATTATTAAATATTAATAAGCAAGATGCTGTAAATTTAATAGTTGATGAGATGCTATTTGATCAAGAGATTACAAGTAATCATATTATAGTTGATCAATTAGATATAGAAGCTCATATGGAAAAAATAGCTGCTTCAAACAATATGACATTAGATCAATTTATACAAGCAGTTAAAGCTCAAACAAACTATGACATTTTTGTTAATGATATTAAGAAAAAACTATTAAAAGCAAAATTATCAAAAAAAGTTTTAGCAGGTAAACTAAGATATGCTACAGATGAAGATATTAAAATATACTACGATAATAATCAAAAACTATTTAGTATTGCGGCTAAAATAGATGTAATAAAATATAGTGCAATAAATCAAGATTTATTAGTTCAAGTATCAAAAAACCCAATGTTTTTTAATGAAGCAATTACTAGAACAAATGAAACTATAGATATGGCAACATCAAGTAGTAATATCAGGTACTTAATAAATGGTATTGATAATGGAAAATTTACAAAAATTGCACAAGATGATAAAAGTTTTATAATGTATTTTGTAAAAGAAAAGAAAGAAATTACAGTTTTACCTTTTGAAAAAGTAAAAGATAAAGTATTTGAAATAATAATGAAAAATAGAGAAAATCAATTTTTAAAAAATTACTTTAGTCAGCTAAGATTAAATGCTGATATTGATGTAGTAAGATAAGGAATAGAATATATGTTTGAAGTAGTAATAGGTTTAGAAGTACATGCACAATTAAATACAAATAGTAAATTATGGTGTGATTGTGCTACAAGTTTTGGAGCAGATGCAAATACAAATGTATGTCCTACGTGTTTAGGACTACCAGGTGCATTACCCGTACTAAACAAAGAAGCTGTACATAAAGCTATTCAATTAGGAACAGCAATTAATGCTCCTATTAATAGAAAATCAATCTTTAATAGAAAAAACTATTTTTATCCAGATTTACCAACAGGATATCAAATATCTCAATTTGAAGTAGCTGTTGTTGATATGGGTGAAGTTATTATTGATTTTCCAGATGGAAGCCAAAAAACAATTGGTGTTACAAGAGCTCATTTAGAAAATGATGCAGGGAAAAATACACATGCTGGAGATCATTCAAAAGTAGATTTAAATAGAGCAGGAACTCCACTATTAGAGATCGTATCTGAACCAGATATGAGAAGTGCGGAAGAAGCAATCTTATATATGAAAAAACTACATTCAATTGTAAAATATATCGATATATCAAATGCAAATATGCAAGAAGGATCATTTAGAGCTGATGTAAATATATCTATTAGACCAAAAGGTGATGAAAAGCTTTATACAAGATGTGAAATTAAAAATATGAATAGTTTTAAATTTATTGAAAAAGCAATCCATTATGAAGTACAAAGACAAACTGAAGCGTGGGAAGACGGTGTATATGAACAAGAAGTTGTTCAAGAAACTAGACTTTTTGATGTGAATACAGGTGAAACTAGATCTATGAGAGGGAAAGAAGATGCTGCTGATTATAGATATTTTCCAGATCCAGACTTACTTCCATTGATTGTTACAGAAGAGATGATTGAAAAATATTCTGATATTCCAGAACTTCCAGATGCAAAAAAAGAAAGATTTGTAAAAGATTTTGGTGTAAAAGAATACGATGCTGGTGTAATTTGTAGTACAAAAGAAACAGCACATTATTTTGAGGAGATGATGTCTCAAGGAATTAGTGGAAAACTAGCTACGACTTGGCTAACTGTTGAACTTCAAGGAAGATTTACAGAAGGTATGAATATTACAACATCTCCAGTAGATTCATTAAAGCTTGGATCTTTAGTAAAGTCTATTGAATCTGGAGACATTTCTGGAAAAGCTGGAAAAGAAGTGCTTGATTACTTAATGGAAAATGATGTTTCAGTTGATGAAGTAATTGAAAAACTTGGACTTAAACAAGTATCTGATGATGGTGCAATTTTAGCAATAATTGATGGTATCTTAACTGCAAATGAAGATAAAGTTGAACAATATAAATCAGGTAAAGATAAACTATTTGGTTTCTTTGTAGGTCAAACTATGAAGGAATCAAAAGGTAGTGCAAATCCTCAAGTTGTAAATAAATTACTTAAAGAAAGACTTTCTTAATATTATGAGTACTATTTGTGTAATTGGTGCAGGTAAATGGGGGCAAGCTCTTCATTATGCACTTTCACAGAATCAAAAGTGTTTAATAACAAGTAGAACAAAAAAAGATATTGAGAGTTTTGTATCATTAGATGAAGCTTTAGCTTGTGAATATTTAGTAATAGCAATTCCTGCTCAGAGTATAAGGTCTTGGCTAAAAGATAATTTTGTATTTAGAAATCAAAAAGTTTTAGTTGCTGCAAAAGGGATTGAAGCAAGTACTGGAGAGTTTTTGCAAGATATATATAAAGATTTTGTACCTAATGAAAATTTAGGCTTTATTTCTGGTCCATCGTTTGCTTCTGAAGTAATTAAAGGACTACCTGCAGCAATAGTAATTAATTCTGCTTCACAAACTTACTACAATGAATTTCACACTTTCTTCCCTTCTTTTATAAAAACATACTATAGTGATGATGTAATGGGTGCAGAGGTTGCAGGTGCATATAAGAATGTATTAGCAATTGCAAGTGGTATTTGTGATGGATTAGAGCTTGGATTAAATGCAAGAGCTAGTTTAATATCAAGAGGTCTTGTTGAGATGGCAAGATTTGGTGATCATTTTGGTGCCAAAGATGAAACTTTTATGGGCTTAAGTGGTGCAGGAGATTTGTTTTTAACAGCTTCCAGTGAACTAAGTCGTAATTTTAGAGTGGGATTAGGACTTGCACAAAATAAAAGTTTAGATGTTATTTTAGAAGAGTTAGGTGAAGTAGCAGAAGGTGTAAAGACAAGTGAAGCTATTAATAAACTATCAATAGAGCATAATATATATACACCAATTGCAAAAGAAGTTAAACTAATATTAGATGGAAAACAACCAAGCCAAAGTTTAAAAGATCTATTAACTAGCTAATTACTTTATGAAATGGAATTTTTTAATTAAAAAGAATCCCATTCATCATTGTTTTGAGGTACATCTATAGTTTTTGTAGATACTTGTATGTTTTCTTGTTTTAAATTTGTTTTAGATTTTTTAGAAAATTTTAAATTAATATTTTCTCCAGCAGCAACTTTTGCAGCACGAGTATTTTTAACATCACTAATATCTATTGTATCTCTTCCATCAAACTCTTTTTCATTTACTTCATCTACAACTTCTTTTGCGATTTTATCTGTATAAATTGCAATTTGATTTGTATCCGTTGCCATTGTTGCGTTTGCTTGTGTAACTTGATCTAGTTCAGAAATTGCATTATTAATTTGATCAATACCACTTAATTGTTCTTTTGCTGCTAATGCAACATCTTCAATCAATTCAGTTGTATGTACAATATTATTGTCAAGCTCATCATATCCTTGAATCATATTTGACGCAATTGTTTTTCCTTCATTTGCTCTAATAGTAGCTTGACCTACTAAGTTTTTGATACTATTTGCTGCTTCTGCTGATCTTGCGGCTAGGTTTCTTACTTCCCCTGCAACTACTGCAAATCCTTTACCAGCTTCTCCCGCTGTTGCTGCTTCTACTGCTGCATTTAAAGATAAAATATTTGTTTGGAATGCAATTTGATCAATTACTGTAATTGCATCTGCAATTGCAGTAGTGGAATCATTTATTTCATCCATAGCATTTGCTGTTTTTGTTGCAAGTTCTTTACCATTAGTTGCACTAGATTTTGTTTGCGTTGCTAAAGATGCCATACTTTGTGATTTATCTGTAGTTTGTTTAATAATTGATGTGATCTCTTCTACAGATGCAGCTGTTTCTTCTAGTGATGCAGCTTGTTGATTCATGCTTGAACTAATTTTATCAACATTTTCCATTAATGTATCAGAATAGTCATCTAAAATTAAACCATTCTTTTTATTACTTATAAGCATCTTTGTAATGGCATCACCTAGTTCATTCACTCACATTGCTAATGATTTCATTTGTGCACTCATATTAGATACATCAACTTTATTTTTATAGTCATAATCAGTATATTTTGTTAGTATATGTAGAATTGAATTAACATTATTATAAACAGTATCAAGCATATCATTTACAACATCTTTTAGTCTATTTAATTCAGGATTATGTGATGATTTTTTAATTCTTGATTTTAGATGTCCTCGTTTTACTGCATCTGCAATTTTAACTGTATTATCAATAAGTGACACATCTGATTCTAAATTTGCCTTAGTCGCTAACATATTTTCATTAATGGCTTTAGCCATAATACCTAATTCATCATTTGTATGAATATCAATAGTTGATATTTTATCACTTTTCCTATTTAAGTATTTAAAGAATTCTAATAATCCAATTTCCGTTTTTAATATATTATTGACAACACTTTTAATACCTATAAATAAAATTATAGACATGATTATATTAATTATTACCCACATAGGTAATCCAAACTTAATATCATTAATAATATTATTTATGGCTTTTTCAGATTGGCGTAGCTCTTCGTTCTCGATATTAACGACTATTTTACTAATATTTGTAAATTCATCTTCTATAGAACTAACTTTTTGTATTGTATATCCAACTAAAAACATTAAGGCAATAAGTATTCCAATATTCAATGAATACATTTTTTGTTTAATAGTTAAGTTGTTAAGAAAGTTTCTCATATAAATACCTTTTAGGTTAAAATTGACATGAATGTGACATCATTATATTATGATAACTATTTATTTATTAAACATAGATATAATAGTACTTAGATCTATGTTTCTTCTTGTAAAATTGTGTAAATAAGAAAATATTTAAAATATATTCAAAATATTTTCTGGAATTCTATAAGGTTTTCTATTTTTTAAATATGCAACTTGTACTTCCATTTTGAATAAAATTTCATCTTTTTCATTTAAAATTATTTGAGATAAAACAAGAGAAGCTTTTTTTTGTTCGATTACTTTTGTTTGTATATCTAAAAGATCTGCAAATTTAGCACTTTTGATATAATCTGCTTGTAAACTTTTTACAACAAAAAATTCATTTTCTTTGTGTGGAGATAAACCTTTTGTAAAAAACAATTCACTTCTAGCTCTTTCACAAAAGTTTAAATATTGTGAATGGTATACAACACCACCAGCATCTGTATCTTCGTAGTAAACTCGTATTTTCATTAAATATTTCCTATTGTTTAGATACAATATTATATATTAAAAATTATTAAGGCAAATGATGATTAAAAAATCAATATTTAGAGAATATGATATTAGAGGTATAGTACCTGAAGAATTAAATGAGCAAAGTATAAAATTACTTGGTTATTACTTTGGATTAGAAGCTATAAAACAAACTAATAATACACCAACAGTAGTAGTTGGATACGATGCTAGGACTCATTCTCCAGAACTTTTTGGATATTTAACAAGTGGATTAAATGAGGCTGGTTGTAAAGTTCTTGGTATGGGAATGGTTGCTACTGGAGTTAATTATTTTTCTACTTTTCAAAAATTTGATGGTATTGAACCTGATGCTTCAATAATGATTACAGGAAGTCATAATCCAAGTGAATATAATGGATTTAAGATGACTATAGATCATAAACCATTTTTTGCAGATGCAATATATGCTCTTGGAGATAAGATTATTGCTAATCAAAATATGGTAATTGAAACAAATGAAGTCTATACAAAAATAGATGCAAAATCTATGTATATAGATTGGATGGTAAAAGAATTTAGCCATCTAAAAGGTATGAGCGATAAATTTATTATTGATTGTGGAAATGGTGTAGCAGATACAGTTTTAACTGAAATTCTCGATAAGTTAGAACTAAATTATGATGGAATATATTGTGATCCTGATGGAACATTTCCAAACCATCATCCAGATCCAAGTGAAGAAAAAAATTTAAAAGATGTAATTGAAGCACTAAAAGGTGAATATAAATATGCATTTGCTTATGATGGTGATGCTGATAGAATTGCATTTTTAACTAAAAAACATAATGTAAAAGGTGACATTATGGCAATTTTATTTGCTTCTACTATGGATAAACCTACAGTTATTGGTGAAGTGAAATGTACGCAAGTTATGTATGATAAAATTAATGCAGATGGTGGTAAAGCTATTATGTACAAAACTGGACATAGTAATCTAAAAGTAAAAATAAATGAAACAAATGCAGACTTTGCAGCAGAAGTTTCTGGACATATTTTCTTCAATGATAGATATTTTGGATTTGATGACGCTGTATATGCTACCTTTAGACTACTTGAATTAATACAAAATGGTATGGATATAGATAAAGAAATTGATGCTTTACCAAAAACATATTCAACAGAAGAGATAAAAGTATATACAACAGAAGAAGAAAAATTTCCTTTAATTGACAAAGTAAAAGAGCTTTTACAAAAGCCAGAAGAT
>JABJGE010000045.1 GCA_018662405.1 Campylobacteraceae bacterium
ATGTTAATGAATGAACCAGGTAGATATATTTATGCAAATTTAAAATATTCATTCTAATATTTTAATATTTTCATTTCAAAAAAGGCAAAGATTTGATCTTTGCCTTTTTTAATTGCTTATACATTAATAATAAAATTGTATAATAATTATAAATAAAAACTTTAAGGTATTTTAAAATATGAATATAGAACTTTTAAAAGATATAGTAGATTATGGTGTGATTGGTATTTTAGGATTGATGAGTTTTTTATCAATCTTCTTTTATATAGAAAGACTGATGTTTTTTAAAAAGATTGATTTATCTTCATATAAAGAAAAGCAAAAATTAGAAATTGATATTACGAATAATATATCAATCATATCATCATTTGGTAGTAATGCTCCATACATTGGATTACTAGGAACTGTATTTGGTATTATTATTACATTTTACACTATGGGAAATGGTGGAGATATTGATGTAAAGATTATCATGAGTTCTTTAGCACTTGCCTTAAAAGCAACAGCTATGGGTTTAATAGTAGCAATTCCATCTATGATGTTTTATAATCATCTCGGACGAAAAATTGAAGTTTTAACAGCACTATGGGAAATAGATAAAAAGGAACAAAGTGCAAATTAAAAAATTTGATTCTATGAATGTTGTACCATTTATAGATATTATGCTTGTACTTTTAGTAATAGTTCTTACTACTGCTACATTTATAGCTCGTGGTGTTATACCTATTGATCTAAGTGAAGCTACAAGTTCTACTAAAATTACAAAAAATAAAACTGTCACTATAACAGTAAAACCAAATGGAGATATATTTTTTAATAAAGATAAAATTAATAAAGAAGAAATCGTATCTAGGTTAGAAAAATTTAAAATCAATACAGCTATTAGTATTAGTTGTGATAAAAATGTAAGATTTGAGAATTTTGTTTATATTATAGATATATTAAAAGACAAAGGATATAAAAACTTAGGAATTATTACTAAATATGAATAGGTATTTTTCCTCTTTTTTTATAACTACTTTTTTATATATTATTTTAATCAGTGCGTACTTATATTCACTAAATAATACAAAAATCATTACTTCACAAGCTACTAAAAGTGAGCAAACAGTTAAATTTACAGTTATACAAGAAGAAAAGCCAAAGCCCAAACCAATTGTAAAAGAGAAGCCTAAAACTAAGCCAAAAGAAAAAATAATTGAAAAACCAAAGCCAAAACCAAAGCCGATAGCTAAACCGAAACCTATAAAGAAGCCAAAGCCAATTAAAAAATTAAAGCCAAAGCCAAAGCCAAAGCCAATTGTAAAAGAGAAGCCTAAAACTAAGCCAAAAGAAAAAATAATTGAAAAACCAAAGCCGATTATTAAACCGAAACCTATAAAAAAGCCTAAACCAATTAAAAAAGAAATTATTCGTAAAACTCAAATAAAATCTAATAAATCAAATATTACAAAAAAAACAGATAATAAATTTATAGAAAATCAAAAAATAATAAAAGATAATTATTATACGAAAATAAGAAATACAATCAATAAAAATAAGACATATCCTAAAAGAGCTCTTAGAAGAAGAATGGAAGGGGATATGCAAATTTCATTTATAATATCACCAAAAGGAGAATTAATCTCTTATAAAATTCTTAAAGGTAATAAAATATTTAAAAAATCAGTTATTAGAGCAATTAAAAATAGCTTCCCACTTGAAACACCTAAGGGTATTTTTGCAAGTAATTTAAACTTACAAATCAATATAAAATATATTTTACATTAAATTTTATATAATTTGATGCTTAATTAGACATTTTAATATATTCCCTTGATTTATATCAATAAAATGTATTTGCTTTAAAGTCTTTTAATGTAGAATACATTGATAATAATTTATCCATAAAGGTTATGTTTTGAATATAGAACAATTAAAAAAGATAGTATTTTTTCAAGATTTAGATGATGAAACGCTTGAAAAGATAGCGTCATTTACTGTAGTGTCTAGAAGATTAAAGAATAATATAATCTTCTATGAAGGCGATGAATCTGATAGGCTACATATGTTAATGTCTGGAGTAATTAAACTATATAAAACAACATCTAATGATAAAAATATAGTACTTAAATACTTTCAACCTGGCGAACTTATTGGTGAACTTGCAAGTTTTGAGGGTATTCCATATCCAGCTACTGCAGAAGCATTTTCAGATATAGAATTTTTAAAAATAGATTTTATTAAATTCAAAGAATTAATGTATACGACACCAGAACTTTCATTTAAAATTCAAGCATCATTAATTAAAAAGATTAAAAATTTAGAAAGTGTAATATCTCATGATTTAGTACTAGATGCAAAAGAAAGAGTGGCAAAGTTTATACATGATAATACAGATATGTTTTTTGAAAGAAAAAATATTGAAATTGCAGAAATTTTAAATATGACACCTGAGACATATTCTAGAATACTTAAAAAATTTAAAACTGAAGATTTAATTGATCTTAAAGCTAAAACAGTTAATAAGGATGGACTATTTAACTATTTTATCTAAGTAGTTAGTAGATCTAGAATCTTCTCTTTATTTGAGCAGAAATTTCCATTTTTTTCTATTAAAAATAAATCATTTGCTCTTCTTTTTGTAGAATGAATTTTAGCACTATGTATTTCAATATTAAATTGATCAAAAATAGTAGCTATATAACTTAATATACCTTTTTGTTCTAGGGTAGTAACTTGCATCTTCGCTAACTTTTCAGTGTGATTACAGTCTATTAATATTTCGTCTTTTTTTATTATTGGTTTTTTCATTTTCAATATTTTTGACATATCAAAAGAATTTTCTATAATCTCTTGAATATATGGAATATCTTCTTCTTCAACACTTTGATTA
>JABJGE010000027.1 GCA_018662405.1 Campylobacteraceae bacterium
ATATACATAAGTAAGATAACTGCCAATTCCTCCAAAATTGTATAATGTTAACCCCATATAAATTTACATATAAATGAAACTTACTTATGTACTTTTATTTAATTTTAGAAATATCATTGCCGTCATAACTGCATCATTTATTGCATCATGTTTTGATAATATTGGTAATCCTAATTTATTCATAATTACATCAAATCTTAAATCAATATTCCCTTGTGGAATTCTACCAATAACTTTATCATAATACATGGCAGAGACTTCTATTTGTTTATTTGGTAGTTGACTACCTATCTTTTGTTTCACATATTTATTAATCATGGCAATATCAAATTCTAAATAATATCCTACAAGAGGACGGTTTCCTATAAACTCTAAAAATTGGGTAATTACATCATCAATATCTTTAGCATCATCTAAATCACATTCTCTAATTTGATGTATTTTTATTGATTGGGCATCCAAAGATGTTTTAGGTTTTATAAACTTTTCAAATTTTTTACTTACTAATATTTTATTGTTTTTAATAATCACTGCACCTATAGAGATAATATCATCTGTTTTTGTATTTAGTCCTGTTGTTTCACAATCAAAACATACATATTCATCATCGTTATATGGTTCAAATAAATAAGAATATGATTTATCTTTTAAACTTTTTTTATTAAAATAGTTTTTAATTATATTAAACATATTAACTTAGTATATTTAATTTATAATGATAAGTTAAAAACTTTTTGAAATTATCTACAATTTTAAAACTATCTCTTAATAGATCTTTTTCTAAAATAGTTAATTTACTTGGATTAATATAATTATCTAATGGCTGGGCAGCATCAATTTTTTCAAGTCGTGCTTTTAACCTAAGAGTTAATAAAAAATTAAAAGCTTCAATTAGTTCACTTGTAGTTTCTCTATCAATTATTTCTTTATTATTAAGTTCTTTTAAACGCTCAACAGTATTTGTTTCATATATATTATATTCTAAACTTAGACTTCTTACACCATGAACAATAGCAAAGATACCACCTTTTTTAATATCCAACTCATTTTTATGATCTTTCTTACTCACTACAAAATTTGCAAACATACTTAATGGTGTTTCAAAATTCAATAATGGCCTTGCAAATGAAGTATGGAATAAAGGGCTATGATTACAAATACTATATAAATGATTTTTTAAATCATCTAGAAGTTTATTATCTCCACATACAGAAATTGCATCATAAAAAATTGCTAAATTTATTAAGTCTTTCTTCTTATTTGAATAAACCCATTCATGTAATCTCTTTTTAAAGTCTTTAACATTAAATCTCCAATAAGGATTATTAATCATTATTCCTCCACTACATTCTGGATACCCAAAATCGCAAAGATGAGATGAAAAGTCATTGGCAAATTTTGTTATAATTTCTTCTGATACAGTACAACTATCACTTAAAATTAAGGCATTATCTTGATCTGTCCTTAATATTTGTTCCCCTCGACCTTCACTACCCATTATAATTAATGTAGATTGTTCAATTAAGTCATCAGGAGCAGTTAGTTCAAAAAGTTTATGAAATAATTTTCCATTCAATTGTCCAATTAGTTTTGAAATATATCTTACTTTTACACCTTTAGCATATAAAGTACGAATTACATTAATAAAGTTTTCACTAGCACTTTTTAATTCATCTATTGTTGTAGCGTTATCAAGCTCTAAGCTAACTGCATATGTATGTGATGCAAAAAAACTTGTTAAAGAGATGAGATCAAGAACTCCAACTATTTCTTTTGTATTATGATCTTGTACAATCAGCCTTTTTACACCATGTTTTTGCATAGAAAGTTGGGCATTAAATAAAAACTCTTCATTACTAACATATTTTAATCCAAATGTTGCTATTTGGGCTATTTGACTATCAAAGCTCATTCTATTTAAAATTATTTTTTCTCTAAAATCAGTATCAGTTACAATACCTAATTCACCTTTTTCATTTTTCACAAGTAAAGAAGATGCTTTATTTCCTTGTAATTGTAAAACAGCATCGTAAATACTCATATTCCCATCAACTATAATAGGTTGTTGTAAATATGCATCTTGAACTCTAGCTATGATAAAATTTGTAAATTCTTTATTTTGTTCATTTGAAATATTAGAATTTAGTTTATTTGATATAGTTTGAAAAAAGTAACCTTCAATATGTTCATATTCATAAATAAAAGAAAGAAAAAAATCTCTTTTTAGTGCATAGCAAATTGTTTCTTGTGTAGCAACAAAAGTATGTTTAACCTTATTTTCTATAATTGATATTGGGTCAAAGTATTCATGATGAGCATATATTGATAAAACTTCTTCTTCATGTATCTCTTGAATAAGTCCTTTTATAATGAAATATAAATATTCAGGTTTTTCTTGATTTGTTAAAACTATTTCATCTTTTTTAAAATAAACAATATCAAGCTCTTTAGTGATTTTTTCTAAACTAAATTCATCAAGAGTATCAAAAGGCATTATTTTTTTTAAAAAACTTTTTTGTTCTATTAACTGCATAATTTTCCTTTTAGATATTACTCATTGACTAATCTAATAAATTTAAACCTGTTAGAGTATCCAACAATTTTATTTTTTATTTCATTTGTTTTATAGTCAACAATATAAACAACGGGAATAAATGGTGTATTATATTTTTTTGGGAATTTATGTTCTTCTCTATTTAATATTAATGGTATAAATTTTTTATGAATATTTTTATTTATCTCTTTTTTAGATAATACTCTTTTAATAAACTTACTACACCATGGACAAAAATTTGCTGTCATAACAAACATAATATCTTTTTTTTCTATCTTTGCTTTTTCTAAGGCTATTTTATAATTTGTTTCATACTTAAATTCTGATGCAAATTGTTTATAACTCTTAGCAAATATACTTGTACTTAATACAACAATAATTAAAAATAATTTCATTATTCATTATCCTCTTCATATTGCTCTATAAAATCACTTAATAATAAATCAACATTATCTAATACTTCATCTTCCAAATCTTCACCTATTTTATCACCTACAACAATAGTAGATCTTTTTTCATATGTAAGAGCATATACTTCTTCATTGTCATCAAGTCTTTTAACTTCTTCTCCTAATAATAAATCAACATTTAAAATCAGAGTATTATTTACAGAACTATTATAAATCATCACAACTAATGTTCTATGAGAATAACCACTAGAATCAATATTTAGTTCATCGGTAGTACTTTTAAGAGATTCCTTAATATCTTTTTTAATTGTATTTGATATATTTGTATTATAATTTTCAACTACTAAATATACATTCTTTATTTTCGTTAATAAAAACATACTATCAGCATTTAAGCTGCCTATAGATATTAATAATAAGATAAGTATTTGTTTTAAGAATTTATTCATATATTATCCTAGATAGTGTATTGTTTTATTTTAGGACGTATGGTAAAAAAAATACAATAACACAAAGTATAGACATAATAATAGCATAATAAAATTGTGCAATACCAGTCTTATCTGTATTTGCTCTCATTGCTGTGTAGTTATAGTTATCTGCATATGCTTTATTAAATGCTTGTATTGTTTTCATTGTTAATAACGCAAGTACAAGCCATGTAATCCATGTCATTGAATCATAGCTATACATAACCGCTTCTTTTAATTCTTCATTTGTCAACATAAAATTTCCTTTTTTATTTTAATAAAAAAGCCCCTTAATTACTTTAAGGGGCTTTTTTTAATGATGTATAATTGATCTATTAATGATCAACTGCACCATCTGCACCAATACCAGTTTGACATCTGATATCTTGAGCATCGAAAGCATCTTGACATCTCTTAGCATCTTCACTACTATCTGTAATAGAGAAGAACCAAATAGAGATAAACGCTAATGGAACTGAGAATACAGCTGGGAATTTGTAAGGTACAATCGCTTCAGCATTTCCTAAAATACTAGTCCATACAACAGGACCAAGAATTACAAGAACAAGTGCAGAGATAAGACCAATATATCCACCAATTACAGCACCTCTAGTTGTTAAACCTTTCCAGAAGATTGACATAAATAATACTGGGAAGTTTGCACTTGCAGCAATTGTAAATGCTAATGCAACAACAAACGCAATATTTTGTTTTTCGAATGCAATACCAAAGATAATAGCTGCAACACCAATTGCAACAGTAGCATACTTAGATACCATCATCTCTTTTTGCTCATCAACTTTTTTACCATTAGCAAATGCATTTGCATAAAGGTCATGTGATACAGCAGATGCACCAGCAAGTGTTAATCCAGAAACAACCGCTAAAATTGTAGCAAATGCAACAGCAGATATAAATCCTAAGAAGTAATCACCACCAACAGCATGTGCAAGCCAAACTGCAGCCATGTTATTCATACCTTTAAGTGTTACACCATCTTCAGCTAAATAAGCTCCACCTTCAGCACCAAGTACAAGTACAATTGCACCGAATCCCATGATAAATGTAAGAATATAGAAGTAACCAATTAAACCGGTTGCAACAAATACAGACTTTCTAGCTTCTTTAGCATCAGCAACAGTAAAGAATCTCATAAGAATATGAGGAAGACCAGCTGTACCAAACATTAAAGCAATACCAAGAGAAATTGCAGATATAGGATCAGATACAAGACCACCTGGGCTCATAATTGCTTCACCTTTTGAATGAATTTCTACTGCAGATCTAAATAACTCATCAAATGAGAATCCAAATTGTGCCATAACCATAATAGACATAAATGTTGTACCAGCTAATAATAAAATAGCTTTAATAATTTGTACCCATGTAGTAGCTAACATTCCACCAAATGCAACATATGCAATCATTAACATACCTACAAGAACAACAGCGAACTCATAATCTAATCCAAATAAAATTTCAATTAGTTTACCAGAACCAACCATTTGTGCAATAAGGTATAAAATAACAACAGCAATAGATCCAAGAGCAGCTAAAATTCTAACTGGCTTTTGTTGTAATCTATATGCAGTAACATCAGCAAATGTATATTTACCAAGATTTCTTAATTGCTCAGAGATCATGAATAAAATTACAGGCCAACCTACTAAGAATCCAATAGAGAAGATTAATCCATCATAACCATTTAAATATACTGCACCAGTAATACCAAGGAATGAAGCTGCTGACATATAATCTCCAGCAATTGCTGTACCATTTTGTGTACCAGTTATTCCACCACCAGCAGTATAAAAGTCACTTGCAGATTTTGTTCTTTTTGAAGCCCAATAAGTAATACCTAAAGTACCAGCAACAAATAAGAAAAACATAACAATAGCTGGAACATTTAATTCATCAGCTTTTGTTCCTGCACCTAAATCAGCACCTGCAGCAAACGCTGAAACCACTAAAATCGATAAAAGTAATAAAATCTTTTTCATTATTTAACATCCTTTGCAACGTCTTCTTTAACTTGATTTAATAAACCATCAAATTCACTATTTGCTCTTTTAACATAAATTCCTGTTAATATAAATGCAAATATAATAATTGCTACACCTACAGGTATACCTACTGTTGCCATTCCTCCAGCTACTATTTTAGCTCCTAATGTTTCTGGGCTAAATGCTATCAATAAAATGAATGCATAATAAACCGTTAACATTGTAATTGTTAATTTCCAAGCAAATGAACTTCTTTCAGAA
>JABJGE010000040.1 GCA_018662405.1 Campylobacteraceae bacterium
CTGGTTATGCTTTTATGGGTTGGGATATTTTAAATGAAGATATAAGTGGTATCAATCACTTTAGACACTTCATTACAAGCGGTGGATTAGGATTAGCATATATAGTAATTATGATGATTGTAGGATGGATACATACAGGACGACACTTAACTGTAAATATTTATACAAATTTAATGATACTTTTAATTGTAGTAGCAACTTTGATGAGATCTTTAATTCCATTTTTTGATAATTATATACATGAACTTTATATGTTATCATCAATAATATGGGCAATACCATTTGTATTATATATAAAAGTATTTTTTGGATTTTTATTAGAACCAAGAGCAGATGGAATTAAAGGATAATCAAGATATATTTAATGAAATATGTTAGATCTTTTGAGAAAATAAAAAACCCTATATAAAAGTTCTTAAAGAACCTATATATAGAGCTTTTAGATGGTACGCCTGACAGGATTCGAACCCGTAACCACCGGGGCCGAAACCCAGTGCTATATCCAGTTAAGCCACAGACGCATATATAAGTGGAAGTATATCTAAGGGGCAATAAATATTGCCTTAGATATTTTGAGTGTAGTCCTTGCCTACTGACAACCTACACATTCCATACTTCTGTCTTCAACATCACTTGATGCTTCAGGAGATTGACTTCTTAGGTAGTAAGTTGATTTTAAACCAAGTTGCCATGCAAGTGTGTATATTTCGTGTAAATATTTACCACTTGCTTTATCTAGACTCATAAAGATATTTGTACTTTGTCCTTGATCTATCCACTTTTGTCTTACTGCTGCAGCTTTAATTAAATCTTTTTGTTCTACATCATATGATGGAATATAATATGCCCATGTTTCTGGAGATAAGTTAGGAACAACTACTGGAATAAGTCCACTTAAATTTTCTTCAAACCATTTTCTTTTGTATACTGGTTCAATTGCTTGTGTAGTTCCTACTAAAATAGAGATAGAACTAGTTGGAGCAATAGCCATTAAATAACCATTTCTCATCCCTTGAGATTTCACAAGGCTTCTTAGCTCTTCCCAATCATATCCAGCATCAAATAGATCTTTTTGTAATAATGCATCTACGGCCTGTGGAGCATGATCATGAGGCATGATACCTTTTGACCAATTTGAACCTTCATATGTAGGATAAATACCTTTTTCTACTGCTAAATTTGATGATGATTTAATAGTATTGTAACTAATTGCTTCCATGATAGAATCAATCTTTTTTAGATGATCATTTGAACCCCATACTAACTGATGCTCAGCTAACATTTGAGATTCTCCCATAACTCCTAGCCCAATTGCTCTAGTTTTTAGGTTAGTTACTTTTACTTTTCTTAAAGGATAGAAGTTTAGATTTATAACATTATCAAGCATTCTTACAGCAGTAGGAACAACTCTTTCAATATCTTCTTTTGTATTTATTTTACTTAAATTTACTGATGCTAGATTACATACTGCTGTATCTCCATCAATCTTTTCTTTTTCTACAATAAATATTCTTTTACCATTAAGTGAATCAAGAGCAGTTATTTTATTTGCTTTTTTAACAATTCCACTATCAACTGTTACTAATTCATCTTCATCATATGTAGCAATAGATCCATCTTCAAATTCAAATTTAATTTTGTAATAATTTGGTGTTGTATTTTGGAAAATCTCTGTACAAAGATTTGAACTTCTAATAAATCCAGTATGAGGATTAGGATTTGCTTTATTTGCATTATCTTTAAAGCAAAGGAATGGTGATCCAGATTCAAAATATGAAGTTAAAACTTTTTTCCATAAGTCTTTTGCTTTCATTTGTTCTTTTGTAATTGAAGGATCATTTTCGTATTCTTGATATCTTTTTTTGAATTCTTCACCATTTAATGCAGCTAAATCTGGAACTTCAAATGGATCAAATAATGTCCAATGAGAATCTTCTAAAATTCTTTCCATAAACAAATCACTAATCCATAATGCAGGGAATAGGTCATGTGCTCGTCTTCTCTCTTCCCCAGAATTTTTCTTAAGATCAATAAAATCAATAATATCCATATGCCAAGGTTCTAAATAAACTGCTATAGCACCTTTCCTTGTTCCTAATTGGTCAACAGCCAGTGCAATATCATTTGTAATTTTTAAGAATGGTACAGTACCACCAGCAGCACTTTTATGTCCATCAATTGATCCCCCTAAAGATCTAATTGAGTTCCAATCCCAACCAATTCCACCACCAAATTTAGATAGTAAGGCCATTTCTTTATAAGAATCAAAAATACCTTCAATATTATCTGGACTTGATCCAATATAACATGAACTTAATTGGTGTCTATTTGTTCTAGCATTTGACAATGTTGGCGTTGCTAACATAACTTCAAATTTTGATACTACATCATAAAATTCTTTTGCTTTTTCTTGTTTGTTTTCTTCATCTTGAGCTAAGAACATTGCAATTGCCATAAACATTTGTTGAGGTAATTCTATTGCTTCATTATCATTGTTTTTGATTAAGTATCTATCGTATAGAGTTTTTATTCCAAGATAGTTAAATTGAAAGTCTCTAGATGGGTCTATATAGTTTTCTAGCTCCTCTAGATCATAACCATTTTCAAGTCCAGGAATTAATCTACCCGCATTTTGTCCAAATTTAATATATCCAGCAAAATTACCATAAGCATTACCTTTTATACCATGAGTTACTTTTCCTACTTTATGATAAAGATCAAATAAAAATAACCTTGAAGCAACAAATGTCCAATTAGGAGCATCTATATCAATTTTTTCTACGGCAGTTTTAATAAGTGTATCTTGGATATCTGCGCTACTCATACCATCTACAAATTTTATATGTGCATCTAGCTCTAATTCACTTTGAGATACATAGTCTAAACCTTCAGTAGCAGCAATAGTATTCTTTTGAATCTTTGAAATATCAAGAAATTCTTGTCTGCCATTTCTTTTAGTAATTTTGATAGCCATGATGTTTTCCTTATGAAATAATGTCAATTATACTCATAAATTACTTAATAAAAATGATATAATTTTTACTAAAAAGTATTAAAATACTAGCAATGTACGACAATAAAAGGGATAGAGGTATTTTAGAAAAATTGGAATTTTTTGAATAAAAAAAGCCTAAGTAGAAAACTACTTAGGCTTATAAGTACAAGTTATTAACTATATAAATTAGTTAACAGTTACTTCTACAGCTGTACCTTCCCAGATACCGTGTTTAGTACAGTAACCATGAGCTACTAAATTTAATTTTTTTCCATTTGGAATGATTGTAAATGTAGTAGTGTTATGAGCTTTAACATTTCCTAATGTTCCTGGAACATAAGAAGCTTTTGCTAATAGTACATCTCCATTAAATAATGAAACTGATTCAATAAAATGATCAAAATCATCTGGATGAGTATACTCGTTACCCATTTTAACAGTTACTTCAAATGGCTCACCTGCAACTGCAGTATTGGCACAGTGAATAAATGGACTATGTCTATCTATTAAATCTTTTTTTGCTTCTCTTTCTACTTGGTCAATATCTACGTATTTATTAATTTTTGGCATATTATAAATCTCCCTCATGTTTTGCTAAATAATCAGCAACTCCAGCAGTATCTGCTTTCATTCCTTCATCACCTTTTGCCCAACCAGCTGGACAAACTTCACCGTTTTCGTTTGTAAAAATCATAGTATCTACCATTCTTACCATTTCATCAATGTTTCTACCAAGTGGTAAGTCATTGATTACTGCATGTCTAATAGTACCATCTGCATCGATTAAGAAAGAACCTCTTAATGCAACACCACCATCTAATAATACATCATAATCAGATGAAATAGATTTAGTTAGATCTGCAACTAATGGCATATTAACTCTCCCAATACCACCTTGATTTACTGGAGTTTCTCTCCATGCAAAGTGTGAGAATTGTGAATCAACAGAAACACCAATTACATTAACACCTCTTGCTTTGAAATCTTCAACTCTTTTAGAGAATGCAATGATTTCTGATGGACATACAAATGTAAAATCTAATGGATAAAAGAATAATACAGTTCCCTTTTCTCCAAAGTTTTCGTATAGATTAAAATCTTCTACTATTTGTCCATCTGCAAGTACAGTTGTTGCTGTAAAGTCAGGTGCTTTTTTTGTTACTAACATATTTGTTTCCTTGTGTTTAATTTATATTTTACATTATACAGCAAATAGTTTTAAATTAAATCTGCTATATAATATTGGTTCAACTATTTAAGTTGAAATTTATTTAATATTTACTTTATCAGCTCTAGGGTATATAAATACAGCTTTTCTATATACTACAATCTCTTCTGGTTTTTCAATAGCATATGCTTTTAACATTACAGTAATAGGTGTACTAGAAGCACTACTGTCGCTTAACTTTTGTGTAGTTGATAATCTAATTACTTTTTTAGCTAATTTGCCACGGCTTAATTTAAATGGTGTAAATCTTTTTATATCAATTTTACCAGCATATTCCCCTACAACTTCAAGATTATATGTATATGTGTCTTTTTGTGTATTTTGGAATAGAAGTACAAAGTTATTAATTACTCTTTTTCCGTCATCTTTAATTTTATATAATTGAGTTGTTTTATTTACATTTAATAGCATATACTCTTTTGTTCCACCCATTACAAATAGCATAACAAAAATTAGTGCTAATACAGTACCATACATATAAGTTTTTGCTCTAAAGAAGCTAGTTTTTGTATCTTTTTCTACTTCATTTGTACTTGCCCATTGAACTAAACTATCCTTACCAAGTTTACCCATTACTGTAGTACATGCATCTACACATTCAAGACAATTGATACATTCAAGTTGCATACCTTTTCTAATATCAATACCTGTAGGACATACTGTAACACAAGATTGACAAGCTGTACAATCTAAACCTTCTGGTACATCTTTTTGTTTGAAAACAACTTTTTCACCTTCTTCATAAATCTTACCACCACGTTTTTCACTATAGATAGCTTGAATTGTATCATCATCATAAAGTACTGATTGAACTCTTGAATAAGGACAAATATAAATACAAAAATCTTCTTTTAGCCATACCACATCATAAACTAAGAATGCAGCAATACTTAAAATCATCCCTAATAAAATAGTATGATCCATAGGATTTTCCATATATGCAAAGAAATCAGCTGGTGGTACAAAATACCACATGAAATCAGCTGCTGCTAATAATGAAAGAGATGTCCAAAGTAAAATTGCAACAACTCTTTTTGATGCATTTTCAGGTTTAGACCAATCTGGTTCTTTTTGTTTATTTTTAATTCGTCTTAATCCAAGTAATTTAGTCTCTATTAAATCTCGATAGATTACTCTAAATACTGTCTGTGGACAAGCCCAACCACACCAAGCTCTACCACCAACAGCAGTAACAGCAAAAATACCAATAAATAATAACATTAATAAAAATGGCATCATATATAGCTCTTGCATATCAAATGCAATACCTAAAAGGTGTAATTGCTTTTTATCAAAAGACAGTAAAAATATTTGATTACCACCAATTTGGATAAAAGGTGTAATAAGTGCAACTAATGTAGCTGCCACATATGCCCAATATCGTTTAATTCTATAGTTCATTTGTTAACCTTTGTTAAGTTTAAATTTATTTGTACTATTATATCTTAAATAAAGTATATAATACTCAGTGACAATTTAATGTCATTACTAATAATTATAATATATATTAGTTGAAGTTATTCTTAAACAAAAGAGGTATTTAGTGTCAGATATAAAATGTACTCATTGTCATATTGAATTTAATCAAGATGTAATGATAAAAGAGGGTAATCTAAATTTTTGCTGCAATGGCTGTCAAGGAGTATATCATCTTCTTAAGGATGATGGACTTGATAGCTTCTATGATAAAATGGGAAATAATACAATAGCACCACCATTAAAAATAGAAGATGATGTAAATAAATTTGATAGAGAAAGTTTTGAAAATAAATATATAAAAATTGATTCTAGTGGAAATAAGAAAATAGATCTTATCATGGAGGGTATCCATTGTGCAGCATGTATATGGCTTAATGAAAAGATTCTATATGATACAGACGGTATTTTAGAAGTAAATATTAATTTTACAAATAACAAAGCTGTAATAAGATGGAATCCAAATATTATTACATTATCTAAAATTATTTCTAAAATACGAAGTATTGGGTATAACGCTTACCCATATGATAAAAATATAAAAGAAGAGAAAGCAACAAAAGCAAAAAAAGATTATTTTATTAAAATGATGGTAGCAGTCTTTGTAAGTTTAAATATTATGATGATAGGTGTTGCAAAATATACTGGATTTTTTACAGGTATAGATGATGAGATATTAAACGCAATACATATTGCAGAATTTTTTCTTGCAACTCCTGTCTTATTTTATAGTGGAAGTGTTTTCTTTCGTGGAGCATATTTTGGACTTAAAAATAAAATAATAAATATGGATCTTCTGGTTGCATCAGGGGCTACTTTAGCATATATATATTCAATTTACGTGATGTTTGGTGGAGTAGGACATAGTTATTTTGATAGTGTTGCTATGATAATCACATTTATATTAGTAGGAAAGTACCTGGAAGTTATTGGTAAAAAAAATGCCGTAGATACACTTGATACAATTAAATCTCAAATACCTACGGATGCTGTAGTAATAAAAGATGATAATAAAGTAAATATTTCTGTAGATGAGATTGCTGAAGGTGATATTATAGAATTAAAAGCAGGTGAAAAAGCATCTGTTGATGGAGAAGTAATTTCTGGAAGTGCTACATTTGACGAATCTAGTATTTCTGGTGAATCAATGCCAGTAGTAAAAACTAATGATTCAAAAATATTTGGTGGGACAATAAACATAGATTCGGTTATTAGATATAAAGCAACTAGTGATTTTGAACATTCTACATTAAATAATATAGTAACACTTATAGAAGATTCATTAGCATCAAAACCAAATATTGAAAATAGAGCAAATGAATTATCAAAATCTTTTTCTATATCGATTTTATCAATTGCGTTATTTACTTTTCTTGGCTGGTATTTTTATCTTGGAAATTTTGAAGATGCTCTTATAAACTCAATATCTGTAATTATTATTGCCTGTCCTTGTGCTTTAGCATTAGCTACGCCAATGGCTAGCTTAATTGGTATTAGTTGGCTAGCACAAAAAAAGTTATTGTTTAAAGAATCTAAATATTTAGAAACTATGGCAAAAGCAACTACGGTTGTATTTGACAAGACAGGAACATTAACTAACGGAAAATTAAATGTTAATAGTAAATCACTTAAAAAATTATCAGAGTATGAATTAAATTTAATATATTCAATAAGCGATAGTTCAACACATCCAATTAGTTTAGCAGTTAAAAAAGATTTAGAAAAAGAATATAATACTTCTCTAATTTCATATAATCTTGAAAATTTCGAAACAATACCTGGAAAAGGTATAAAAGCAACATATAAAGACAAAAATATTGTAGCCGGTAATTTAGAACTTATTAAAGATAATGGAATTGATTTTAATATTGATTCAAATATGTCACTATTTATTGTTGCAATTAATAATGATGTTGTTACTACATTTGAATTAGAAGATACTATTAAAAATGATACAATTCAAACTATAGAATATTTAAAAGATAATAATTTAAATATAGTAATGTTGACTGGTGATAATGAAAAAGTAGCAAGTAAAATTGCTAAAGAAATAGGAATTATAGAATATTGTGCCAATATGACACCTATTGATAAAGCTAATTATCTTCAAAAGCTAAAATCTAATGGTGAAATTATTGTAATGGTTGGAGATGGTATAAATGATGCTCCAGCATTAGCAATTGCTGATATATCTATTGCTATGGGAAGTGGTGCAGATGTTAGTATTGGATTAAGTGATATTGTAATACTAGATAATTCTTTACAAGGGATAATAGATAGTTTCATTATTTCAAAAAGAACATATAAGTTTATTAAACAAAACTTAGGTATATCATTAGTATATAATATAGTTACAATACCCTTAGCAGTTATGGGATATGTAATACCACTAGTTGCAGCACTTTCTATGAGTTTAAGTTCTTTACTTGTAGTAGGTAATTCATTAAGAATTAAAAATAAATAAAGATGAGGTGAAATATGAATGGTGTTTTAATAATGGAGCTTATATTTGGATTGATTTTAAGTATGATAGTATTAGCAGTTATGGTATGGGGTGCAAAGAGTGGTCAGTTTGATGATGGAGAAAAACAAAATAGTGGATTACTATTTGATAGTCCAGATGATTTAAATGATGCAATAAATAGAGATAATAAAAAGAAAAAAGAAAAAAGAAACAAAAAGTAACACTTAAAATAAACTTAACAAAAAAATCTACTATTTCAAATAGATATAAAGCTAATATTAAAGATAAAATGCTATATTGCATATGATTAAGTGACAATTTTGTGACTTTACAAATTAATTTTAGGAGGATATTGATGTCAAATAGTACAGCAATCGATTACGATTACAGCATAGCAAAAGCATTTACTTTTGCAACTATTTTATTTGGTATTATTGGTATGCTTGTAGGTGTAATCCTAGCATTTCAATTAGCATTCCCTGAGCTAAATAATTTAGCCGGTGAATACGGTACTTTCGGAAGATTAAGACCTTTACACACAAATGGTGTGGCTTTTGGTTTTACTCTTAGTGGTATTTTCGCGACTTGGTATTACATTTCGCAAAGAGTTTTAAAGGTTTCTTTAAAAGAATCACCTTTTTTAATGGGTGTAGCTAAACTACATTTCGTATTATACTTTATTACAATTTTATTAGCAGTTGTAACTTTACTTTCAGGTATTACTACTTCAAAAGAGTATGCTGAATTAGAGTGGCCGTTA
This sequence comes from Campylobacteraceae bacterium, assembly GCA_018662405.1. GTDB lineage: Bacteria > Campylobacterota > Campylobacteria > Campylobacterales > Arcobacteraceae > JADHTT01. The sequence goes on from JABJGE010000040.1 coordinate 8,924, forward strand.
GATTTACTTGTAGTTGTATGGTGGGTTTTATGGGGTGTTTCAATCTTCGGACTAATTGGTATTAGAAGAGAGAGAACTTTATATATTTCAATTTGGTATTATATCGCTGCGTTCTTAGCAGTTGCAATGTTATACTTATTTAATAACATGGAAGTTCCTACAATGCTATTTGCAGATGGTGCTCCAAGTAGTTTCATGCATTCTATTTCTGCATATGCAGGTACTAATGATGCATTAGTTGAATGGTGGTATGGACATAATGCAGTTGGTTTTGTATTTACTGTGCCAATTGTTGCAATGATTTATTATATTTTACCAAAAGAATCTGGACAAAATGTATTCTCATATAAATTATCTATATTAGCTTTCTGGGGATTATTATTTGTTTACTTATGGGCTGGTGGACACCACCTTATCTATAGTACTGTTCCTGATTGGATGCAAACTATGGGTTCTGTAATGTCTGTTATTCTTATTTTACCATCATGGGGTTCAGCTATTAATATGCTGTTAACTATGAAAGGTGAGTGGAATCAGCTTCAAACTAATCCATTAATTAAATTCTTAGTTATGGCTTCTACTTTCTATATGTTATCAACTATTGAAGGTCCAATTCAAGCTATTAAATCTGTTAATGCTATTGCACACTTTACTGACTGGATTCCTGGTCACGTTCATGATGGTGTTCTTGGATGGGTTGTATTCATGATTATGGCTGCACTATTCCACATGGCTCCAAGAATGTATAAAAGAGAGATTTACTCTAAATCATTAATGGAAACTCAATTCTGGTTACAAACTGTTGCAATTGTACTTTACTTTACATCTATGTGGATCGCTGGTATCACACAAGGTATGATGTGGAGAGCGTATGATGAATATGGTTCACTAGTTTATTCGTTTATTGATACTGTTAATGTACTTCAACCTTACTACACTATTAGAGCTGTAGGTGGATTAATGTACTTAATCGGATTCTTTATGTTTGCTTATAACATGTACAAAACTGCAACAGCAGGTAGAGTACTTGATAAAGAGCCTACAAATGCTTCGCCTATGGGCGCTTAAGAGAAAGGGGATAATATGTTTCATTGGTTAGAACAAAGACCGTTTTTCTTTGCGGTAGCGGTATTTTTAACAGTTGCATTCGCAGGTATTATTGAAGTAATACCTGATTTTGCTAAACAATCTCAACCAGTAGTAGGGACTAAACCTTACTCAGTGTTAGAATTAGCAGGAAGACAAGTTTATATTAAAGATTCTTGTAATGCTTGTCATTCACAAATGATTAGACCATTTAAGTCTGAGACTGATAGATATGGTATGTATTCATTATCTGGTGAATATGCTTATGATAGACCATTCTTATGGGGATCAAAAAGAACTGGTCCAGATTTATTAAGAGTTGGTAATTATAGAACTACTGATTGGCACGAAAATCATATGATGGATCCAGCATCAGTTGTACCTGGTACAGTTATGCCTGCATACCCACATATGTTTGAAAATAAAGCTGATGTAGCAACTGCTTATGCAAATGCTAATACACAAAAGCAAGTTTTTGCAGTACCATACGATCAAGATGGTATGCCTAAATTAGGTTCATGGTCAGACGCTAAAGCTTTAGCTTTAGAAGAAGCTAAAGTAATTGTAGCTGATATGAAAAATCAAGAAGTGAAAAATGCCGTTGCAAACGGTGAGATTCCTGAGATTGTTGCATTAATTGCATATTTAAATTCTTTAAAGTAGAGGTTTATAAGTGGATTACGATACATGGATGACAATACAAGGATATGGGAAGTTTTTTATTTTAACATTTGTATTTATAGTTTTTTATAGCTATGCATACTCTTTATATAAAAGACAAAAATCTGGTGAAAGAGATTTTGAAAAGTATTCAAGTATAGTTCATGATGATTCGTATGACCACGAACCTTTAGAAGATAGAGAAAAAAAAGAAAACGAAAAAGGAGAAAAATAGTATGAAATCTATGGTAATAGGTGGTATTATTCTTATCGTAGCATTAATGGCAGGAACTTACTTTGTAGCAGGTGACTCTTTTAATCTAGGTGAAGATTATATTAATGACCTTACAATGCTTGCTGGATTAGCGATTATCGGTATTACAGTATTTGTAGCATTAAAGTATGTTAATCAAATTAAAAACGATACAGCTAGTGGTGAATTAGCTGAAGAAAATTGGGATGGTATTGGTGAATATAAAAATCCAATTCCATCAGGATGGGGATTAGCTTTCATTGGTACAATTATATGGGGACTTTGGTATATGTTTGTTGGATATCCTACAAATCAATTTTCACAAATTGGTCAGTGGAATGAAGAAACATTAGAGCATAAAGCTAAATTTGAAGCTAAATGGAATAACATTACTCCTGCTGAATTAACTGCAATGGGAGAATCTGTATACTTAGTTAACTGTGCTCCATGTCATGGTGTTGATGCAGAAGGTATTGATGGGAAAGCTCAAGATTTAACAAAAAGAATCTCTAAAGCTTCTGTAATTGAAGTTATTAATAATGGTGCAAACAACTTTAAAACTGCATATCCTGGTGGAATGCCAGGAGGTATGGCATTTGGTGCTGATGTAGAAGTTGTTGCAGCATATGTAGCTGGTGGATTCAAAGGTGAGGCACCTGCCGCTTATGCAGCATGTGCAGGTTGTCATGGTATGGATGGAAACGGAATTGAGTACGTTGGTCCAAACATTAAATCTTATGATGATAGTTTAATGGCATCAGTACTTAAAGATGGTAAAAAATCATCAATTGGTACAATGCCAAGCTTTAGTGGTATTTTAACTGATACTCAAGGTAAAGCAGTTGCTAACTACTTACGAAGTTTAGGAGAATAATATGGCTGGAAATACACAAATGAATGAAAATGAAAGAGGTATCTTCTCTTTCCTTCATGGTATATCAGGTTTTTTAGTAGCAGTAGTATTATTGCTTTCAATTTTAGGAACATTAACTGTTTTAAGTATTGGAACTCAAGCTGCAAATGCAACTAAATTTTATGAAGTAAATCAAGATTTAAATGCTCTTAAGATGAAGAGTCTTGAGAATATTAATCATAGAACAATGGCTAAGTAAGGAGACTATTATGGATAAGATTATTGGATTATTATTAGTAGTTTCTGCATTAGCTACAATTTATTTATCATACCTAGACCCTACAAGAGTATTTGTTGGATAGTTGATTAAATAATCAAGCAGATTAGGGGGAGGTGCTTTTGCATTTCCCCTTTTTTATTATTATTAGATATAATTAAAAAATTAAACTTACTAAGGAAAAATATTGAAATTTAAATTATTATTTTTAGCATTAGCTTTTACTACACTCTTTGCAAATGAGAATAACTTTATATTAAAGCATGATGGACTAATTGACCAAAGAGCTCAAGATAAGATACATGAGATTGGATTAGAGGCTAAAAATAAATTAGGTATAAATATATATACATTTATTATTGAAAATAATGGTATTGATACAGCACTACCTAGAGAACAAAGAAGAGAGATGATGAAGCAATTTGATAATGAGATTATCCCTTCTTTTTTAGCTAAATCATCATATGCAATACTTGTAATATCAATAGATCAAAAGTATGCAAATATTTTAATGTCAGATAATTTAAAAAAACAAATAGATAAAGATGAGATATTAGATGGATATGTTATTCCTCTATTGGCTTCAAAAGATAAAAACTCTTTATTTTCAAAGACTAGTGCTGCAACATTAAATGGATATGCACAAATTGCTGATAGTATAGCTAGTCAACAAAATATTAAACTTGTATCAAGTATAGGTAGTGCAGGTAAAACTGCAAGTAGTATATGGAAGGTCTTTATGTATTTCTTAGTTTTAACAGGAATCATTTCATATACAGTTATCGTTATGAGACAGAGAAAATCTAAATAATGACTGAAAAAAAACCAATGAATAAATGGCTATTGTACACAATCTTTGTAGCTAAATTTTTATCTGGACTAGGACTAATCTTTTGGACAGTATATATGACTATGCAATCAGATGTAGGACAAGATAATGATAATGCATTTTTAAGTACATATCATAATATTGATGATAATTATAATAATATTGTTATTGCAAATGCTAGGCTAAATAGTAAATATCTAATTACTTTTAACCTAAACGATGAATCTATTATTGGTTTATCCCATAAGGATGTATTTTTAGCACAAAGAGCAATTGCTAAAAGAACAGTAAGAAAAAATATTTTAAAATTAGGTGAGAATATATTTAGTGTAAATATTACTGATAAGAATGGAAAAATTGTAGAAAATGCTGATATTAAGATGCTAGTAACAATGGCTACAAATCATACTTATGATAAAAACCTTGAATTTAAAAATACGAATTTAGGAAAATTTAATTTACAAAATATAGGTTACTGGAATATTACAGGTACAGTTACTATTGAAGGTGAAGAAGGGTATTTCTTTATTAAAACAAATGCAAAATAGAGAAAGAAATAGTATAAGTGTTTAAAAAAATAATAATTATAATTTCTTTTTTTATTATATTATTATTACTATTATTCTCTACAACAGATTTTAAACAATCAATTGTAGTAAGTCAGGATAATAATTCAAAAAATGCAATTATAATGAAGTCTAATCAATATACAGATAGATATTGTAATATGAGTATAGATGATATATCTTATTCAGCACAAGCTATATTACCAAACGATGATACATTCTTTTTTGATGATGCTGGATGTATGATATTATGGTTAAATGATCAGAAGAGTCAAGAGAATATTGTTCTTTGGATTTGGGCAAGAGATACAAATAAATATATTAATGCTAAAAAAGCTTGGTATAGTACAACAGAAAATACTCCTATGGAATATGGATTTGGTGCATATGAAAAAAATAAACCTCAGTTAATATCTTTTAAAAAAATGCAGCTTAAAGTATTAAGAGGGGAAACTCTTCAAAATCTTATTATTAGAAAAAAGCTTCTAAAGAAGACAGATGGATAGCATAGACTTTACTGTAATTATTACTATCGCTTTTTTAGGTTCATTTGGACACTGTATTGGTATGTGTGGTGGAATAGTTGTTGCTTATTCTGCAAAGAAGATCGATAATGGCTGGTCAAAGATACATCAAAGTATATCGCACTTATTATATTCACTTGGACGAGTAACTACATATACACTATATGGTGCATTATTTGGATTTATTGGAAGTGTTATATCTTTTAGTAATATTGCAAATGGAACACTCTTAATTATTGCAGGTGTTGCTATGGTTCTTACAGGTTTATCTCTTAGTGGTAAATTAAAATTTTTAACACTTATAGAGCATTCAATTCAAAATAGTAACTGGTATAAAAATAACTTTAAAGAACTATTAAATAGTGAATATCTAGGTAGTTTTTATTTACTTGGACTGCTGAATGGTTTATTACCATGTGGATTTGTTTACTTTTTTGCTATAACAGCTGCAAGTACTGCTAATGTACTTGATGGAGCATTAGTTATGCTTGTATTTGGTCTTAGTACTATTCCTGCAATGTTCTCTTTAGGTTTTTTTGTTGGGATCTTCAAAAGAACTAATCTTAGAAATAATATAATAAAACTCGCAGCAATTGCTGTAATAATATACGGTGGATATACAATATATAATGGATATGACTATATTACCAACCCAAATAAGACATTATTAGATTGTCATACATAAATATAAAGGAATTTTAAAATGAAAAACATATTATTAGGTACTATATTAACTGTATCTACAGCATCTGCAATTGTAAGTATTAAACCAATTGAGGTATCAGGACAAGAAGAAGTAAAATCTCAATTAGGTGCTTCATATAGTACAAAGTCTGGTAATAGTGATGTTTCAACTACTTCTATTAGTTTGAAAAATACATTTTATAATATAGATAGTGCAAATATGATTTTAATTGATTATGAATATGGAAAGTCAAATGGAAGTACGAATACTGATAATACATTTATGCACTTAAGACATATACGAACTACAAGTGATAAAGCAATAAATTACGAGATATTCTTACAAGCACAAAAAGATACATTTAGGTCTATTGAATCAAGGTATCTTATAGGTATTGGATCAAGATACAAAGTAAATTTAGAAAATGATAGTAATATATTTTTTGGTTTAGGAGTATTTAGTACAAAACTTGATGAAGATAATGTAAAGAGTAATTTTGAATCTTTGAATTCTTATATCTCTTATAATCATAAGTTAGATAATGGAAATACTTTAACATATAATGGATATTTCCAACCAAGACTTGATGATGCTAATGATTATCATATTTCACAGAAAGCTCAATTGTCATTTGATATTAGTAGATCAATGAAATTAGTAGTTAGTCTAAACCATACTTATGATTCAGAACCAGCTGTTGGAATAAATAAATCAGATTTATCTACTAAAACAGGTATTAGTTATAAATTTTAATAAAAGGGATTCTGTCCCTTTTATTATTTAAATACTCTTTTAAATATAGCATCTACATTCTTAGTGTAGTATTCATAGTTAAAACACTCTCTAATTTGTTCTTCAGATAATGAATTTCTTAACTCATCATCAGCTAGTAAATGTCCTAGATATAATGACTCACCATTTTCATTTGTTGTTGGGTTACCTTGTTTGATTTCATCCCATACTTTCATAGCATTTCTTTGAACGATTCTATATGCATCTTCTCTTGAAACACCTTTAAGAGGTAGTTCTAATAATACTCTTTGAGAGAATACTAATCCACCAGTAAGGTTTAAGTTTTTCATCATATTTTCAGGCATTACAGTTAAGTTTGCAATTACATTATTCATTCTGTGCATCATAAAGTTAGTCGTGATAAATGCATCTGGTAACCAGAATCTTTCAGTTGAAGAGTGAGAAATATCTCTTTCATGCCATAATGCAACATTTTCCATAGCTGGAGTTGCATATGCTCTAATCATTCTTGCAAGTCCAGTAATATTTTCAGTTAAAATTGGATTTCTTTTATGAGGCATTGCAGAAGAACCTTTTTGTCCTTTTGCAAAATATTCTTCAGCTTCATAAACTTCTGTTCTTTGTAAGTGTCTTACTTGAACTGCAAATTTTTCAATAGAAGATGCCATTGAAGCTAATGCAGTAGCTAATCTTGCATATCTATCTCTATGCACTACCTGGTTTGAACAAGGCTCAGGTTTTAAACCTAACTCAGCCATTGCTAATTCTTCTAGTTCAAGTGGAGCATGAGCAAAGTTACCCATAGCACCAGAAATTTGTCCAACAGCAATAACATCCATAGTTTGCTCTAAGTTTAATAAGTGTCTAGCCATTTCGTCATACCATACAGCTAATGTAAGACCAAATGTAATAGGCTCACCATGAATACCGTGACTTCTTCCTACCATAAGAGTCATTTTATGCTCTTCAGCTCTTACTTTAATAGATTCCATAATCATTTTTACATCAGCAATAATAATATTTAAAGAATCTCTCATTTGAAGAGCAACACCAGTATCAACAGCATCAGATGAAGTCATTCCATAATGGAACCATCGTGACTCTTCACCAAGACTTTCACTAACACTTGTATTAAATGCAATTAAGTCATGTTTTGTGATTGCTTCAATTTCTTCAATTCTCTCAACTGAGAATGTTGCATTTTTAACAATTTTATCTGCATCATCTTGAGGAATCTTTCCAAGTTTAGCCCACGCTTTTACAGCTGCTTTTTCAACTTCAAGCCATGCTGCATATCTTGCATGTTGAGTCCAGTTTTTAGTCATCTCCGGTCGAGCATATCTTTCTACCATATTAATATCCTTATTTGTTATAGGTGCATTGTATCCAAAGGTTACATACAAATTAATTAATTTGTTATATGATATTAAAAGAGATTTTATAGTAAAGTACAAAAAAACATAAGGCAGTTTATGCAAAATATAGCAATATTTGCTTCATATAATGGAACAGCATTAGATTCAATTTCAAAAGCTATTAACAATGGTGAATTGAATCTTAATATTTCACTTATAATATCAAATAATTCTAATGCAAAAGTTTTAGAAAAAGCAAAAAAATTAGATATCCCATCTTTTGTTATTAATGATTCTTTATTTGATGATGTGAATAACGAAATATTTAATATTTTAAACGATTATGATTGTAAATATATATTTTTAGCGGGCTATATGAAGAAAATATCAGAAAACTTAGCAAATGAATTTACAGTTATTAATTCCCATCCTGCACTTCTTCCAAAATATGGGGGAAAAGGTATGTATGGTAGAAAAGTACATGAAGCTATTATTGAAAATAATGAAAAAGAAAGTGGTGTAACTGTGCATATGGTTAATGAAAACTATGATGAGGGTACAATTATTTTGCAAAATACACTTAAGCTTGATAATAATGAAACAGTTGATTCTTTAGAAAATAAAATAAAATCTTTAGAGCAGTCAACAATTATAGAAGCTTTACAAATATGTTTGAAATAGCAGAATATATTGGAATAATAGCTTTTGCAATGAGTGGCTTTTTTGTAGCTGTTAGAAATAAACTTGATCTATTAGGTATTTTAATTGCTACATTTTTAACTGCACTTGGTGGTGGTATTTTAAGAGATATTGCTGTTGATACAAGACCTTATACTTTTTCATCAGACTTACCTGCTATTATTGTCATAAGTGTTATGATCATTATGATTTTATTTAAATTTCATAAAAAAGATTCTATTGAAAACAAGCCACTTTTTTTGTTAAGTGATTCTATTGGATTAATATCTTTTAGTATAACAGGAGCTTTAATAGCTATTGAATATAATTTTAATTTAACAGGTGTTTTAGCATTGTCATTTATTACAGCTGTAGGTGGTGGAATTGCTAGAGATATTATATTAAATGAGGTTCCATTCATTTTTAAAACAGGTTTTTATGGAACTATATCTTTATTAGTTGGGTTAATCTTGTTTATTTTAGATAAGTTTGCAAGTATTAATTTTACTACGATTCTTATAGTATTTATTTTAGGCGTATCTTTACGATTAATTGCCTATTATAAAAAATGGTCTATACCAATTTTATAGGAGAATATTAAATGCCATTTGTATTAAAAAAGTTTCCAGCTATTAAGGGTAAAAAGATTCAACAATTTTTATTAAATGAAGTTGGACTAACTATGTCATCTTCTCAAAAACTTTTAGCAAAAAAAAGAGTTTTTGATGACCAAGGTAATATTTTACAGAATGGTCAAGTATTAAAGTGTGATTATATTGAGGTTGCAGTTTTTGAAGGACATACAAGAGGATTAAGTCCAATATTTCAAGCAAATGATTTTGCTATATTTGATAAGCCGTCTGGTGTTATGGTACATCCTACTAGTAGGAATACAGAATATACTCTACTAGATGAAATTAGATATCACTTTGGTAATGATGCGAATTTAGCACATAGAATTGATGCTGAAACATCAGGTTTAGTTTTAGTGACAAAAAATAGATATGCAGATATGATTTTAAAAACAATGTTTGAAGAGAAAGAATATAGTAAAGAATACTTAGCAATAGTAAAAGGGGAACTCAAAGAAGATATTGTCATTGATAGCCCTATATCAAAATCAAATGGTATGATTGGTGTAAAAATGACTACAGAAAATGAGAATGGAAAAGAATCTACTACATATATTTATCCTTTAGAATTTAATGCTAAAAATAATACTACATTAGTAAAGGCAGTACCAATTACAGGAAGACAACATCAAATAAGAGTACATTTAGATTCAATTGGACACACAATATTAGGTGATCCAATATATGGTATTGATGAAAAAATAGCTGATCAGTATCTGTGTAAAGAACTTAGTGATGATAAAAGACTTCAATATACGGGGGCATCAAGATTAATGTTACATGCAAATAATCTAGCATTTAACTATAAAGATATTAATTATAATATATACTCAAAACAGTCTTTATAGTTTTTTTAAGAAATCTTGGGTATAATTCGCCATATATAGAAGGGCAATAGTTCAATTTGACCTTTCGACAAAAAAATATAAAGGAAATAGAATGAAAAAAGATATCCACCCAGATTATAAAACTTGTGCAGTTTCTTGTGCATGTGGTAACTCATTTGAAACTAAATCAAATGTTGAAACTATGAGATTAGATATTTGTGCTGCTTGTCACCCGTTCTTTACTGGAGAGCAAAGAATTGTTGATGCTGCTGGTAGAATTGACAAATTCAATACAAAATATAACCTTAAAAAGTAATATTGCTTACTTTTTTACCTACACCAATTGGCAATTTAGACGATATATCTTATCGTACGGTTGCCTCATTGGTTGATTCTTCTATCTATCTTTGTGAAGATACAAGAGTAACCAAAAAACTTCTTTCTTTACTATCAGATCGTTTGAATATAGACTTTGATATATCTAATAAGCAATTTATTTCATTACATTCACACAACGAATCAAAATTTGTAGAACAATTAACTAAAGAGTATTTTGAAAATACTAATATAGCATATGTAAGTGATGCGGGGATGCCATGCGTAAGTGATCCTGGAGCATTGTTAGTTAATTTTTGTATAAAAAATGATATTGAATATGATGTATTACCTGGAGCAAATGCTTTGCTTACAGCATACGCTATGTCTGGATTTAATAAAAAAGAGTTTACATTTTTTGGATTTTTACCTCATAAAGGGAAAGATAGAGCATCCCAGCTTCAATCTATTTTAGATGCAAGATACTTAACTATTCTTTATGAATCTCCTCATAGACTTCTTAAGTTTTTAGAAGAAACTTCAAAGCTTGATCCAAATAGAGAAATATTTATGGTTAAAGAACTAACAAAGATGTATCAAAAAAGTTTTAAAGGGACATCAAAAGAGCTTTATGAACAGTTTAAAAGTGAAAATATTAGAGGGGAGTGGGTAGTAATAGTAAACTCAGTACCAAGTGAAGGTGGAGAAGCTCTTTGTGTAAAAGATATAGAAGAATTAGATCTTCCTCCAAAGCAAAAAGCAAAAATTTTATCTAAATTAACAGGTAAGAAAACAAAAGATATTTATAATCAACTTTTAGAATAAGATACTATGAAGTATTTTGTATATATCTTAATTATAATTATTATTTCTCTTGGGATACTTCTTAAAAATACTTTTGATGATTTATCTTTTGTGAATGCAAAATTTAATATTCAAAAGAAAACAGCAAATAATCTTCATAAAAAAAATAAAGCATTAATATCTCAAAAAAATAAAATTAGAACTAAACTAAAAGATAGAAGAAAACATATAATACAAAAACATTTAAGAAGAAGTGAAAAAAAGATTGCTTTAGCTCCTACGAAAATGATACCTTTTGTTGGCATGCCATTAATTATCACAATGACAGCATATGATATTAAAGAGTCATGTGACGATATTAAAGAATTTAAAGTATTTGAAAAGGATATATGTAATATTGCATATGATAATAATAATGATACAGAAGATGATATCTGTGGTTTAAATATTGATGAATTAAAGATGATTATTAAAAAACAATATGAAAATATAGCTTCAGCCAAATAACTACTAAATTACGATACACTCGCGGTATGATAGTATATGGTAAACAAATAGTTTTTTCTATTTTAGAAAAACACCCCTCGATAGTAGAAGAGATCTTTTTAACAAAAGAGATTGAACCAAAACTTTTTAGAAAGTTTATGGATGTTGGTGCTAAGGTAATTAGACCAGACAATAAAAAAGCTCAGGCTTTAGCAAAAGGTGGAAATCACCAAGGTTTCTTATTAAAAATTAAACCTTATGAGTTTGCAACAATTGAAGACATTAAGAAAAAAGACTTTATTGTTGTTCTTGATGGATTAAGTGATGTTGGAAATATAGGAGCAATTATAAGAACTGCATATGCATTAGGTGCAGATGCAATTGTTGTAAGTGGACTAAAAAATCTAAATGTTGCTCCAGTTGTTCGTACAAGTAGTGGTGCAATGTTAGACATGCCAGTAGCTGAAGTACATAATCCAAATGATTTAATGAATGAATTGAAACAATTAAAGTTTACTTTAGTTGGTGCTGATATGGATGGAGTAGAAGTAACTACATTACAACGACAAAAAGGGCAAAAAATTGCTTTATTTTTAGGTAGTGAAGGTGATGGTCTTTCTGGAAAAGTAAAAAAGAAACTTGATTTAAAAGTTTCTATTGATATGAGTAATAATTTTGATAGTTTAAATGTATCTGTAGCTGCTGGTATATTGATTCATTCATTAATTAAAATAAAATAGATGATAAAAAAGTTTTTAGTTTTTAGTTTTTTTACTCTTGTATTAGTACAAGGAAGTATATTAGATGACAAAATAGAAAACTTTTTAGGTGATAGTGAATATAAAAAGCATCATAAATTAATTAATATTTTATTTGAAAATGAAGAAGACTTTAGTGATGGGGAAACTCTAAAATTAAGTAAAATTTTAAAAGTTTTAAAACAAAATGGTTTATTAAATTTAAAATATGATAAACCAAAAGAGTTACTAGTTGAGTTTAGTATATCTGATTCTGTTGTTAAATCATTAAAAGTTTTAAATGATAGTCTAAAATCATTAGGTTATTATTATTATTTTACGAAAAAAACAATATCTAATGCAGATGGAAGTTTGCACTGGGTTATTAAACTTCAAGCTGAATATGCAATGGATCCTTTAATATTATCAAATGAGCTTAAACTTAAAGAAATATTTGTAAAAAATATTACTAGAATAGATTCCACTCATTGGAAATATGAATTTGATACAAAAAATGCTAAAATGGCCAAAGCTATAAAAATAGAACCAAATGAAAAAATTTCATTTGATAAACCACTTGATAATTATTTAATAGAGATCAATAATGTTGATACATTAAAAATAATCAGTAGAAAGCTAAATAGATGGTATCCTTATATAGTATTTTATGATGAAGATTTAAAAGTACTAAAGACTATTGAAAAGCGAAGAATATATAAAGGGATTAAGACAAGCATCCCAGATAATACTACATATATCAAGATAGGTGATATATATAATTTAATAAATATAAAAAGAGGATTGAGCATAATTGTTCAAAATACTCAAGTAGGAGAAATATAAAATGTTTGATGAAATAAGATTTAATAGAGTAGATAATTTACCAAAATATGTATTTGCAGAGATTAATGATATTAAAGCACAAATGAAAAAAGATGGTCAAGATGTAATTGATTTTTCTATGGGTAATCCAGATCAAGATACTCCAGAGCATATTGTAGATGCACTTGTCGATAGTGCTAGAACACCAGGTACTCACGGATATTCTCCATCTCAAGGTATACCAGAAGTTCTTGATGCAATTGCTTCATGGTATAAAGATAGATATGGTGTAAATTTAGATACAAAAACTCAAACTGTTGCGACTATTGGATCTAAAGATGGTTATTCTCATCTTGCATATGCAGTTACAAATCCGGGTGACGTGGCTGTTGTTCCAACGCCAACTTATCCTATTCATACTTATTCATTTATATTAGCTGGTGGAGCAGTTGAGGATTTAAAAATTAAATTTGATGAAAACTATAATGTGGATGAAGATGATTTCTTTGATAAATTAACACATATCTTTGATACTGCACATGTTAAACCAAAATATGTACTTGTAAACTTTCCTCATAACCCTACATCTGCAACTGTTACACCTAATTTTTATAAAAGACTTGTAGCTATGGCGAAAGAAAGAAGATTTTATATTATTTCTGATATTGCATATGGTGATATTAGTTTTGGTGGATATAAAACTCCATCTATTATGGAAGTTGAAGGTGCTTTAGATGTAGCTGTTGAAAGTTTTACTGTAAGTAAATCTTACAACATGGCTGGATGGAGAATTGGATTTTTTGTAGGAAATAAAAAATTAATTGGAGCACTTGTTAAACTAAAATCATGGCTTGATTATGGTATGTTTACTCCAATTCAAAAAGCAACAGTTGAAGCTCTTACGGGTGATCAAACTTGTGTAGATGAAATTACTGGAAGATATAATCATAGACAAGATGTATTAATTGAAGAGTTTGCAAAAATTGGTTGGAATATTAAGAAAAATAAAGCATCAATGTTTTCATGGGCAAAAATTCCAGATTGTGTACAAGAGATGGGTACATTAGAATTTTGTAAAAGATTACTTGAGCAAGAAGCTGTAGCAATGTCTCCAGGTGTTGGTTTTGGTGATGATGGTGAAGGCTATGTTAGAATTGCACTAATTCAAGATGATGCAAGAATGGAAGATGCCGCACAAAGAATTGGAAGATTTTTAGAAAATAACTGCAAAGAGGAAAACTAGATGTTAAATATTGGAATTATTGGAGTAGGTACTGTTGGACAAAGTGTTTGTCAAATACTTGAAGATAACAAAGATATTATTACTGCTCGTGCTGGAGTAGAATTAAATGTAGTAAGTGGTGTTGTAAATAATCTTTCTAAAGAAAGAGATGTATCTATAAAGCTTACAAACAATGTAGATGATATTTTAAATGATGATTCTATTGATATTGTTGTTGAGCTTATGGGTGGAGTTGAACAGCCATATGATATTGTAAAAAAAGCACTTGAAAAAGGTAAAGCTGTAGTAACTGCAAATAAAGCATTACTTGCTTATCACAGATATGAGCTTCAAGAGATAGCTGGAGATACAGCATTTGAATATGAAGCAGCAGTTGCTGGTGGTATTCCAATTATTAATGCTTTAAGAGATGGATTAACTGCAAATCATATTGAATCAATTAGAGGTATCATTAATGGTACTTGTAATTATATGCTTGACAAAATGATTAATGAAAATGTAGAATATGATGTAATTTTAAAAGAAGCACAAGAATTAGGATATGCAGAAGCAGATCCTACTTTTGATGTTGGTGGGTTTGATGCCGCACATAAATTACTAATCTTAGCTTCTATTGCTTATGGGATTGATGCAAAGCCTGAAGATATATTAATTGAAGGTATTGAAAATATAGCATCAGAAGATATTGCATATGCAAAAGAATTTAATTATTCTCTAAAACTTCTTGGTATTGCTAAGAAAAAAGGGAATAAAGTTGAATTAAGAGTACATTCTGTACTTATCCCAAATACACAAATGATTGCAAAAATTGATGGTGTTATGAATGGTGTATCTGTTGTAGGAGATAAAGTTGGAGAAACTTTATACTATGGAGCAGGAGCTGGTGGTGATGTAACTGCTAGTGCTGTAATTGCAAATATTGTAGATATAGCAAGAAGAGGAAAAGGTTCACCAATGCTTGGGTATACAAGAGCATTAGAAGATGGTCTTACTTTAGCATCAAAAGATGATATTGAAACAAAATATTATTTAAGAATTAAAGTTCAAGATAAAAGTGGAGTATTATCTCAAGTTGCAAAAATACTTGGAGATAAAAATATTTCAATTGAAACTATGCTTCAAAAACCACTGAATGATACTCATGCGAATCTTTTATTATCAACTCATACTTGTAACGAAAAAGATATAAAAGAGGCTATGAATGCTATTGAATCACTTGATTTTGTAGATGGAAATATAGCTATGATAAGAATAGAAGACTAAATTATATTAGATACCTATATTTAGGTATCTTCTCATTTTTCTAATCTCTTTTTTATCATAAAGCATAGAGATTAACTCTTTGTTATCATCTCGTACTTCATCTCCAAATGGAGTAATTATTCCGCTACTACTTGCCATTGTATCATTACTACTATCACTTGCTACTACATAACATTGATTCATAATAGCCAAAGAATTTGTAAGTGATTCAAAATTTTGTTTTCGTAGTATTCCCCACATAGATGGAACTATGATAATATCAGCACCTTTAAACTTTTCCCATAAATTTAAAAACCTTAGCTCAAAGCATATTAATGAAGCTATTGTTAGACCATCTATCTCAATAATCTTAAAGTCATCCGTATTTCCAGCTTGAAAATATTTATCTTCATCATTGAGAGTAAACAGCATAGATTTATCTTGTGTATAAACTATTTGACCTTTATGAAATATATGTAATGTATTCGTAAATTTATTAGATAACTTATTAAACAAAGTAAGAGTAAGGGAGATCTTTTTATTTTTTGATAGTTTTTTAATTGTATCTATTGCATCTATTGAAAAATTTGCAGCATCTTTAAGATGGTCATATGAGTATCCTGTAAGACAAAGCTCAGGTGCTACTATAAAATCCTCTTCTTGTGCTTTATTAACTAAGGATACAAGCTTATCAAGATTAGCTTTATAGTTTGTATCATCTGTTTGAAATTGTAATGCTACTAAATTCATACTTCTATTCTAAAATAAATAATTTAATTCAAGTCTGTATTCATTGTATGATACATCAGATTTAAGATCACCATTAATATCAAGTGTATTTTTTTTTGCATCAACTAGACCAACTCTTAGTTTTATATACATATCACTCGATAATTTTTTAGCAATATCAAAATGTATTACATTACTATCTGCTTGTACCCCTGGTTTTGAATTATCAAAATCTTGTACAGCATATCTAATTAATCCAGTAAGGTCTTTAGCTATTCCTGCTTTTCCAAAGTCATAATCAGCTCTAATCATATATGTCTTAGTATTTGCATACCAGTTATATTGTGCCATTGCTCTTGTATATCCACCTGTAGGAAATCCTCTCCATGGAGTTACTAAATCTGCTTTATCATCTATTTTAGAATAACCAAGTCTTAACTTCCAAGCATCTTTTTTAATATCAATTTTTGCCATAAAAGCACCAGCATCTAAACTTGTTGGATTTGTGTATCCTGTAGTATTAACTTTTAAGTTTGCTACATTGTTTGTACTATTTAGATTATCTTGTTGATTGATATATCTAATTGCTGGAATAACTTTTAATCCATTATTTAATTTAAATGTGTAGTTTGTTTCCCAAATAGCTGTAGTTAATACATCTGGAACTGACGCAATACTTAGTTTATGAGTATGATTCTTATGAGCTTTTGTAGTGATACTTGCTATTAATAATTTATTATTAGTACCTATTTCAGTTGTAGTTAGAGATTTATTAACACCACTATCATCATTTTCATTCCATCCATCATATGCAAGTACATCATGACTTGATGTATGATCTCTTAGCTTTTGAGCTGTAAGATATGCAGCACTAATTGTAGTCTTTGGTAAAGATTTATTAATCATTGTAATACCATCAAATGTATTTGGTATCATCTTTGTATCATTTGATGCTGTAAATACAGTATGTACTAATTGACGACCTATTTTAGCTGTAGTCTTGCCTCTATTAGCTTCAAGATATGCTTGGCCAATTACACTTAATCCATCATTCCCGTTATTTCTACTAAACGTATCTTTTCCTGCTTTTGCGTCTCCTACCTCAGTAATATCCATTTGCATAAAACCTGGTACTTGTGATGTATAAAATCCTGTAGTTAAAGAAAATCCATTAAGTGGAGCTGTTTTATAAATTATACTTCCACCAATTCCCATAAGTTTATGGTCATTTGAAGTTTCTTTGCCCCAATCCCAATAAAAAGTATTTGATCTTAATCTAGCATATACTATACCATCTTTAAATGCATCATTAAGTGTTGATACGCTTTGTGGTAATACATTATA
>JABJGE010000071.1 GCA_018662405.1 Campylobacteraceae bacterium
AGACCTGACTTTGCTCCAAAAGCTGTTGAAAACTTTATGACACATATCAAAGATGGATATTATAATGGTATTATTTTTCATAGAATTATAAAACAATTTATGATTCAAGGTGGAGATCCTACTGGTACAGGCCGTGGTGGTCAATCAGTTTGGGGAGCTCCATTTGAAGATGAATTTAATTCACAAGCACTTTTTAATAAAAAAGGTATTTTAGCTATGGCAAATTCTGGACCAAAAACAAATGGTAGTCAATTTTTTATTACAACAGTAAAAACACCATGGCTAAATGGTAGACACACTATTTTTGGTTATGTAATTAATGATACATATTCAACTGTAAATAAACTAGAAAATGTACAAACTACAGGTAGAAGAGCTGGTGATAGACCAATTGAAGATCAAAAAATTATTAAAGCATACATAAAATAACATTACGATATAATCGCGAAATATATTAAAACAAGGTAAATAAATATGTCACAACAAACTCCATTAGAAATTGCATTAGCTCATTCAATGACACACGAAGAATATGACAATACTGTTAAAATTTTAGGTAGAGAGCCTAACTATACAGAGATTGGTATTATCTCGGCTATGTGGTCTGAACATTGTTCATACAAATCATCTACAAAGTACTTAAAAGGTTTTCCAACAAAAGCTCCATGGGTAATCCAAGGACCAGGTGAAAATGCTGGAGTTATTGATATTGGTGATGGTTATGCTGCAGTATTCAAAATGGAATCACATAATCACCCTAGTTTTATAGAACCTTATCAAGGTGCTGCAACTGGTGTTGGTGGAATTATGAGAGATGTATTTACAATGGGTGCAAGACCAATTGCATCAATGAACTTAATTCAATTTGCTAATATTGATGGAGATAGCCAGACAGCTAAAAAGCATAGACATTTATTAAGAGGTGTTGTTGCTGGTATTGGTGGATATGGTAACTGTATGGGTGTTCCAACTATTGGTGGGCAAACAAATTTTGAAGAATGTTATGCTGGTAATAACCTTGTAAATGCATTTAACCTCGGACTTGCAAAATCTGATGAAATTTTCCTTGGTGTTGCTGAAGGTATTGGAAATCCAGTAATGTATGTTGGATCTAAAACAGGTCGTGATGGTCTTGGTGGTGCAGTAATGAGTTCTGCAGCATTTACTGAAGATAATGAATCAAAAAGACCAACTGTTCAAGTTGGAGATCCATTTACTGAAAAACTTTTACTTGAAGCTTGTTTAGAATTATTCAAAGAAGATTTAATTATTGGTATTCAAGATATGGGTGCTGCTGGACTTACTTCATCATCATTTGAGATGGCAGGAAGATCTGGATCTGGAATGAAAATGGACTTAGATAAAGTTCCAGCAAGAGAAGAAGGAATGACTCCTTATGACTTTATGCTTTCAGAATCTCAAGAAAGAATGCTTATTTGTGCTAAAAAAGGTTGTGAACAAGCTGTAATTGATATCTTTGAAAAATGGGAACTTAGTGTTGCTGTAATTGGAGAAGTTACAGATACAGGAAATATGGAATTATTCTGGCATGGTGAAAAATGTGCCGATATTCCAATTCAACCACTTTCAGAAGAAGCACCAGTATTAGATAGACCTGTAGCAAAACCTGCATATCTAGAAACTATTGAAGATATTACATTGGATAAACAATTTGCAGATCAAACTATATTTGATAAAATGTGGAGTTCTATTGAAATTGTAGATAAATCATGGATTTACGATCAATATGATTCAATGGTACAAACAAATACTATTAAAGGACCAGGTAAACTTGATGGTTCTGTAATTAGAATTAAAGAAAATGGTAAAGCATTAGCTATGTCTGCTGATTGTAATACTAGACTTTGTTACATCAATCCAGAGCTTGGAGCAGCAGCAGCTGTAATGGAAGCAGGAAGAAATGTAGCAATGACAGGAGCTCGTCCTTTAGCTGCTACAGATTGTCTTAACTTTGGTAACCCAGAAGATCCAGAAGTAATGTGGCAATTTATGAAAGCTTGTGACGGTATCAAAGCTGCTTGTAAAGAATTAAATACACCAATTATCGGTGGTAATGTATCTTTATACAATGAAACAAATGGTGTTGGTGTATTCCCTACTCCTGCAATGGCAACTGTTGGTGTAAATGATGATATGAATAATGTTCTACCAAGTCACTTCCAAGCAGAAGGTAACTATATTTGTATTTTAGGTGATACTTATAGTGAATTTGGTGGATCTTTATTAATGAAAGAACTTTATGGAAAAGTTGCAGGAACACACCCAGAAGTTGATTTTGACAAAGAATTAAAACTTTGGGATACTGTTATTGATGCAAATAAAGCTAACTTATTAGAATCTGCTAAGGATGTTAATGTTGGTGGTATAGCAATAGCAGCTGCAAAAATGTCAGTAATTGGAAATATTGGTTGTGATATTAGAATTGCACTTGAAGATGATCAAGATATTTTCTCTGAATCATTAAGTAGAGCAATTGTAGAGATTAAGCCAGAAAATATTGAAGCATTTGATAAGCTAGCATCATCAATGGGTATTACATATGTATCTGCTGGTAAAACTGGTGGAGATATTCTAAGTGTAAATAATTTATATAAAAAACTAAATGGAATTAGTGATATTTACTTTAATAAATTCCAAGAAGTAATTGAGCAGGATTTATAATGAGAGCATTAATAAGCGTAAGTGATAAAAGTGGTGTTGAAAATTTTGCTAAAGAATTAGTAGCATTAGGTTATGAAATCAT